>NZ_BKGB01000004.1:0-243196 GCF_008980925.1 Acinetobacter sp. TUM15071 | reverse complement strand
GAATGCTCATCAATAATGATTTGGATAGAACTATTAGGCTCAACAAACTCCAAACCAAAAGAATACTTAATAAATTGATAAAAAAGTTTAAATTGTCCTTCAATAGAACTTTCATCTCCCAAATAAACATCTCGCTTATCTCGGAACATCTGACGATATACAATAGGATTTGTCTCTAAAAAATGAAATATACACGCCAAAACAGCATGATATAAATCTCTATTTCTTAAAGAAATTTTAGACCACTTAATTTCCCATCTATAATTGTAACTTTTAAGAATCTTTCGTATTTCTTTCTCCAACAAAAGAAATACAGCTTCTTCAGCTAAGAAGCCACCGAAAAAATTATGATACCGTTTAGGAAAGTCATGAGTCCAAGCTTCATCTGCATAAATAATATATTTTTTCATAAGAATAAATTAGAGGGAAAATATTTTCCCTCTTAAGTAAATTATTTAGAACCTTTAATCCCTGCTTGTAATAACAAAGCACCTAAACCACCAATTTTTTGCTCTTGTGGTTTTTCAGTTTTTGGCTTGTTATTATTCTGCGGACGCTTAAAGTCACCCTCTTTACGCGGAGGGCGTTGGCCTTGTGGTTTACGATCTGAACGTTCAGTACGATCTTGTTGTGGACGTTGCTGACGTGGGGCTTTCGCTGGTGCAGAACCTTCAGCGCGCATACTCAAGTTAACACGATTACGTTCCACGTCCACTTGCATCACACGTACTTGCACAATTTGACCTGGTTTCACAACTTTATGTGGATCAGAAACAAATTCATTGGCTAGTTCAGAAATATGAACTAAACCATCTTGGTGTACACCAACATCCACGAAAGCACCAAAATTGGTTACGTTAGTGACAACACCTTCAAGTTGCATGCCTTCAGTCAATTGCGCAACTTCGGTAATGTCTTCACGGAATTTCGCAGTACGGAACTCAGGACGTGGATCACGACCTGGTTTTTCCAATTCAGCTAAAACGTCCTGAATAGTCGGTAAACCAAATTTGTCATCTACAAATTCATCCGCTTTGACTTGGCGAATGATTTCAGTGTTACCAATAATGTCTTTTACCGTAGTTGCTTTTGCCGCAACAATTCTTTCCACCAAGCCGTAGCTTTCAGGGTGAACTGCAGACGCATCCAATGGTTCAGAACCATCTTGAACACGTAAGAAACCAGCAGATTGTTCAAAGGTACGTTCGCCCAAACGCGGCACTTTTTTCAAAGCTTGACGGTTATCAAAACGACCATTTTCTTTGCGATATTCAACAATTTGTTGCGCAATGGCTTTATTTAGACCAGCAATATAAGCCAGAATCGCTGGAGAAGCGGTATTCACATCCACACCTACAGCATTCACACAATCTTCAACCACGGCATCCAATGTTTTTGCCAAACCAGCTTGGTTCACATCATGCTGATATTGACCTACACCAATCGATTTAGGGTCAATTTTTACCAACTCAGCCAATGGATCTTGTAAACGACGTGCAATTGACACCGCACCACGAATCGAAACATCAAGCTCAGGTAATTCTTGTGAAGCCAATTCACTTGCAGAGTAAACAGAAGCACCCGCTTCACTTACAGTGATACGTGTCAGTTGCAGATCAGTATTGGCCGCCATCATTTCCGCAACCACAGCTTCAGTTTCACGGCTTGCGGTACCATTACCAATCGCAATAAGTTCCACGTGGAACTCTCGACATAAACGAGCAAGTTCAGCAATAGAACCCTCTTTGTCTTCTTTCGGTGCAAATGGATAAATGGTGCTATGCGCAAGAACATCACCTGCATTACTGACCACTGCTAACTTCACACCTGTACGAATACCTGGATCAACGCCCAGTGTCGTACGGCCACCAGCAGGCGCAGAAAGTAATAAATGGCGTAAGTTTTCAGCAAATACATCCATTGCTTCAGCTTCAGCAGCCAAACGTTTATCGGTTAATAAGGAATGTTCGATTTGTGGACGAATCTTGCCTAACCAAAACAGTTTAGCTGTTTGCTTTAAATAATCTTGACGCGTTTGTGGTTGAATTTGTTCAAGGTTATATTCAGTTTCAATACGAGCCAATGGTGCATCATCTTCACCATCAACTTTCAAACCCAAGACATTTTCTTGACGACCACGTAACATCGCCAATAAACGATGTGAAGGGACTTTATTAAAGTTTTCAGAGAAATCGAAATAATCACGGAATTTTTTGCCAACTTCTTTTTTCTCTTCAGAAGCTACCGCACTTTTCAATACCGCAGTTTTAGCAAAAGTTTGTTTTAATTCAGTGGTTAATGCAATATTTTGTGCCCAGTCATCAATCAAGATATGCTGAATCGCATCAAGTTGGCTTTCTGCATCAGGGTAGTCTTCATGACTAAAACCAGCCAATGCTTCAGTTGGATCAACTTGTTCTGCAATAATTTTTTCAGCAATAGCGCCAAGGCCTGCTTCTTTTGCTTTAAATGATTTACTGGTACGTTTCGGGCGATACGGTGCGTAAATTTCTTCTAATGCATTTTTAGTCTCAGCTGCATTTACACGCGCCAATAAATCATCGCTTAATTTATCTTGTTCTTGTAAAGATTGGATCACCTTCTCACGACGCTCAAATAAATCACGTAAATAAGTTAAACGTGTATCGAGTTGACGTAATTGCGTATCGTCTAAGCCTTGCGTGACTTCTTTACGGTAACGTGCAATAAAAGGAACGCTAGCACCTTCATCAATTAAACGAATAGCAGCTTCTACTTGGTTTGGACGTACGGCAAGTTCATTTGCCAACTGCTGAACTAAGTCAGTCATCGTGATTGATTCCACAAGGGTTAAGTCTAAAAGCACTGATTATAAAGTTCATGGCTATAAAATCCACCATTGTTTTTTTGAATATTGTGCAAGTAGTTTATGCAAATCGCTGAATGTTTCTAAAATACCAAGATTTTTTCGCCTAAATATTGAAAAATAGATTGATTGTCATAATTTTGCCTGTATATATTTGGTATCTATCTCTTGATTTTATTGGCAATATTTGTTGCTTTATAACATAGCCAAAACTGTGCAATGAATCGTATACTCAAAGGTCTATTGATATTTCACAATCGCATTGCATAAAGACGATGACAATAAACGATAAAGGAGCACATCATGAGTTTAGTTGTACCTGCCGAATCGACGGAAACTGTACACCATGAGACAGACCGGGTCGAACGCATCTTAGTGGTCGATGACGATGTGCGCTTGCGTACGCTGTTACAACGCTTTTTAGAAGACAAAGGCTTTGTGGTAAAAACTGCCCATGATGCAACTCAAATGGACCGTTTACTGCAACGTGAATTGTTCTCGCTTATCGTGCTCGATTTTATGCTTCCTGTAGAAGATGGTTTAAGCATCTGTCGTCGTTTACGCCAATCAAATATCGATACACCGATTATTATGCTAACAGCACGTGGTAGTGACTCTGACCGTATTGCGGGTCTTGAAGCAGGCGCAGATGATTATTTACCAAAACCATTTAACCCGAATGAATTACTGGCACGTATCCGTGCAGTATTACGTCGTCAAGTACGTGAAGTTCCTGGTGCACCAAGTCAACAAGTTGAAGTGGTCAGCTTTGGTCCATGGTCTTTGGATTTATCGACTCGTACCTTAACTCGTGAAGGTCAAGTCGTAACGCTCACAACGGGTGAGTTTGCAGTTCTAAAAGCATTGGTTCAACATCCACGTGAACCACTGACACGCGACAAGCTGATGAACTTGGCGCGTGGTCGTGAATGGGGTGCAATGGAACGCTCGATTGATGTCCAAGTCTCTCGTCTACGTCGTTTAATTGAAGATAACCCTGCCCGTGCGCGTTATATCCAAACCGTATGGGGCGTGGGCTACGTTTTTGTTCCAGATGGCGCTGAATAAGCTTAGGAAATAAAACGTTGAAACTTGAACCAATCGATCCACAAGAATTTACTGAGTTCGCGGCTTATTCCGAAAGGCCACGAACCCAATGGGAACGGTTTTTAGATAAAATTAAACCGCGTTCCGCAGCCATGCGCACCACCATCTTGGTTTTGTTCATGGTGTTTTTCAGCCTGTTTATGTCCTTGTGGTTCTTTTGGCGAACACTTTATCTTCCAGAACTACAACAGCACGCTCGTTATCTCGCAATTGAATTAGAACTGGTCAATAATCCAGACATTCGAATTCTGCATCGTGATAGCGAAGTTGACGTCGATACATGGTTAAAAAACCGTATTGGCATTGAATACGTGACCGACCCCAGAGAGTTTCCCAAAGTTGAAGATAAATTCTTGGCGGAGCTGTTTACCAATCAAATCGAATCTAAACTCGCGAAAGAGCTCGGCGTAGAAAACGTCACGGTTTATTTTAAATTTAAACCGATCCCTCGTATCTGGATCCAAACACCAGAGATGAATGGGAACTGGGTTAGAGAGCCACTCAAAACCTATACCAACTACAGCGTAGAGCTGATTGCTGCGTGGTTGTTTGGGGTTCCAATCCTGTCATCGATTATTATTTTGATTTTGGTACGGCAAATGAATCGACCGCTACGTCGATTGCAGAATGCTGCCAATAATTATAGTAAAACAGGCAAAGCACCCTATCTCGATACCAATCATGGTCCACTCGAAATCCGTCAGGTGAACCAAGCCTTTAACCATATGGTATACACACTCGAGCAGACCGAACGTGATCGCCAAATCATGTTGGCAGGTATTTCCCATGATTTACGCACGCCACTGACACGTATCCGCCTCACCGCCGAAATGCTGCCCGACGAGTTTTTCCGTGAAGGTCTGATTTATGATGTAGATGATATGGATGCGATTCTGAATCAGTTCATTTCCTATATGCGTGATGGTTCGGATGAAGAGTTAACCGACACTAACCTCAATACCTTATTGCAAGAAGTGGTGGTGCAATTCAAACCACTGGATATCCGTTTTCAGGCGCAGGAACTGCCAATCATCCCTGCCCGCAGCCTGTCATTAAAGCGACTCATCGCCAATCTGGTCAATAATGCTAAACGTTATGGTGCAGAGCCGATTGAACTTTCTGCCAGCCATGTTGATGATCATATTTTGATTACAGTTGCCGATCATGGTGAGGGTATTCCACCAGATCAAGTCGAAGAGTTAATGCAGCCTTTTGTTCGCGGCAATTCCGCACGAACAATTCAAGGGAGTGGTTTGGGTTTAGCGATCGTGAAACGTATTGTCGATATTCATCAAGGACAGATCAACATTCGCAATCGTGAACAAGGCGGTTTGGAAGTCGTGATTTCTCTTCCTATTAACTCAGTACCAGACGAAGAGCCGCAAAATAATACCATCGACAAAATCAAACAAACCCTGACAGGGCATTTTTAACAACCCGCGCTTAAGCGACCAATGCTCCCTATTTCTTCGACTAAAGTCTTCAATCAAAACACCATCAGATTGAAGACTTTTATTCGTTGAATAGCCTCCAAGCATGAACAACAATCCAAGACTCAATTGGTTTTTCTGCACGAATTCAAGCAAATATCACACAGAAAATAGCCTATTGCATGGCAAGTGAATAAAGCATACTCACCTGTATTAGACCTTAGCCTTATTTCAATCCACTTTTCATGTTTTAGCGATAGAATCCTTATCCAATGAAAAGCAATATTGAGAATGGATGATGTCTTTAAGTCGTATTCGTCTTGCAGCACTGCATGACAAAGTGATGAGTGCAGAGCAGGCAGCTCAGTTTATTAAAAATGATATGACGGTTGGTATGAGCGGTTTTACCCGTGCTGGTGAGGCGAAAGCAGTCCCACAAGCATTGGTTGAACAAGCCAAAAAAAATCCGTTAAAAATCACATTAATTACGGGCGCGAGTCTCGGCAATGACTTAGACAAACAATTGACGGAAGCAGGGGTCCTTGCTCGTCGTATGCCATTCCAAGTCGACAATACTTTACGTCGTGCCATCAACAATGGCGAAGTGATGTTTATCGACCAACATTTATCTGAAACTGTTGAGCAAATGCGCAACCAACAATTGAAACGTCCTGATGTTGCTGTGATTGAAGCGGTTGCCATTACTGAAGATGGTCACATCGTTCCAACCACCTCTGTCGGCAACTCAGCAAGTTTTGCTATTTTTGCAGAAAAAGTAATTGTCGAAATCAATACCTCGCTCAGCGAAAATTTCGAAGGTCTACACGATATTTATATCCCGACCTATCGTCCTACCCGTACGCCATTGCCTTTAACACAAGTGGATGACCGTATTGGTTCAACAGCGATTCCAATCGATCCAGCAAAAATCGTGGGTATCGTATTCAATGACACAGCAGATTCACCATCAACTGTGACTCCACCTGATGCTGAAACTCAAGGCATTGCGAATCACCTGATTAAATTCTTTGAAAAAGAAGTCGCAGAAGGTCGTTTAGCGAAAAACTTAGGCCCATTACAGGCAGGTATTGGTTCAATTGCCAATGCGGTTTTAACCGGACTGAAAGATTCGAATTTCGAAGATTTAGTCATGTATTCAGAAGTACTGCAAGACTGTACTTTTGAACTAATTGATGCAGGCAAAATGAAATTTGCTTCTGGTAGCTCAATCACCCTATCAGCACAATGTGGCGAGCGTGTTTTCGGTAATCTTGAACATTACAAAGACAAATTGGTATTACGCCCACAAGAGATTTCTAATCATCCAGAGATCGTGCGTCGTTTAGGTATTATCGGCATCAATACTGCGCTTGAGTTTGATATTTACGGTAATGTGAACTCAACCCACGTTTGCGGTACCAAGATGATGAACGGTATCGGTGGTTCAGGTGACTTTGCCCGTAATGCTCACCTTGCGATCTTCGTGACCAAATCGATTGCCAAAGGTGGTGATATCTCATCAATCGTACCAATGGTCAGCCATGTCGATCACAATGAACATGATGTTGATATCTTGGTAACAGAAGTTGGTTTGGCAGATCTTCGTGGCTTAGCACCACGTGAGCGTGCACGTGTCATTATCGACAACTGCGTACATCCACTGTATCAAGGCGCACTTAATGATTACTTTGATCGCGCTTGCGAACGTGGCGGCCACACCCCGCATATTCTTCGTGAAGCCTTGTCTTGGCATGCCAATTTTGAAGAAACAGGTCATATGTTAGCGCCTGTAGCTGTGGCGAAGTCTGCTTAACACTCAGCTCTCATCTCAATAAAAAAGCATGCTCCGACATGCTTTTTTTATTTTCCTACTTTGATGCAGCTAAGCGCCCGACTCTCAGCAAAATTGGAAAGCGAATCCCAATCGGCTGCTGTATCTGTAAAATGTCTTCTAAGCTCGCCAAAGGGCTAACATGCTGTTGATCCTGATAATGCTTTACCGCAGACCAAGTATTGAGATAATCCCACAACTGCGACCCTGTCCAACCTAACTCGATCTGAAACTGTGGCATTGCGATTTCCTCAAAGGGAAATGGAATCGTTTGATAATGCTCATCAATATAACGTCGCTCTGCATCCCAGAAGCCATTTAAAGTCTCAAAATAGAGGTGTTGTACTCGATCGTTTAAGTCCTTCTTATCAAGCGTTAACAGGCCATATCCAATCACTGCAAAAAGACCATCTGGCTTTAATATTCGTTTTACTTCTGCATAAAACTTTTCAAAATCAAACCAGTGAATCGCTTGGGCAACAGTAATCAAATCAAAAGACTGATCTGCAAATGAGGTTTGCTCTGCGGCTTGTTGTAAATACTGCACATTGGGTAATGCTGGAGCCTGATCTAGTTGATTTTGACTGAGATCAGTTGCAACCACATGCTGAAAATAAGGAGCGATCAGTTGAGTCAGTTGCCCTGAACCCGCCCCACAATCCCACGCAGAGTCCAAGCCATTGAGTTGCGCTATTAAGCAGTTTACTAACGATTGCGAATAAGTTGGCCGTGCCTGTTGATAAAGTTCACTTTGCGCCGAAAACAGATCTTTCATGCGATGTTATTCTTCAATTCTTCTACTTGGCCCCAATATAGCAAAATATTGAAGCAATAAAAAAAGCCTCAAACTTTCGTTTGAGGCTTTTTGAATATGGTGGCGAGACCCAGGATCGAACTGGGGACACACGGATTTTCAATCCGTTGCTCTACCTACTGAGCTATCACGCCAATGGGGTGTATTAAGCCGTATCTCAGCTGAATAGTCAATAATTATCATGAGCTTTTGATTTGAATGCACATTTTTCACGCAATCATTTTTTGGGCAAAAAAAATCCCTGATGGGATCAGGGATTGAAAATACAAATTTATGGTGGCGAGACCCAGGATCGAACTGGGGACACACGGATTTTCAATCCGTTGCTCTACCTACTGAGCTATCACGCCAAAGTGGGCGTATTAAACAATGTTTGCCTAAGCCCGTCAAGCAAATTTGTGGATTTTTCTCTTAAGCGCTTAATTTTACTCCAAAGTAGCAAACCAAGGCTTAGATTTTGCCAATATGGGATAAACAGCGATGGATTGCCCCACAACCTGGTTCAAACTGTTTAACCCCTTGCTCTTCTTCCATACGGCACACCTCTTCAACCAAGCGTTCTGCAACCCCACGGCCACGATTGGCTGGATGCACCACAATATATTCCAAAACACGGCTTTCACCTTGTCCTGTTGCCCAAATTGCACCTATAATTTTGGTGTTAAATTCAGCAGTGTAAACTGTGGTATATTGCTGGAGATTTTGTTCAAGTTGTTCCATTGCATCTTGCCCATCGCCAAACTCTGGGCTGGTATCGTAAAGTCGCTCTAGCTGAGTACGAATTCCTAGATTATCCAGAGAACTGTAAGCATGTACGGTAATAGGCATTGATTAACCCTCCTGAGCAAACTATGATGCTGTCACTTTTTCGTCACAGCGAAACTATTGGTTTTTAATTCAATCATTTTTGACGTTTTTTGAGGAACGTGTCCATGACGCAACGTATCAGTGAAGTGGTAAGAAATACCAACGAAACAAAAATTCGAGTTCGTCTCAATCTCGATGGTACTGGTCAAGGCACACTCAACACTGGAGTTCCATTTTTAGACCATATGATTGATCAAATCAAGCGTCATGGTCTATTTGATATCGACATTCATTGCGATGGTGACCTAGAAATTGATGATCATCACACCGTCGAAGACTGTGGAATCACCTTGGGGCAAGCGTTTGCACAAGCTTTAGGCGATAAAAAAGGCTTACGTCGCTATGGGCATTTTTATGCGCCATTAGATGAAGCACTGTCTCGTGTTGTGGTTGATCTATCTGGTCGTCCAGGTTTGTTTATGGATATTCCATATACACGTGCCCGCATCGGAACCTTTGATGTCGATTTATTTTCAGAATTTTTCCAAGGTTTTGTCAATCATGCGCTGATGACATTGCATATTGATAACCTGAAAGGCAAAAATAGTCACCACCAGATTGAAAGTGTGTTTAAAGCTTTAGCACGTGCATTGCGTATGGCATGTGAAATTGATCCACGCGCAGAAAACACCATCGCTTCGACTAAAGGTAGTTTGTAATGACCCGTATTGCTTTACTTGATTATGGCATGGGCAATCTACACTCTGCGGCAAAAGCCTTAGAGCATGTTGGTGCAACAGTTGATGTTACCAATGATCCTAAACTGATTGCCAAAGCGGATAAAATTGTTTTCCCGGGTGTCGGTGCCATGCGTGACTGTATGCAAGGCATGCATGAAGCAGGGATTGATGAAGTTGTGCGTCAAGCTACTTTCAACAAACCTGTGCTTGCGATTTGTGTCGGTATGCAAGCGCTACTACAAAGTTCGGAAGAAAATGGCGGTGTGGCTGCATTGGGTATTTTTGAGGGTGTTGTGAAACACTTTCCTGAAATCCCAAATTTAAAAGTACCGCATATGGGCTGGAACCAAGTACATCAACTTGATCCAAGTCACCCAATGTGGAATAACATTGAACAAGATGCGCGTTTCTATTTTGTGCACAGCTATTATGTAGAGCCAAAAGATTCAGCAGTCACTGCAGCAACCTGTGATTATGGCGTGAATTTCTGCACGGCGATTCACAAAGACAATTTGTTTGCAACGCAGTTCCATCCTGAAAAAAGTCATACCGCTGGCCTACAGTTGTTAAAGAACTTTGTGGAATGGAAGATCTAAACTTACTGAATGCAGATCAAGTTTTTCGTTATTACTTGATCTGCAACTCATAAAATAATTTAAGCTTTAATTTTGCAATTTTTTCTTTATTATTCTAAATGATACATTTTTCAATTTTTACAATCCCATAAAAACACCTAGATAGGAATAACAATGAATTTATCTACTCAAAGTGTGGATCACCCACTGAGCCCCAAAGGCCGTTTTGGTCGACTTTCCTATGCCGCTTGGACATTTTTAAGTTCAATCATCGCAGTGATTCTCATTTTTGTCTTGGCATTTGGTGCTGTACTCGTGACTGGCGGCAGTCTCGAACAAGGGCAAGATTATCCAGTCCTCGCAATTGTCCTGTTTATCATTCTCTATATCGTGTTCGTCTATTTTTCTTTTGTATTTACCATTCGTCGTCTACATGACCGTAATCAAACAGGTTGGTTGTCATTATTAGCCATTGTCCCCTTTGTAAACTTCATTTTCATTATTTATCTGCTCTGTGCCAAAGGAACAGCAGGTGAGAATAAGTTTGGTGTTGAACGTGAGACATCAGGCTGGGAAAAAGTCTTGGGCTGGATTTATATTGTGATTATTCCACTTGCCGTCATTTTTGCCTTAGTGGGCAGTGCAGTTCCTGCATATCAGGAATATGTGCAAAGAAGTCAGTTGATACAGCAACAATAAATGACTTCAAAAACATAAACCGCAGCCAAGTTCCGACTTGGCTTTTTTATTTCGATAAAACCCTTTAAGCTCAATCAAACGCTTTGAGCCTTTAATGCAGATGGATACGCCTCAACACACTCCCCCTTTAAGCAAAGAACAAATCCGCGCATTGCCTGCATTTAAGAATCTAAGCACAGATCGTATCTTGGTGATCCAAACGCTTGAACAATGTAAGTCAATTCAGGCGGAACTCACTTCTATTCAGGTCTTTGGTTTTGATACTGAATCCAAGCCAACGTTCAAAGTTGGCGAAAAATCGACGGGGCCTCACCTGATCCAGCTCGCAACGCCAAACAAGGTTTATTTATTTCAAGTCAGTACTGAAATATTAGATTTTCTCAAACCGATTCTCGAAAATGAACAACAACTCAAGGTTGGCTTTGGACTAAAAAATGATGCCCATATCTTCCAAGCTAAAGACATTCAGCCCAATGCAATGATTGATCTATCCAAGAGCTTTGCAAGTTTTGGTTATCGCAGTCAAGTCGGTATCCAAACGGCAATCGCTCTCCTGTTCCAACGTTATTTTGCCAAAAGTAAAAAAGTCAGTACCTCAAACTGGTCTGTTAAAAATCTTAGTCCTCAACAAATCAATTATGCCGCCGCAGATGCCTATGCAGCACTACTCTGTTTCGAGCAACTGTATCAGCAACAATTGCTCACAACACAATTACTGCAACAAATCAGGAGAATACTGGAAGGTTCAGCAGACAAAGCTTAGTGATTGATCAATACTTTGCTAATATAGGGCCTGTTGAACAAGCCCTAATAATTTAAACCTATGATGACGCAAGGAGCGAAAGCATGCTAATCATCCCAGCAATTGACCTGAAAGATGGTAAATGTGTCCGTTTAAAACAAGGACGTATGGAAGACGATACCGTTTTCTCTGAAGACCCTGTGGCAACTGCACAACATTGGGTGGATGAAGGCGCACGTCGTTTACATTTAGTCGATTTAAATGGTGCTTTCGCAGGTACACCAATTCATAAACCAGTCGTTGAAGCGATTGCGCGTGCACAACCTGAACTTCCAATTCAGATTGGTGGTGGTATCCGTTCACTTGAAACCATCGAACACTATTTGGAAGCTGGTGTTTCTTTCGTGATTATCGGTACCAAAGCCGTGAAAGAGCCTGAGTTTGTTGAAGAAGCATGTAAACGCTTCGCAGGTCATATCATTGTCGGTATTGATGCCATCAATGGCATGGTCGCAACCGATGGTTGGGCCAATGTAACTGATGTAAAAGCGACAGATCTTGCTAAACGTTTTGCCGATGCTGGCGTATCGAGTATTGTTTATACCGATATTGCACGTGATGGCATGATGCAAGGTGTTAATGTTGAACAGACCGTGAATTTGGCAAACTATTCAGGTCTGCCTGTAATTGCTTCTGGTGGCGTTACTAATCTAGATGATGTACGCAATCTAAAAGACCAAAAAGGAATTCTAGGGGCGATTACAGGTCGTGCAATCTATGAAGGGACGTTAAGTCTTCGTGAAGCACAGTTATTGTTAGACCAACAATCACTCTAATCGTTTCAGGCTCTAGTTATTGTAACAATCGCTAGAGCTTTATCCTCTTGGGTGCTATGCTTGCCCCAGTTCAAATAAAGCCCCTCTCTGCTCACATGATGCTTACGCCACCTTAAGTTTTACATTTCCTATGTATTAACTCATCACTGTCTAGTGATGTGGTGTAGTTGTGTGTCCGTATATCACATCACTAGCCTTTAAAAATTCCTAAAAAATAGGCTATTTCTATGTTTTCCAATATTCGAGCGCAATGGTTCTCCAATATCCGTGCGGATATTTTGGCTGGACTGGTTGTCGGTTTAGCACTGATCCCAGAAGCCATCGCCTTCTCTATTATTGCAGGGGTCGACCCCAAAGTCGGTTTATACGCTTCGTTCTGTATTGCGGTGGTGATTGCTTTCGTTGGTGGTCGCCCTGCCATGATTTCAGCCGCAACAGGCGCTATGGCCTTGGTCATGGCCAGTTTGGTTAAAGAGCATGGCTTACAATATCTGCTAGCTGCCACCTTGCTCACAGGTGTATTGCAAATTATCGCGGGTTATTTAAAACTGGCGAAACTCATGCGTTTTGTGTCCAAATCTGTGGTGATTGGATTCGTCAACGCACTGGCGATTTTGATCTTTACGGCGCAACTGCCTGAACTGGTCAATGTCACATGGCAGGTCTATGCCTTGGTGTTATTGGGCCTGCTCATTATCTACCTATTTCCGCTGATTCCGAAAATCGGTAAATTATTGCCTTCACCCTTGGTCTGCATCATCACGGTGACTTTGCTGGCAATCTACTTCGGCATTGATATTCGTACAGTGGGAGACATGGGTTCATTACCCGATACGCTTCCTGTGTTCTTAATTCCTGATATTCCCTTTAATTTTGAAACCTTAAAAATCATCTTTCCCTATGCAGTTGCGCTAGCAGCAGTCGGTTTACTTGAGTCGATGATGACGGCGACGATTATTGATGAAATGACCGATACACCAAGCGATAAATTTCAAGAATGTAAAGGTCAGGGTATCGCCAATATCGCTTCTGGTTTTATGGGCGGCATGGCGGGCTGTGCCATGATTGGGCAATCGATGATTAATGTAAAATCAGGTGGCTTGACCCGTTTATCGACCTTCTCAGCAGGGATTTTCCTTCTCATCTTGGTGGTATTTATCAGCGACTGGTTAAAAGTGATTCCCATGGCTGCCTTAGTTGCCGTGATGATCATGGTCTCGATTAGTACCTTTGAATGGAAATCCATCCGCAGTTTTAGCAAGAATCCAATCAGCAGTAATGTCGTGATGCTTGCCACTGTGGTTGTGGTCGTTGCAACCCATAATTTGGCCTTGGGCGTGCTTACAGGCGTGTTACTGTCTGCTTTATTCCTTGCCAATAAATTAGAGCAAGATATTCGAGTTGAGCGATATTTTGAAAATCAGGCACGCGTTTATAATCTGAAAGGTCAAATTTTCTTTAGTTCTTCAGAAAAATTTATGCAAAGCTTTGATTTCACTGAAGATGTGAAAGAAGTCATTATTGATTTAACCCATTCACATATTTGGGATGTCACTTCAGTAGCCATGATCGACAGTGTGGTGTATAAATTCCAGCGCAAAGGCGTACACGTCATTGTACGGGGTCTAAATGAAGCCAGTTCGATCATGATTGATAAATATGGTACGCATCAAAGCTCAAGCTAAGTTTGAAAAAGAATCCATAAATGCTACAGGTGCTTAAGCAATCAAACTTAAGCACCTTTTTTTAACGTTAATAAATCACGTTCCGAATAAAACGAACGCTACGATTACCCTGATTGAGATAACGATAATTGACAGAACTCTCAAATAAAATCGACTCGCCTGCCTGAATCACTCGATTTTCATGTTCAAAGGAAATCGTCAACACTCCATCCAGCACATAAATCAATTCTTGCCAGCCTTTTTGATCTGGTTCAGCCTGATACACCTCTCCAACAGCCAATGACCATGTCCATAATTCGATTTGTGTCTGGGTTGGCACAGCAGCCAACAGCGTGGCATGACTTTCAGTCTGTTGGCCCTGCCAAGCCAAGGTATTGACGATGGCAGATTCACTCAGCTCAGATGGGCTGACCAGCTTTTTAAAATCGACTGTTAAAGCCGTTGCAATCGCATCAAGCTTGGCCAGACTAATATTGACTTGTCCTGTTTCCAAAGCAGCAATAGTACGACGACTGACACCTGCTCGATCTGCCAAATCTTGCTGGCTGAGCTGACGTTCGGTACGAAACAGACGAATATTCTGTCCCACATCTTGCAATACCGTCTCTGAATGACTCATTCATTCCTACAGTGAAAATAAAAATCTGCGCAATATATTGCACAAAGATAACAAGCAATGCAATATGTGCAGTATATTGCACGTTACTCATGAGGATGGCTGCGTTGACCGCTTTGTCTCAATCTCCTAAAGCCGCACAATTCGCGCTTATTTTTATTACCATGATTTGGGGTGGCACATTTCTAGCCGTGCAATATGCACTGAATTTTAGTAGCCCCATGTTTTTTGTCGGCTGCCGTTTTGCAGTCGCGGCTTTGGCGATCTTCTTAATCTCAATTAAATCGATGCGTGGCCTAACCCTAAAAGAGGGCTTGGCTGGTACAGCCATCGGGATTGTAATCGCGATTGGCTATGGTACTCAAACCATTGGCCTACAAAGCATTCTCAGTAGCGAATCCGCCTTTCTAACCGCACTGTATGTGCCCTTAGTGCCCATTTTAATGTGGGTGATCTTTCAAAAGATGCCTTCTATGATGACTTGGGTCGGTACAGTACTGGCCTTTACCGGTTTGATCTTGTTAACAGGCAATGGCTTTTCCAGCATTAACTTTAGTTATGGACAAGTACTCACCCTAATTTGTGCCTTTGTGATTGCACTCGAAATTATACTAATTGGTTATTTTGCAGGGAAAGTGAATCTAAGAAGGGTCACAGTGATTCAACTGGCAGTCGCTTCATGCTTATCTTTTGCCAGTATGCCCTTAGTGGGTGAACACAGTATTCCTAACTTTTCATGGGGATTGCTGATTATTGCAGTGGCGCTCGGCTTAGCCAGTGCCTTGATTCAATTTGTGATGAACTGGGCACAACGTATGGTCGATCCAACACGTGCAGCGATTATTTATGCAGGTGAACCCGTCTGGGCGGGGGTGATCGGTCGTATTGCAGGAGAGCGTTTACCCTTACTGGCCTTGTTTGGAGGAGTATTGGTGGTGCTTGGAGTACTCGTCAGCGAATTAAAATTTAAATTCTTTACGAAGAAAACATTGCCAGAAAATAAATAGAGGCAGGCAAGCGCACAACAGTTTTAGTTCAATAAAACCTATTGTGCGCTGAGATCACTAAGCTGGAATTTCTTTTTGATTCGCAGCAATAGGACTATTGCCAATCTGCCACACGTACGGCAAAGGCGCTTGATTGACTTCCCAATCTCCAATCACTTTCTGTTTATACACCAATGGGTTGTGTGATGCGACCACACGAGCATTGCGCCAAAAACGGTCCAACTGCTTGTCAGTACTACTGGCCGATGCACCCAAAGCATTAAACAGCTCGGTACTCAAATTCAAGACCAACTCCGCAATTACCACTTGCCCCTGTGCCGATACTAATTCAGCACGCTCATTGGCCTCTAACTCAGCCTGTTCATCATTCTGAAAATGTTGTAAATACGCAGCATCCAAAGCTTCGGCAGTGCTCAGTGCAATACTTTGCGCCGCATAAGCTTGTGCAGACGCTTTGCCAATCACTTGCAGGATTTGTGCATCTTCACGTACCAAACTGGCATTGCCATGACTATAAATCCGCGTCCGCTGACGCACTTCCTGCTTAAAGGTCTCCACTGCACTGTGTGCAATCCCCGCCAAAGTCGCGAGATGCACCACCTGATAAAATGCGGTTTGATATTTAAATCGGTTTTCAAACACCAAAATATGATCTCGGGCAATTTCTACATTATTTAAGGTCAAGGTTCCGCTGCCCGTGGTTTTTTGCCCAAAGCCATCCCAATCATCCACAATATCAATGCCTTCTGCTTGCGTAGACACCGCAGCAATCACATGCTGATTGGTGGTTTCATCCAAAGCGAAGAGATCAATCCAGTCTGCGAAAATCGTACCTGTGGAATAATACTTCTGACCATTGATACGGAGTTTGCCATCTTGCGTTGCCTTGACACGAGTCGCCACATCTCCGATTTCAACTTTACCAATTTCTGTCCACGCATTCCCCACAATCTCACCACGGACAAAGCGTTCAAACCAGAGGGTCTGCGCTGCATTTTTTTGGGCATTTAAACGGTCTTCGACAAAGGCAAAATGCCCCCGTAAGGCCTGAACCACATTGGAATCTGCTTGAGCAAGTTCAATTAATAACTGAAACAGCTGCTTTTGCGAAACCCCATCACCACCAAAAGCCACAGGCACCCGTACCGCGCCAAAGCCAGCCTGTTTTAACCATTGAATCGGTTCATAGGGTAGGGTTCGGTTTTTTTCCCGTGCTAAAGCACCTTCCGCAATTCGCTTGAAGATCGGACGGAACTTGCCCGCCACCTGCTCATAATGCGCGCCCAAAGAGAGATTTTGATTCGTTTGACTGGTCATAATATCACCCTCCTAGCTCCACGCATGACGTGGCAATGCCACACCATTCAAATAATAATTACCCACAAGATTGTATTTCCAACGTACAGGATCATGCAGGGTATGCGTGCGTGCATTACGCCAATGCCGATCCAGATTCAACTCGGATAAGGTGGAACGGGTACCGGATAACTCAAATAATTTATTGGCTGCCAAGAGTGCGATTTCCGTGGTTAATACTTTCGATTCAGCCGTGAGTAAAGTTGCTTCTGTTACGCTGTCTTCGGTTGGATTGGCTAAAGCACGATCAATTGCCTCGCCTGCCAAAGCTAAAACCGCCTCTGCGGCGCGCAATTTAATTTTTAGCTCGCCAATATTGCTAATGGTATAGGGATCTTCACTGGCGTGTTCCACACCTGAATCAATCCACGGACGAGCATACTCACGCACATAGCGAATGGTTTCCTCAATGGCCCCACGCGCAATCCCCGCATCGACAGCGGACTGAATAATTTGCGAAATTGCACCTGCTGCTGTTGGACGTTCAAAAGCCTGATGAATCGGTACCACATATTTTAAATCGACTCGCACATGATCCAGCTGCACGCTGCCACTGGCTGTGGTGCGCTGACCAAAACTGCTCCAGTCATTCACAATGGTCAAACCAGGGGTATGTTGTGGAACCAGTGCTGCAAATACTTTGCCATCGTCACTCACAGCAACCACAGGAATCCAGTGTGCCAATAAAGCGCCTGTGGCAAAGAATTTTTGACCACTAATCAGTGCATAATCCTCTTTAAATTCAATTTTGGTGGTCAAATCCGCGACTGTTTTCGAGTTTTTTTCAGAGAATGCATTGCCTAAACGCTTGCCTTGCAGCACTTGTTCGAAGAAGAACTGCTGCTGTTCCAATGACGCATCCAAACGGATATGTTCTAAAAAGGCCCAATGATTTTGTGCAATCTGACCTAAAGATGAATCTGCGCTGGAAATAATGGTCACCACCTCAGCAAGGGTTTTATAACTCACCCCTGCACCACCGAACTGTTTTGGAATATTGATCCCCCACAGACCCGAGGCGGAATATTGCTGAATTTCCTGCAGTGGCAACTTGCGTTCATGGTCACGCTTTGCCGCCTCTTTAGCAAAAGCAGCCGCTACGCGATGGGCCACAGCAATGGCTTCTTGATCTGAAGCAATCACATGAGCTGACGTATTATTCAAGTAAAAATCTTGCGGAATACTCTGTGCATCTTCCAATTTTATTTCTATTTTTGAGGTCATTATAAATACTCATTTTCCAGTTATAAAAATAAACTAGCATTATTTTTATTGCATATTTATAAGTTAAATTTAGAACCTAATCTTTTTATTTAAAATAAACCCAGACCATTACTTATTTATTTAAAAAATAATTTAAAATCAAAAACAAACAACTCAACAAGACAAACTAGCGCGTCAACATACTTTGCTCGATCAAAAACAAAATAACATTTTGAATTTAATAAAAAATATTTTTTAAAACTACAATCTAAAACCCCATTAAATACATTCATGATAAACATTTATTTTTTTATGATTAATCAATTCAATCTTTTTTAATTAATATCAATAAAAATCTTTAATTTAGTAAAGAGCAATGAGCAAGCAAATTAGATTTAATGCCTTTGAAATGAACTGTATTGCGCATCAATCGCCTGGATTGTGGCGTCACCCTCAGGATCGCTCGACTGAATATAAAGACCTCGAATATTGGACCGATTTGGCCCAGATCTTAGAGCGTGGCAAGTTTGATGGGGTTTTTATTGCCGATGTTTTAGGTATTTATGATGTTTATCATCAATCAGCAGAACATGCGCTCACAGGTGCAGTACAAGTTCCCGTCAATGATCCCTTGCAAATCGTACCTGCTATGGCAGCAGTCACCAAACACTTAGGCTTCGGTCTGACGACTTCGATTTCGTTTGAACACCCTTATCCCTTTGCACGGCGCATGAGCACTTTAGATCACCTGACCAAAGGTCGCATTGGTTGGAACATCGTCACCTCATACTTGGAAAGTGGCTCAAAAAATTTGGGGCTTAAAACGCAAGTCAGTCATGACCAACGTTATGACATCGCTGATGAATATTTAGAAGTTCTCTATAAACTTTGGGAAGGTTCTTGGGAGCAAGATGCTGTGCTGCGTGATAAAGAAAAAGGTATTTTTGCAGACCATCGCAAAGTTCACCCAATCAATCATCAAGGTCAATATTTTAGCGTTCCCGGCATTCATATTTGCGAACCTTCACCACAACGCACCCCTGTACTCTACCAAGCAGGCGCATCTAGTCGTGGACAATTGTTTGCCAGCCAAAATGCAGAATGTGTATTTATTTCTGCGCCAACTAAAGCCGCGGTGAAAAAACTAGTGCAAGGCATTCGTTCCAACCTAGTTGAACAAGGCAAAGATCCTCATTCGATTTTGATCTATACCATGCTGTCGATTGTAGTGGATGAAACCGATGCAAAAGCCCAAGCAAAATTCAAAGAATATCAAAACTACGCCAGTTATCATGGCGGCTTAACTTTGGCCTCAGGTTGGTCAGGGGTCGACTTCTCGCAATTCCATGCAGAAGACAAAGTTGAATATATTCATACCAATGCGATTCAATCGATGCTCGACTCTTATGTAAAAGCCGACCCGGTTCGAATCTGGACCATTGAAGAGATTGCCAAATTTATTAGTATCGGTGGCAATGGCCCAGTACTGGTGGGCTCAGCTGCAACTGTGGCTGATCAACTACAGGCATGGACGGAAGAAACCGATATTGACGGCTTTAACTTGGCCTATATTTTGGCGCATCAAAGCTTTGAAGATGTGGTGGAATATCTGGTGCCGGAACTACAGCAACGTGGCGTGTATCCAACGGAATATACCGAAGGGACGTTGCGTGAGAAACTATTTGGACAAGGCCCATTGCTGACAGAACAGCATCGAGGAGCAAGCTATCGCTATCATGCAACAGCGAAAACCAATAACAATACAGAACTCGCTTAAGTTAATACGCCACCCAGCGAGTTCTAGCCGACCTTAGACTTGATACATCGGCTTATTGTCATTTAAGGCAATAAGACCACGGATGGCACGATAGACAATCCAGATCCATGCACCAAAAATTACCGCAAAGGCAAAAGTGGTTGCAGAAACCGCAACGCCTGCAAAGGCCGTGCCGTTATCACCAGTAAAGAACAGGAATGAGAACGGAATAAAGGCAATAATATTCCAAGCCAAATACCACCAGAAGGTGCGGATCTGCCAAGTAAAGTGGCTTTCAAAAATTGAGCCTTGTACATCACTACGTTTTACATAGTTAATGATCAAGGCAATGATTGCCAACAGACCACCAGTAAAAATTGCAATGATATAAAGTACATACAGCACCAAGGTCAAAGTACGGTTTGGATCTTGATCAACGGAATAATTCATTTTTATTTATCTCCAGAAACAAACTCCCTCAATCAATAGAACACATTGAGCGGAGAAATTAGCCAACATATCAATAGTATATGGAAGACTATGGTACAGAAATAAATCTTACGAAACGGTTGTTTTTGTGTTTTATGTCTCAGTTTTTGCTGAGCAAGCCAACCACCGCACCATCCACCCAAAGAATCCACGATATGTAAGGTCTGCTCTGGAATACGCCGATTGCCCAACTGCGCAGCTTCTTTATCTTGCGCATACAGCCAATAACTCAACACATTCATTAAGCTGACAAATAATAAAGTATACGGTGGCAGCAATTTACTAAAGCTTGCAATCACCATAAAAACAATATAAATCACAATACCAATCTGCATCGCAGACCAGCGTTTCGACGCTGTAGGCTGACTCGGACGAGCACGATGCTCAATCACCTGCGATGCTTTTAAATATGTCGCCTGCTGAGCGCGATAACGACCGCGCTCATCCAGAATCACCACATATTCCAAGGCGCAACCGACCAAGGGTCGCGGTCCTGTGCGAGCAAAGTCTTTGATATGGATAAAGACACGATCTTTTGCTGTGTCATTGGGTTGGATAAAGCCATAGCCTTTATCATCAAACCACTCAACTAAACGACCTTGATCTCGCATGTCTATTCCCTAAGCTGTGATTCGTTGTAAACGGTCTTGTAACATCATGCGCATTTCCAGCGGATCTTTTTGCAAAATATCATCGCCGGTACGCCCTTGCTCGGCATTTTTCTGCGCCACTTGTAAGCGCATGCTCCAGAAACGGCACGCCGCCATTGCCAAGAAGATATTTAAACAGGCCAATTCATCAACGGTGAGCTGACGAATACTTTGATAGGCCGCAAGAAAGGCATCGGCCTTGGCTTGATCTAAATGCGCTTGTGGATAGGCAGTACAGAAATCATTGATACTAATCGCAATATCAAATAACCATTCATCTTGATTCAATTCATAAAAATCAAGAATACCCTGTAGTTGATCGCCTTCAAACAAGGTGTTATCTCTAAATAAATCCGAATGAATAAAGCCCGTAGGACGGTCTGGATGCTGCTGGGTAATTGCCGCAAACTGCTGGAACACCTGAGCTAATAATTTCTGATCTTGCGCATTCATTTGTGGCTTAAGTTGTTCAGCGACATCTGACCAATATTGATGATTACGATTAAAATCACGTTCTAAAGGAAAGCCTTGTAACGCCAAATGCAATTTTGCCTGTGCTTGTGCAATCGCCTGAATTTGGATAATGCTGGCGTCTTCCGGATGCTCACCCATCAGGCGCGGCGCAATTTGTGCAGGTTTATCTGCAATACTATGAATGGCCTGACCACTATGCTTTAAAGGCACTGCCACAGGTACACCTGCCTCACCCAAACAATCCAGTACAGGTACTAGCTCACCTGCACCTTCAGCATCTAATTCTTCAAAAACCGTTAAAACATATTGTTTCTGTGATTGATCCACCAAAAAATAATTGGTGTTTTGAATACCGCCTTGGATTGGAATCAGGTCAATCACCGCTAAACCATAAGGCCCAGCAAAGGCTTGAACTTCTTCTAAACTCAACGGGGTATAAACCGACATGGAAAACCTGCAAAAAATAGCTGTGAAGTTTGATAGAATACCTGTTCCCTCCATGAAGGTGTAGCACCCCTTTCTTTATTGGCGATTTTTTGGAAAATTTTATGCTCGCAAAACGTATTATCCCTTGCTTAGATGTTGATAATGGTCGAGTCGTCAAAGGCGTTCAATTCCTTGATATTCGTGACGCAGGTGACCCTGTTGAAGTCGCCCGTCGTTATAACGAACAAGGCGCCGATGAAATTACCTTTTTAGATATTACTGCTACCCATCATGGACGCGACACCACTTACCGTACCGTAGAACGCATGGCCGAAAGCGTTTTTGTACCATTAACTGTGGGTGGTGGTGTCCGTAAAGTTGAAGATATCCGTTTATTGTTGAATGCAGGTGCCGATAAAGTCAGTATCAACTCGGCTGCCGTGTTTACTCCTGAGTTTGTCCAAGAAGCTTCACAACGCTTTGGTGCACAATGTATCGTGGTTGCGATTGATGCGAAAAAAACTGGCGAGAACAAGTGGGAAATTTTTACCCACGGCGGTCGTAAGCCTACAGGCATCGATGCGATTGAATGGGCGGTGAAAATGGCCGACTTCGGTGCAGGCGAACTGCTGATTACCAGTATGGATGCCGATGGAACCAAAGCAGGCTATGACATTGCCTTAATGCGTCAGATCAATGATCGTGTCAATATCCCGACCATCGCTTCGGGTGGTGTAGGCAACTTACAGCATTTGGCTGATGGCATCTTAAAAGGTGGTGCAGATGCAGTACTTGCTGCTTCTATTTTCCACTTTGGCCAACACACCATTCCAGAAGCAAAACAATATCTTGCCGCACAAGGCATTGAGATGCGTCTTTAATTAGATGAGCCATAAAAAACCTCTCGAGCGAGAGGTTTTTTTATTTAAAAATAGCTGTATACAGATAAAAAAATACCTTGCTGAGCAAGGTATGGAAACTGCGTTATACAACGCTAGAGGGTAAGCACAATATCATTATTTTGAACAAATTCTGAGCATTTAAAATGCTTGAGCTAAATTAGCGAGAAAAAGAGTAAAGATATTGACATTAAAAACCAATTTTATTGACAATTCACGACATACCTCTATTTTTATCGTCATGATTTGTCAATAAAAGCCTGCTCAGCCCACTAGATCAATCGAATTTAGGCCACCGATTCTTGCGATTGTTTTTGCGGTTGCTCAGCTACAGGTGCTTCCACCAATTTTGGTTTTTGCTCGACCCATTTTGCAGGAAAAACGGATTCAATCGCTTGCGTCAATGCTTTAGACAAAGCTGCTGGCAATGCAATACCTAATGGATTAGCCTCTTTTAAATCCGCAGAAGACACCACACGGGTACCCATCACATAATCAAACCATGGACGCGTCACACACCAGTTGGCATCTTGGTTTGAATTCATATGATGATCATAATGCCAAGGAATGGTTCGTTTTGCCCAATCTGGCTCTAAGTGTGCACGACGATGTACATAATAATAGTTGCCTGCACTATACAGTGCTGCCAAAGACATGCCTTTTGAAATTGGATAAAACGCCACACTGGCAACGCCTGCCACGACAGCCAATGACATGATTTCATTACGGGTACGCCAATGCTCCACGCCCTCAACATAGCAATCATCCGAAAACTGCTGTTTACGTACTTCACGATGATGCGCCCAGTGCGATTCCATGCTTTTCGGTACAGGGCTATAACGTGGCTGCCCCGGACGATGTACCCCATGCAAAATGTATTTATGTGCAAACCATTCAAAGGCATTTGCAACAGCCAAACCTGCGATAAAACCCTTAATCATGGTTTTCTCCAAATGTTTCCTTATTTTTATTAAAGATATAAATTTTTGTAGGCGAAGTATTGACGATACGATATATTTATATTGACAAAACACGACAAGATAAGGAGTGGACAGGATGTCTCAACTCAAGAACTATACAGGCTCTGTTTTTGGTGGTTTGGGGCATTTATTAAAAGCATATTGCGAAGCAGAGAACATCCATATTCCTGAACAATTACAACAGGTTCAAAACCTAGAGCGCTTTGATTATGTGATTTGGCGAGATTTGCTAGAAGATCTAAACCGACTGCATCCGAAGAGTGGTCTAGGCTTGGAAATCGCAGCATATGTACAACCCAAACACTTAGGTATCATTGCCTATCTGGCTTTATCCTGTGAAAACCTCGGTGAAGCTTTGGCACGCTATCATGATTTTCATCGCCTGATTTATGATGGCAGCCCCTTAGTGGTTGAATTTAATCCTCCCTATGCGTCAATTCGTTGGGAAGCTCCTGAACCACATCCGACCCAACTGACCGATGAAATTGCAATTGCCCTGATGGTACAGTTCCTTAAACTGTTTATGTCGGGTGACACGATTCATTTGCATGAAGTGCATTTCGTCAATGCTGCACCAAAAAACATCAGCATTTATGAGCAATATTTTCATTGTAAAGTCCGTTTTGAACAACCAAAAACCCAATTATTGTTACCAGTCAGCGAAGCTTTTAAGCCACTGCGAACAGGCGATCACACCTTGCAGCAATTGTTGTTACAGCAAGCCCAAGCCTTGCTGGATAAACTGCCTAATTCGACTCAACTGGATCAACGGCTACAACATGCCATTTTGACAGGTCTACAAAAAAACCAATATCAAATCGATTTTATCGCCGAAAAACTTGGCCTTTCTGTGCGTCAATTACAGCGTCATTTACAACAACAACGCACCACTTTTCAGGAGCGAGTGCAGCAAGTACGTTTTATGCTGGCGACCGAATATTTAAAAGATCCTCATCTGAGTTTGCAAGAAATCGCACTGCTACTCTGTTATTCTGAACAAAGTGCTTTTCAGCGAGCTTTTAAGATTTGGACGGGGCAAACCCCGCAACAGTGGCGAAACAACAACATAACTTACAATTCGTAATAAAAATACTGACGAACTAACGGTTTCGCAACTGATCGATTTTTTTGCCCGTTTTATATAAGAGCCTATATACCTATGTGAATTAGTTCACAATTTTTTCACTCAGGTTAAACATATCCATAATAAATTTTGGATGCTTGCTTTTTTATTTTTTTATAACTGATGTGGTGATAACAATGAACAAATATTTAGCAGAATTTTTGGGAACCTTTTGGCTTGTTTTTGGTGGTTGTGGTAGTGCTGTGCTTGCAGCTGCATTTCCAGAACTTGGCATTGGCTTCTTAGGTGTTGCATTAGCGTTTGGTTTAACTGTTTTGACAGGTGCTTACGCTTTCGGTCATATTTCTGGTGGTCACTTTAACCCTGCTGTCAGTGTAGGCTTATGGGTAGGTGGACGTTTTGACTCTAAAGATTTAGTCCCTTATATCGTGTCTCAAGTGATTGGTGGTGCGCTTGCAGCATTCGTGCTGTACATCATCGTACAAGGTCAAGCAGGCTTTGCAGGTACTGGCGGTTTCGCAACCAATGGTTATGGTGAACTCTCTCCAAACCATTTCTCTGTCGCATCTGCATTCTTGATTGAGGTTGTTTTAACTGCATTCTTCTTAATCGTGATTATGGGAGCAACGGATCGTCGTGCACCTGCTGGCTTTGCGCCAATTGCGATTGGTTTAGCTTTAACATTGATCCACTTGATCAGTATTCCAGTCACCAACACATCTGTTAACCCTGCACGTAGTACGGCAGTTGCGTTATTTGCTGAGACTGCAGCAATCAGCCAACTTTGGTTGTTCTGGGTTGCACCAATCATCGGTGCCATCATCGGTGCAGTGATCTACAAATTCGTGGGCAGCGAGAAAGACTAAGCGCAATACACCCCATAAAAAACCAGCCTGTAACGGCTGGTTTTTTATTTATAAGAATGGATTCTCAATGTCCTGCTCAGGCTTTCTGCCAATCTGTTCAGGAAGTTGTTCTTTTTCCAGAGCGGTAACCACATCATTAATAAAGCTTTGCAATACCTTTGCCGTTTTCAGCCCTGCCTGATCTTTGGTAATCTGTAAATTGCCATATAAGCTCACGCAATCGACCTGATTTTCCAAAGTCAGATCATAAATTGCTGAAGATTCATCACCCTGTTCAAAAGGCTTAAACATCTTTTTTCTCTCATTGTTGTTGTCTATCCCACAACATGATCCATGCAGGATGACTTTGCAAGATGTTCTACATTATCTCAACATTTGTAAGAAATACTGCAGTAGTGCATTTACCAATTGATTGATCAAGGCTTGTTTGGTCTCTTCATCAATTTGTGGGAATTTGCTTTCTGCGGCCTCAGTCTGCTGTGAAGTAAATTCACGTTGCTGCACTTGAATGGCATCCGTTTTAGCTTCTTCCGCACACTGACTCTGTCCATCCCAATGCGAATAACTGATGTCTTTATTCGGCTTCACTTGTACTGCAGAAAGTGGCAATTGATAAACATTACGCTTCTGTTGCTCCGTCAATTGAGGGAACAAGTTGATGCCAAGTTTCTCTTCCAAATAGCAAACACTGACCACTTTGACCTGCTGAGAATTATTATTTGGCGCATAGTAAGCACCAATAATCCCTTGCTTGGGTAAATACACCGCTTTATATACCGCAGTTGGGACAATCACGCCCTTACCAATAGTTTTCAGGCGTTTACCTTCAAATACTGGCCCTGTCAGTACATAGGCATCTTTATGTTGTTTGGTCACAACTGAACGTACCGCTTCTTCTAACTTACGCCAAACTTCCTGATTATTTTTAGGTGCTTGCGGAACCATATTGGCTAAAGAAAAGCTGTCGTACTGTGCCGCAGTATTATTCATATCACCATTGGGTGCCATATGCCCACGGTCATAGCCCGAACCACGATAGTCAGATAACAACGCCCGATGTGCAAGTTTGACCCGTGTTTCTTCGTGGAAATTATCTTCACGTTTAATCTTGATACTTAAACGTTCAGGTGTCAGATATTCTGCCGACCAAAGTGGTGTCTTGGAAATACCTGAATACATCACATTAAAATCATTAAAGCACAAGGCATAGCTGTCTTTTTTCAGACTGTCTTTGCTTAATAACGGTGGAACATCACGATAAAATTGCTTTAAACAAGCACCATTACTGGATTGAAATGGCATCAACTTCGAAATTTTTTCACTACCAAATGCGATCGCAAAACTTCCTGTCGCGACCAAAGCCAACACCATCTTTCCAATATTTTGGCTCAAAAAAGCAAATGGTGTTTTACTCTTTCGAGTTGGTCTCTTTGCCATAACTACATCAAAATCAATACGAACGCGCAGCTTAACAACTCAAAAGCCCTATGTATATTGAGTTTCAGCCCAGAGCGACACTTTATGTCGCAAATCTGTACACTTGATCTACAGACAATAAAAAAGGCACGCTCAGGTGCCTTTTTTATGCGTTTTTCTTAAATTTCGATCTGACTACCCAACTCCACTACACGGTTGGTTGGGATCTGATAGAAGTCACTCACAGGACTGGTATTACGCTGCATCGAGATGAATAACTTTTCACGCCACGGTGACATGCCATCACCCACGGTATGCACGATACGATCACGTGAAATGAAGAAACTCATTTGCATCATATCGAATTCAAAACCAAGCTCCTTATAAGCTTGCTCTAATGCATTCGGCACATTCGGCTGATCTTTAAATCCGTAGTACATATAAATTCGATAAAAATGCTCATCCAGTTTTTCAACTTTTAAGCGATCTGCTTCTGCTACATACGGAATATCTTGGGTGTACACCGTGACCATCACATTACGTTCATGCAGCACTTTATTGTGCTTGATGTTGTGTAACATCGCATGCGGCACAATATTCGGTGTACCTGTTAAGAAAATCGCTTCACCTGGTACGAAATGAGTTTCTTTGCTCATGCCAATACTTTTGATAAACAATTCAATTGGCAAGGCATTGGTTTCCATACGGTTATAGACAATTTCGCGACCACGTTTCCACGTCATCAAAATGGTATATACCACCACACCAATCAAGATCGGCACCCAGCCGCCTGAGAGGATTTTCAATGAGGTTGAACCGACAAAAATTAAATCAATAATCAGGAACGGCACCGCAAATATGGCCACTTTCCATAACGGCCAACGCCATACCCCATAGGCTAAAGTCGAGATTAAAATCGTACCGCAGAGCATGGTCATGGTCACCGCTACACCATAAGCACTCGCCAATTCTGCACTGCTTTCAAACAGTAAAATCAGAATCACCACCGAGATAAACAGCACCCAGTTAATAAAAGGCAAATAAATCTGCCCTTGTTCCACATCCGAAGTATGGTGCACAGTTAAGCGCGGTAAATAGCGTAATTGAATGGCTTGGTTCGCCATCGAAAATACGCCTGTAATGACTGCTTGGGAAGCAATCACAGCTGCTGCTGTTGCCAAGCCAATCATCGGGAATAAGGCCCAATCTGGAACCAGTAAATAGAACGGGTTTTCAATGGCTTTAGCGTCGCGTAATAGCAATGCACCTTGGCCTGCATAGTTCAAAAGCAAACAAGGAAGCACCACCAAGAACCACGCCAGTTTAATTGGCACGCGCCCAAAATGTCCCATGTCTGCATACAACGCCTCACCACCGGTCATGGTCAGAATCACGGCCCCCATGGTGATAAAGGCAACTGTCGGTTGATCAAAGACAAAATGGAATGCCCAATACGGATTGACCATCATCAAGACATACGGGGTCTGGATGATACTCCAGAGACCAATCAAACCAATAGACGCAAACCATAGCAGTGTAATCGGTCCAAAGAATTTCCCCATGGTGGCGGTACCATGCCGCTGCACCATAAATAATGCCGTGAGGATACCCAAAGCAATCGGAACCAACCAACGATCTAAAGCAGGTGTCACCAGACTTAAACCCTCAATCGCAGACAGTACTGAAATTGCTGGGGTAATGATCCCATCACCAAAAAACAGTGATGCGCCGATAAAGCCCAATGCGATCAGAAAGATTTTATTTTTATTGCTAAAAACAGAGGACCGTAGGTTGAGTGCGAGCAGTGACATGATCCCGCCTTCACCATTGTTGTCCGCACGCATGATCATTGAGACGTACTTAAAACTAATCGTTAGGTTCATACACCAGAAGATCAGCGAAAGAATACCTAAAATTGAACCTTCACTGATATCAACATGCCCTGTGACAAAGCATTGCCGTATTGCATAGAGTGGACTGGTTCCAATGTCTCCAAATACCACCCCTAATGCTGCCAGCGTCATCGCGGGCAATGCGGCTTTTTTTGCAGTACTTTGCATATGATGTTGTCTTCAAAATTGAACGTTATATGGCGCAATATTATCACTAGCCAAAAAGTTTTTCTGCAAATCTGTTCGACTACAACTTGGCAGCGTGCATTTTTTTGGGTACTATCGCACACCTTGGTGAGGTGTCCGAGTGGCTGAAGGAGCACGCCTGGAAAGTGTGTATACGTTTGCGCGTATCGAGGGTTCGAATCCCTCTCTCACCGCCAAGATTCTGTTTTAAAAACACCGAAGTACACCTAAAAGGCTTAAATCACAATGGTTTAAGCCTTTTTTAATGTTCTTTTAAATCCTTGGCTATCCTTGTACTCCTGAAACATCATGGGGGACAAGTGGGGGATGATTTGGTTATACTATAAATCGTCCCCCAAATTCCAAAGAAATAGCTAAAAATGCTGACAGATGCTCACGTTAGAAAAATAAAACCGCTTGAAAAGAAAAAGCGTTATGCCGATGAAAAAGGGCTATACCTTGAGGTCACGCCTTCAGGTGGAAGGTTCTGGCGATTGAAGTATCGCTTCAATGGTCGTGAAAGTACTTTAACCATTGGAAGCTATCCAGAAATCTCATTAGCTCAAGCTCGTCGCACCCGTGATGAAGCTCGTATACAGCTTTATAAAAATATTGATCCTAATGCCATAAAGAATGATCGCCTTCAGCAAACTGATGAAAGTAAGCTATTTAGAGTCCTTGCGATGGAATGGATGGAAGATCGTAAAGCCGTCATAAAAGAAGCAACTTATCTACGTGATTTATCTGTTTTCGAAAAAGATATATTCCCTGCATTGGGTAACATGCCCATTGATCAGATCAAAGGGAAAGATGTGCTTGCCTGCGCTAAAAAAATTGAAGCACGTGGTGCGCAAGAAATGGCCAAACGCTCCATTCCTTTAACTGGGCGTATTTTCCGTTTTGCGATTCGTAAAGGATTGATTGAGAATGATCCAACCCCTCACCTTCACGAAGCCTTAAAGCCTCGTAAGGTGAAGCATATGGCTCGATTGGATATTTCAGAATTTCCTCCTTTCCTTGAGCGTATGGATCGTTATCATGGTAATCCTGTGATTAAAACAGCATTACAACTGATGACTTTAACTTTTGTTCGAACTGCTGAACTCAGAATGATGAAATGGGAGGAAATCGATTTTGAGAATAAGATATGGCGTATACCAGCCGAAAAAATGAAAATGGCTTTACCTCATCTCGTTCCATTATCTACGCAAGCAATTGAACTACTAGAGAGCTTATTACCGCTCACAGGCAGAAAGCCCTATGTTTTTTATAACCACAGCACAGCCAAGCCTATGAGTAGCAATGCAATTTTGTGCGTGATCCGTACGATGGGCTACAACGGTAAAATGACTGGACATGGCTTCCGTGGACTTGCATCTACAACCCTACATGAACAAGGCTACATGCACGATGCGATTGAAATTCAATTAGCTCATAGAGTCGGTAATGCGGTTTCACAGGCGTATAACCATGCTCAGCATTTAGAATACCGAACCAAGATGATGCAGGAATGGTCTGATTTTATTGATAGTTTAAGAAATAAAATTGTGCCTTTTCCTAAGCATAGAAGAGCTTAGATCGAAAGCCACGCTCTTACCAAAGTAATAGAATTAGTATTAGAACTTGGGATTTATATACGAAAGGGATGTTATTTCTTTACCACAGTATGAGCATTTATAGATGCCTCTATATGAAGGAGCTAGATTTAAATGCTCATGTTTTTTCAAGATCTTGTTTTGCTTTTCACCTATTAGGACATAATTATGCCCCAATATATTCATACAACTCGTCTTAGTCATTTTTTAGAAACCAAAAATTAATTTGTTCAACAATATCATATTTATAATTGATTCAAGCATTTATAAATACCATCTAAGGCTTTCAAATATCTGATATTCTTCCTAGCACTGTGCAATCATTCAGATTAATGATTATAGAAATAATATTATAAGGATGTTGAGATTTCATTATTGGCTCACTCCATCAATTTGTACTTTAGAATAAGGCCCACTACTTTCACCCCAAGAAATCAAACGGCCTTCAAACTCAGGTACTAAAAACTCAATTAATTGATTTAAATCATGTTTATATATCTTATCGACCTCAGGCTGTTGAGTATATTTTTGATAGCGTTCTTTCCATTTACCTGAGCTATCTCTTTCATTTAATAAATTGGGTTTTCCTGTTACTTTTAAAGTAAGCATGAAATGCTTAATGTAAGCTGGATGATGTTCCATTAAGTTATGAGCCACACTCACCATTTCATTTATATTATTACCTACAGCATAACCAAATTTTGCACTTAAAATTGAATTGATCACTGTTTTATAGGGTGCATGTAAAAGATATTTAGGTGTACTAATTCCCATTAGCTCAAGCTCTTTACGAATAGAGAACCACTCATAGTTGAATTGATTGTCGGTAAGATAATGAGTTTTTATCCATAGTTCAGTAAAATCAACCAATAATTCAGATTTAGTTTTTGATGGGACTAGCGTATCAATATCAACCTGTTCTAATGATTCAATATACTTTTGAACTTTTAGTTTATCTTTTTGATTCTTACTCTCTTGTAAATAACTATGTTGTAAGCCTAATTTTTGCTTTAACTTTCGATATTCTGACTCATAATCAAAAAAGTATATTTGCTTTGTTGCTTCGTTCTGGACTAAGTTTTTAAATTCGACGAACTCAGTATTCCACTGATTAACGATTTGATTATTCTTTATTTCAGGCTTTAAATAATGACACTCTAAAGTAAAAACTTTTGTTTTAATTGATTGAGCGACTGTAGAATCATTCACTACAAATGCATTTGCATTATTGTTGTAGTAAATATCTTGCATTGACTGCTTCTTCGCTTTTTCTGTGGGTTCAAAATGATTAAAAATCCACAGTAAGCAAGCATTGTTATCTTGATAAAAAATCTTACGATCAATAATCACATTCAAAAAAGTTGTAGAAAGTTGTCCTTCAAAAACAACTAATTGCTTTTTATATAATGACGATACATCTGGTCTACGCCATTGTTTTAAGTCAATGCTTTTACGAACTTGCTCAATATGAATATCACTAAAAGCCTCATCTGCTTGAAGACTCTTATATATATTCTCTTTTAGCAATTTATGTTGTCGAGTTTCTTTCGCAATTTGATATTTTAAAGCAGTTTTTTCTTGCTCTGATAACTGCTTGATATGTTTTACAGGACATTGAAAAGTGGGGTTATTTTCCAACTCAGGAATATGTTTAAAAAAGAAAGTTGCAGAGGAGTTGACCTGCATGTGATCTGTGCGTCTTGATAGAATTACAGGTGATTGGCACCAAGCACAAGTTAAATGTGGCTTGGTTTTATCTCGTTTATATCGTTCCCTTATTTGACTACGCCATTGTGTAAGCTCCATTTCAGATTGTTGGAAGAATACATCCACATCAATCCACATATTTTGATCTGTATCAATGATATGAACTAGCTTCATGACTTCTCCAACGACCTATAAATTAGCTTTCAAGTTTCAATTCACTGGAAAAAAACCTACTCTTTCATTACTAGTAGCACTTCGCCCTAGAAATTCCGTGTAACTTAGTTGAAGTTTTTGTTGAACACTAGGCTCTTCATTCTCTAGAACAATAATTTGTCCATTATTATTCCGTGCTGTTAACCATCCATAAAAGCTATCTTTAACACCTTCTGGTAACAACTCTCCATCTGAATTCACATCATGTTCATGTAATTCTTCTTTTGAATGTTTAGGGTCTTTGTAAGTAACGACTGGAGAATCTATAATTACAAATCCTAGATGAGGTAAATTATTTTCAATATTAAGTTCCATCAAAGCAACCATATAAGCAGTTAAAAATATCCCTCGCTTTCCTTTTCCATACGAAACTCTAGCTCTTTGATTAATCTTTATGTCAACACACTTATCATCAAAGTCAATCGTTCGAACATCAGGAACTTTCCATTCTTCTAATAGCTCTTTGATTCTTACAGATAAATTCGTTGCCGAATTAGCATGATTTCTTTCTATTTTCTGAGTCATACGCTTAGATTTTGGTATTTCTTTCTCTAATTGTATTTGTAATCTTTCAATAATTTTAAAATTATTCAAATAAATCGACAACTCAGTTTTTCTCTCAGTAAGTTCATTTAGGTTATCTTTAATACTTAAACCATCTGCTTCTAATAATTTTTTTTGCTGTATTTTATTACTCTCCAAATTATACTTTAAACTATCCAATTTTAGAGAAAGTTCTGAAATTTCTGACTCGATATCTTCTATGGCGTACTTTAAACCATCTCTTAATCGATTTATTTTTTGAATTTCTACGGCAGCACCATTTCTTATTTTAGCAAAATCTTCTTCTGAAATATGATGCCTTTTTTGGTGATCTAATGTAGTTAAACAAATTGGACAGGATCTATTCGGTAAATTAGCTACGATTGAGGCAGATATATTTGTCATCTCCAGTCTACTAATATCATTAAGATACTTCTGATCAAGTATAGAAAATTGCTCTTTAGCTTCTATTAGACTTATTACTTTCGGATTAGTTTCGTTTATTTCTCGCTCAAATAAAGAAAACTCACTTTTTAATTCTCTTAATGCTTGATAGTCATATGACAAAAAATTATTAATTTCATCTATTTGCAAAGAGATCTTATCAAGATTATCTTCAACATCTTCCTTACTTATATCTTTTGGAATTTCATCACTAAGTATCTGTATCTGTTCCTGTAATGATGACACTTGTCCTTTAGCTTGATTTCTAGCATCCGTTGAAATAGCTAAAGGCATCTGTGAATCATCAGAACCTGTTAAGAAAAAAGATAAAGCAGATCTATTTCTTACCTTTGTATTGGAGTCTTTACCTTCAAAACTAATATTATCGAGAGTCTGAATCTCATCAAATATACTAATGCGCCTTAAATCGTTTGCTGTAACACGACCTAAAGTTCCCAATTTAACTAATATTTTGTTTTCTTGAATATTATTCTCAGTTAGCAGAAAATCATCTACTTTAAGATCAAGTTTTTGGTCTAAGTCTACTGGGACATCTGAATATATTCCTTCATGTACACTTTCTTGACCATTAGCTAAACTTTTAAAAATTGTAAATTCTTTTCCATTATTCGATTCAATCTGTAGAATAGCTAAGCTGTATCCTTCACTAAAACCTACATCCTTAGGGATTTTTTCACCTCCTAAGCAAAACCTAATACACTCAACGATATATGATTTTCCAGTATCAGTTGGGCCAAAAATTAAGTGAGATTTTTTATCAAAATTTAATATAGCTGGTTTTTTATTATTTCCAATAACTATCAAAGATTTTATAAAAAACTTCATTTAACTATTCACCTAATTAATTTAAATTTGATTCATCAGAACCAACAACTATACTTTCATTAAAAAAAATATTTCGCAATTCATCTTCGCTATAGCTACCAAATTTGTTAGCAACCCATTCGCATCTCTTAATTAATTTTTTTGAATATTCATTGTTCATTACCGAAATAATACTAGGTCCATTATCTCCTATATAATAATTGACCCCATCATCATCAATAACAACATCGATCAGAGAGCGATTTAACATTAAAAATATACCACTTTCTAAAGCATCTTTCTTGTTCGAAAACTCCCCACCCCGAAAAGGCACTAATGTATGTAAACTTGAAGGACCACCAAAATCTGAAGAATAAATTACAGCATAGTCAAGATATGCTAATTTATGGATATCTGCTCCCCTAGGATATAAAGCTCCTAAGAGATAAACCATTCGCACCCCTAATTCTAAGGAAGTATTAAAAATATCATTCATCGTCAATCCATTGAATTTTTTCTTGATTAACTAAATGATGACAAGATCCTTGTAAATCACCAGCTTGGAGTCGTGCATGTAGAGGGTTTGATGTAACTTGCAGTGAAGATGCTACATTTAAAACACTACGAATTTTTTCATAGCCTGTTTCATGTGGATAAAGGACCTCATTTCCAATGCCTAGCTCAACCTGCACCAGCATCTCATCAAAAGCACCTGGTAACTTGTCACGACTAAAACGATTCAGACCTTCCGCAGAATAAAATAGTCTTCGCTGCATCATCAAATGTTTATTATACTGTTTTGGCAAAGTTGTAAGTTCTACTAAATTCCCACCAACTTCTTTATATACTTTTAGCAATTCCTTTAAATATATCTCTTCTTCTTTCTCATGTGCCGTTGGGACTTCAGGATTTTGTTCTCGAGGCCCTAATACACCGAATAAACTCCAATGATTTGGCGATCTCGCATGTATTTCTAAAAGCTCATTGGATGGTTTGATTTTAATTATTTCAAAATCAAAACCATTGATAAAATTTTCTAGCTCATCAGAAAATGGGTAACTGAACTCTCCCTTTTTCCATGTTGCTAAAATCCATTCTTTTAAATCTGTAGGCTTCATTACGTAATCGTATAATTTCGGACCTACTTTTAAAGCACAAATAAAATAAGATCTAGGAATTGTATATTCGCGCTTAAATACACACCAAATAAATTTTGCTAATTCTCCTCCAAAGTTACTAGGACTCAAACTATCCCCATAATGTTTAGCCTGATATAAATCCCATGTACCTGTTTCAGGCTTTTCTAAAGTGAGGCCACATACATCTCGGCCTTTATCTCCTGCACCACCTAACCTATGTACATGTTTATAATTGTTCTCATTCTTTAATTGCACAACACATTGTTCAATAAATAACTCCCAATCATCTTCATTCATTAAAAAAAGACGTTGCTCAGGAGTTGGCTGTGCTGGGCCAGTGTTGTATGGCAATTGACTCATATTCAAATACCTTTTACTTATAGTAAGTATCACAGAAATCTATGATACTTTTTCACTTTATTGAATTAAATTTACATTATTAGATAATACTTTGCGGCCAAGTAGCTGTTGGTAAATATGCGCATTTACATCAGTTCCCTTAATCATTTTATATTCAATCTGACTATGGCTTGCATACTCTTTAGCAGCCTTAGCTTTAGCTAAAACAATAGGATCGTCATATTGATGGTCACCTTTCACCTCTACAATAATGTACTGACCATTTTTCAACTGTACTAAGAAATCAGGGTAATAATTTCTCAATGCGTATGAATCTGGGTCAATATATTGGAAGTAAAATTCTGTTTTAGATTTATCTGTAAACATACCTGTAAAGTAAATTTTTTCAACATCATCGTCTTTCAATAAATCCCAAAACAAAGCATATTCTGGGTTTGAGTCAAAGGTATAAGTATCTAGATTAAAACTCTTATCTCTATATTTTTCTTGTGTATCAGCATAGGTCGAGGTTCCACCTTTTCCTTCTGCAATTTCATAGAAAGCTAATTCACCTATCGCTGGTGGAATGATCAGCTGTACTTCTTTCTCTATTGTTTCTGATTCAATTTCTTGTTCGTACAATGCTGTAAATAATCGAGGGATCACAACATCATACAAAAGCTCATTGAACTGATTTACACAGAATAAAATACTTTCTATGCCCTCTTTGGTTTGATCAAGCATTCGCTCAATTTTGATCGGACTCAGATTTAAATATCGAGATATCTCAGCAACTAAACTTAAACTTGTATATTCAACCTTTTCTTTCTCATTCGTACGATCTTTGGACTTTGTGTATTGAGCTGTATTAAAGTCATTGGCCTGTAGATTTGTCGTCGTAGTTTGAATGATTAAATATTTACTCGTAAGTTCATGCCAAGCTTCTTCATTTGTCGGATCGAGATCAAGCACTGTCCCTTTCACAAACTCTTTTTCTTTAAGCTTGATCGTTTGCTTAACATGTTTGAGCTTGATCTTTACATCTTCCCTCACTTGAACATTCAACAGGTTTTTAGGCTTAGGCCCTTGATCTGAAAATTCAGAAGCAGTCATCCTGAAGTTAGCTTCAAGCTCAGCATCAAGTATCTTATAATTTTCATCGCTCAAATAAACAGAACCGGTATATTGCTGTTTTCCAATTGAACGTAAACAACGCATAGTTGCCTGTAAAACAAAAACTTTTGATTTTGGTGAACGGTACATTGCAACGCCAAATAATGAACGGCAATTCCAACCTTCACGACCTTTATTTACCAAAAGAATAAATTGTTTTTCAGATCCTTCCGTTCCAACTACATCCAAATTATTGAAGTTTCGAATTTCATCAGAGCTTGTATGGGATGTATCACCAACGTTTACTAAAATCTTATCAGATGAAATACTATGTTTTGCTAACTGACGTTCTAGTTCAGGTTTTAACTCTTTAGTAAGCTCTTCTACAGTCGAAGCAAAAAAAGCAAGTTTAGGTAATAGACCTTCAGGCTTAAGGCCTTGTGTAGCTTTCAAGAAATCTTTCACCACAATCTTCACAAACTCTTCTGTACGTGTCGTTGTATAAGAGTTTACTTCTGGGCTTTTTAAATAACGTTCTTGAATCGCATTCTTTAAATTGAATGCATATACAACCTCTGGTAATACGTCCTTACCTACATAAGGGGTACCTGTATAGTTGAAGCATGCTACAACTCGTGTACCAGCTTCATTTAAATTCTTAGCAAGTTCATCAATAGTTCTTCGTAAACTATTATCCACCTTTGTCGTACCACCCATCATGTCTTTTTTCAAAGCTTGGCCGAATGAATGATGTGCTTCATCTACAAAAATACCGAGTTGTGGTAACCGTGATAATTTTTCAAAACGTTGGTTTGTCTTTAAATCATCTTCATTGGCTGGTAGACCCAAATCCCCAAGCAACTCCGTCAGCTCACCAAAATCAGGCTGATCATTTTCAAATAGTTTTTGAGTTGCCGTCTTCTCAGCATGCTGACGCTTGAGAATGATCTTCTGAGTATTCGAAACAATCAAATTAAACTTTGAGCCATCCATAGTACTTAGCGAAGTTCCAGCTTCATCAAGAAAGTGGAACTTCAAATTGGCATCAAAAATACCCACATACTCCTTCGGAACCACCTTGGAAATATCAAATGACTCAATCTCTCGAAGGGACTGCAAAACTGTTTTATCTGGTGCAAAAATTAATGCATTGTGGCAGTATTTCTTATCCTTTGGCCATTTATTTGCTAATAAGAATTCATAAAAAATACATGTTGCCATGAGTAGGGTTTTACCCGTTCCCATAGTGAGTGCAAAAATATAGTTAGGATAATCACGGCTATTTGATTTCATAGCCTTCAAAATTTTTTCATAGTTGATAACCGTATTATCAACTTCTGTCTGATCTAATTCTAAACTACCTTGAATCGAGTTCTGATCAGTGACATTTGAAACCTTCCGTCCTTCAAACTTATTTTGCCCTTTGTACCAATCTTCAAAGAGTTTTTCGACTTTTTCATTATCTAAAAATTCTTTTAGAAAAATATAAATTTCTAAAGCCTCAAACTGAGGACGACGGAGGAAAGCATCTCGTCTATTCGCTGGATGGTTATAATCTAAAAACTTCCTCGTGAGCTCACGGTAGTTTTTAGTAATTTGACCTCTATTCGCATCGTAAAATGTCCAAAGAATATTAAAAAATGCGAAATCTAAATTAACCTTAGTGGCTTGTTTAGCTTTAGCCATTCGCTAACTCCTCTTCTGTCAAATCACGCTCTAATGACTCAGAAAGAAGATCTGTGATCTTGATGCGAATTGTGCCAGCTTCTTCAGGGATTACATAAACACCTTGGACAAATTCATTTTTAGCAGGAATGTCTGTTAGTGCGGGTTGGAATACCGCACCATCATAATTCCAATCGATCATGATACTGTCAACCATTTCACGCCAATCAGAAACTGATTCTTTTGTTTGTGAAAGTTTTTGAAGCAAGTTCATCGGATAGAATTTATCTACAACTAAATTACCTTCTTCAACTTTGAATAAAGCTTCAGAGTCACGTTTAAATTGAAGATCAGTACGATCACGTAAAATGTCTACAACTTCTATATCTAATTTATAACCAATAGACTGCTCTACAAATGCAGCTAAATCAGGTTCATGCCCCATACAATAAATAGTAATTTTTTCAACAGGTTGATTTGATCTTTCTTCTTTACGTTTTTCGAAAGCTTTGTAATCTACGCCGTGAATCAAATCGGCAACGTCAGCTTTAGTTGCAAGATGGTTCACTGACATGAGTTTTACCATTCGACCATCTTTTTCACCGTCATACACACTGTTAGGAATTGGCTGAATATCCAAAGCTTGGATCAGCAATTCTTTAGCTTGAACTGGGTTTCTAAATACATCGTAATGATTGACGTTATAGACCTCAAATCCTTTATATATAATTGATAAATCTTTACTATTATAGTCATCATTTGTTAAACCGTTCTTAATCTTAGGGAATGAATTAGTTGTATTATCAGATATTAATTTAATAGCCCTTGAAACACTTGTATGAATAGCTGTCAAGTTAATGTCACATCCAATAAATTTCCTGCCCATTTTTATAGCAACATTTTGAGTTGTTCCTGATCCTAAAAAGCAATCAAGTACTAAATCGCCTTGATTAGAGTAAGCATAAATTAGTCTTTCAATAAGTGCTTCCGGTTTTTGTGTTGGATAATTTGTAACCTCAATTTTATCTGCTGGTTGAAGCATTGACATGCGCCAGACATCATCCAATGTTTTATGCGTGGAAGTTATATATATTACATTCCCATTTTCATCCTTAGCATTTACTAAAGCTTTTTTTCCTCCATCCCATATACGTTTGATTTGCTGAACTGGCTCATCTCTTAATTCTTTTATCTTGTTAAATGTGTAATTCGATGATTTAGAATACACATAGAGAACATCATGATTAGACGCAAATCTACCAATATTTCCTTGCATCTTGTTATAGTAATGCCAAACAATTTCGTTAACAAAATTATTCCCACCAAATATTTCATCTAAAACTAGTCGAATATAATGACTTTTATGCCAATCACAATGAAAGACTAGTACTCCGTCTTTACTTAACAGCTCTTTAAGCAAAATAGTTCTATCATAAATAAATTGCAGATACTCATCATTAACCCATATATCAGAGTACTGCTTTTCTTCAAATGTATTTGTATCAGTTTCAGCAGTTTTACTTTTTAGAGAAATTTTCTTTTTATATTGAATTTTAGAATCAAACGGTGGATCAATATAAATCAAGTCTACTTTGCCACGGAATTCACGTAGCAAATGTGACATAACTTGAAGATTATCCCCCCAAAAAATTTTATTTAACCAACCATTAACTGCTTCACCATGCTGTTCTTTTAATTGAGCAGGATAATAACGAGTTGATGTAAAAGGACGCTTACCTTGCCAACGCAGCATCGGATAGCCTTTAATTGGCTCAAACTTAAATACACCTTCTTGAGGGTTTTCTTCAGTCAAATCTAAAGTGTTATTTTCAGTCGTCATTTAAAGACTTTCCTTCACAAAATTCCAATTTTTACGATCACAGTAAAAACGCATGTCACAGTTGGGACACAGCTTATCAGGTCTGCAACTCATCCCATAATCTTTCGCTTCAATACGAGATACAACTTGATCAAACTGTTTCACTGTCTGTTCAATCTGATCATTTCTCTTCTCAAAACTCACATAAGGCGAACCTTCTGTTTCACCTGTATAGTAAAGATGCATTCGGCTCACAGTTTGTCCCGTTTTTTCTTCCAACAAATGAGCATACAATTGAAGTTGCCTTTGATAGGTTTCAAATCTCATTTTTTCTTTCTCTAAATCAGGCTTACGTTCTGATTTAAAATCAATAATTTCTACCGTACCATTTTCACCACGAATTAAATCAATACTTCCTTTTAAAATGTACTGATCTTTCACTAATGAAATTTCAACTTCGGCTTCTTGCAGACGATCAAGCTGTCTCTTTTCACGATCGTAATAATTTACAACATGCCTTTCAATCGCCTTTAAAGTATTCGGCGACAAAAACTGTCGTTCTTTTTTAGACAAATAAATATAATTAGTATTCAACCAATTCTGTATTTGCTCATGACTCACCAAATGGCCTTCATTGCGCAACACAGCTTTATGAATATCTTCAATAGTTTGATGAACTAGAGTACCGAAGATCTGCGCACCTGCTCGAACTGGATGAAACTCAAGCTCTTTAAAAAAACGATATTGTTCAGGACACGCTTCGAATAAAAGAATATGTGAGGTAAAAGCATACTCCCGCTTCAAATTCATCTCTTTCACTTGAGCAAAGTCGATCTTCGATAAATCTAATTCATGATGCTTCCAATCGACCAAGCCATCAACGACTGATCTAAAATATTTTGATGGTGAACTACCAGCACCCTTTTTTACTTCTGCTGAAAGTACCAATAAGTTCTGAGCACGTGAAAACGCCGTGTAATACAAACGCCAAAAGTCAAAGTTTTTAATTAATTCAAAAGGTTCATAAGGTGGCTTGCTGAAGTAATTATTTTCAAGAATTTCATCTAAGTCATTGTGACTTTTTCTAGGAACACCCTCTAAACTACAAGTGACAACAACTGGATATTCCAATCCCTTAGATTGGTGAATCGTCAGGAATGATACACATCCACTTGGTGCATATTCAGAGTCATCCTCATATTCACCGATACCACCATCTTTCAAAAACCTGAAATATTGGTTAAATAAGTCTGTCAGATTCTTATCTACAAATTCACGAGAAATAACCGTAACGTAATGAAGATGTTCAAACTTTGCCAAAAGAGATGAAAATTTAGATAAGTTTCGAGCGGCCCGACCTTTATCAAGACCATTCAAAGCTTCATCTGAAAAATATTTGCTAAATAAAGGAAATTGTAGCGCCTGATAAAATAATGCTGTGAAAGCATAGTCAGTATTTTCAACAAGTTGATAGTGTGTCCGAGCACGTTCCTGTGCCCACTTTAATAAATCCTGATTTTCAGGCTTAAGTAATTCCTCTTTAATTAAAGGAATACATAGCTGATCATAGTAGTCCCAAACGGCAAGCTTAAGATTTTCATTCCATTTACGGATATTGAAATACTGCGGGAATAAAAAAATAAATAGTCCAATAAGTAACTTGATCTCTTCACGATCAAAAAATTGATTTGAACGTGGAGAATAAACAGGTATGCCTTTTTCTTCTAAATAGTTAGCGAGACCAACCGCTCGATCACCTTGTACTGATCTAAATAAAAATGCGACCTGATTCCAATCAGTCAGACCATCATTTTTTAAAGATAATAGGAACTGATAATTTTCTTCATACCAATCTCCACGCCCTTCTGCTACAACTTTAATCACCGAAGGAACTTCAGGAAAGTTATCTTCTCTAGCACGTATGTTTTTATCATAACGAAAACGATTATCTCCTGATCCCCATTCTAGCCTTTGCATCCACTGACCAAAGAAATTCACAATATCAGGATGAGAACGATAGTTAGTTGTGAGCTGAATTTGCTTACATTTATGTTCATCAAAGTTCTTAGGAAACTCTAAAATATTCCGAATTGTTGCCCCACGAAAACGATAGAGACCTTGGTCATCATCACCAACGACACAAAGATTTTGAGCTGCTCCCATCAATAATTTTAAAATACGTTCTTGGATGGTGTTGGTATCTTGATATTCATCTACCATTAAATACTTAAGCTTTTGCTGTAATTCCAATACGACTGTTGGCTGATTCTCTAATAACGATAATGTCTCGTATTGAATCGTCGAAAAATCGAGGGCATTGTTTTCTTCTAACAACTGATGATATTTTTCTAAACATTCGCCTAATATCGCTACCTCAATATCAGGAGCTTTTTTTAGCTCATCAGAGGTTAAAGCTTCTTCTGTTACTTTATTAAGTAAAATCAAAAGTTCACTCGCCTGATTCCAGCGTGACTGTTCTTCTTTAATGAGCAAATGAAAATTTTCAATCTCAGCAAACTTTTTCATCTTTTTATACAAAAGAAACTGTTGATCAAACTGATCATACAAAGTAAAACTACGCTTCAAACGTGTGTACTGCTGATTCTCTTCTAATATTCTTAAACAAATTGAATGAAACGTCCCCAAATACATTTCATTCAAATTCAGGTCGATTTTTAATTCAAGCAATCGATTCGAAATACGTGTCGTTAACTCTCTTGCAGCCTTCTCGGTAAACGTAACGACCAAGATCGACTCAGGCTGAACACCCTTCACTTGAATTAGCTTTACGATTCTTTCTACTAACGTGAAAGTCTTACCTGAACCTGGACCAGCAATAATGAGTACAGGGCCATCTAAAGTATTTAGTGCCTCTTGCTGAGCTTTATTGATATTCGACATTATTAGCCTCACCCAACTGTTCTAAGTTCTCACTTAAGAAATTTAATCCAAGTAATGCAACCTTTTCTTCTATTGAGAGCTTGTTCTGATCTTCATCTAATTTGAACAATATGAAATCTAAAATTTCTAAACCACGATTTTTAACATGATCAGGGCTCCAAGTAGATTCATTTGCAACTAATTGAGCACTTAAAGAATCATATCGATATCCCCTGTTACGATATTGAATACCTTTTTCAGATTGATCGACTTTAAACTTGAAGGGATCATTCTGCATACTTGAATTATCTGAATGAGTAATCGCTAATAAATTACCGAGACTATTACATAACCGCTTTCTTTCATCTTCATTAAAAATACTAAACTCATGCCAATTCAGTTGTAACTCATCGTACGCACTTTTACGTTCTGGTGAATCATCACTATTACAAAAAGTTTCTAAACTCTGAAAAGCACTTTGTGGATAAATATGCTCTATCGAATCTCTATTTTTAAAATCTTGCCAAATTAACTGTGAACTAACAGCAGATACTTTATTTTTTGCTCTTAAAAACTGATCATACTCAAAAAATATATATTTCAAACCACTCCACTTATAAAACCCTTTCTTCTCCTCAACAAGGTATTCAATCAAGTTTTTAAATTTCGTAAAGCTATAATATTCATTTGTGTAATTATCAATTGAATCACAAATTGTTTGAGAACTTATTTCTCCTCTATAAACTGATGCAGACAATCGGTAAAGCTTACTATCTCCTGTATTTGACTGCCGATCAGCAGCATGAAAAACTTTAAAAGCAAATTTTTCTAGATGTGTGCAAATATCAGGTAAATTTAATTTATCTGTATTATGTAATATTGCTAAAACTAGTGGTTTAAACGCTGCTCTAAATCCAACACGATGCAGTCCTAAAATTTTAATACGTGCATTCTCATCAGCATCTTCAAAATATTTAGGATGATGTATTTTATTCCAATAAACTGAGCTTTTCTGCAAAGATTTAACGTATTTTTGAATATCTAAGGCTTGTAATTCATTTACATATACACGTTCAATCGTAAAAAAATGATTAAATAGATGTTGAGCATAAACATTAGACTCTGACCGATCATATTGCCCAAAATACATGATCCAATGAGCTTTAATAAAATCATCATCATCTAAAGGTGTGCTCTTTTCAGCACCTAAAGATTGATAAATTGTGATCCATGCAGTGTTCACTGATTTTATAAGTTCATTTTTATCATCAAAACTTAAACTCATTTTATCAATAAGATACATAAGTCTGTTCTTCAATTTCTCAAGTTGAGATAAAGGTTTCCCTCTATTATTCATCGTTTCAAAAACTACATATTCATCTAACTCATTAGGTAAAATATATTCATTAAGCCTTAATCCTGTTGTTACCTTATCAAACAGAAATTGCAATGCTTCTATCTTATTGGAAGCATCTTCTAGATAAAACCCAACAACTTTCTCAAAAAACTTACGTGCTTTAATCAGGTTTTCTGTATAAATACTTTCCTTACTATCCCCTTCAATTTCATCAAGATTAAGTATATGTTTTCTAAAATATTTATCACTTGGATTGTCTTGATCATAACCAAAAATATATGCTTTTCTTGTGCCTTTAGATATATAAAGATAATGAAATTCCGTATCTCCATCACGATCCCCGAACTCATACTCGAATTGTTTCGAGTATTTAACCAATACGGTAATTAAAATCAGAATCGAAGTAATTCGCTGTTGACCATCAACTATCGAATATTGTGCTTTTCTAGGTAACCACTCTTTATAATCTGGACACGTATGTTCAGCTAATGTTAATAATCCAGTATAATGCCATTTATCATTAGGAATATTTTGAATATCATTCCAAAGATCCATCAATTGGCCTTTAATTTTTACTAGATCTTTACGCTCTTTAATTTCAGCATCATTACCCCAAGAGTAACCTCTCTGATATGAAGGGATTCTTAAAATTCTATCTGTAAAAATTGTGTGTACTGATTTTAAATCCATTGAGCCCTCATATTGTTAAATATTAGAATAATAAGACTATTTTAAATCATATTAACCCATTTTACATAACCCCCCAGTTAAGTTAAAACAAAAAAACATGGGGGCTCCCCCCCACTTTGCATTAGCTCTTAAAATTAGACTTATAGAACTAAAAAGCTGCTCAAATAGTATATAAATCACTCAACTCACCACACTCACACTCCTCTGCAACCCTCTCTGCACATCCTGCACAAAACCATCTCCTCGATTCGGTCTAGGCTTTGCTTTGGCTCTAATTGACGTTTCAGGCTGAACCTGATCAGTGTTAGTATCTTGATATTCATCAGAATAAAACTCATCAATCAAATCCAAGCCCTCATCGCCATTCACTTCAAACTGTGCATTAGCAAAACCCTGCCTTGCCGTCTGATCTAACGCTGATTGATTAAAACCTGATGCTTTGCTTTGTTGATCAATGTCTTTCGCCATCTGAATCGCTTGTTGAAGATTAACTCCATCCCTGAGTGTTAAATCCACGTAATACACAGGGGTACGATAGCTTTGTGTGGTGGACTTACCTCGAAGTGTCAGTTGTAGTGGCAGGCAGGAAAGTAAACCATCGGATGCAGCATGGTAATAACTCAGTCTAGCCGCCAAGGTCCGAATACTATTAAAACCTGTGGTTCTAAAAATGAATGCACCCAGTTCATCTGTTTCATCCAAATTCACATGTAATCGTCCAAAAGGTTTACAGTTGCCTCCTTGTGCCAATGGGCATAAATCAGGTGATGGGCATGGTTGTTGTTCTACGCCTTGGTTGGTCAGTCGTTGGCATGTTTGACCATTGCCGACACAAATAGGGCGACCTGTTTGGCGGTCGAATAAACTGTACTCCGCTCGCAGATTTAATTCAGGATCATTAAAGATCATCCGTACTGGAATACTACGAAGTTTATTGTTGCTAGACTTAGTCCGCAGGGTTTCATCCAATGGATGTTTCACCCAACCGTCTTTACCTTGTATTTGACTAGTAATGGTAAATTGATCATCCTTTTCAGGGAGTCGCTTGCCGTTCTTTTCGATGACTTTACCAATACTGATACGCCCCAATATTGGTGGGGTAATCGCTAAACCTTTAATCATGTTGTTTGTCCTATAAATAAAATTTTATTGCTTACCCCTTGTTATGTAAGTAAACAGAAATATGAAAAGCTATGACTTCGCAAAAACCGCCATTGTTGGTCTACCGCTCCTTCGGGAGTCGGTAGATCGGAGGTGGTTTTTTGCGCTTTTTGGAAGATTGGAAATATCGACGTGATGGATTCAGTCATCGCTATAAATCTGAAAACGTCGTGTCCCTGCTTTGTTTTGTGGAAATTGCTCAAGCATTTCGGGATGAAGTTTGAGTACAGCCTTACTGTCTAAGCCAATCGAGTCTTTAGATCGTTTCCACGTCACTGAACCATTGGCAAAAGTTGCTCGTTCAGCATCTTTCATTAACATCTGAATTTGATGCTTAGTTTCATCAAAGCTGTTTTGGTGTTTTTCAATGTGATGCTTTTCTTGAATCAGTTGAGCAAACAACTGATTAGCTTGTTCATTTTGACTGAGATCTTCGACACTGAGTGGAATATGTTGAGGATAGAGTTGCTGAATGGCTTTAGCTGCCGATTCACTTGCATCGACTGAAGGTGGCGTGTCATTTTCCACACACTCCCAAAAGTATCGCTCAGCATTCACAATATGTTGAATGACTGATTCACTGCGTACCACTTTATAGATACGAGTTTCATGACCACAGATCAGCACACAAATATGCGCTGCCTTTTTGCCTGTTACAGCGAGTTGATGTTGCACCTGACACAATACGTATAAAGGCACACCATCTCGCCATAACTTTGCTCCATATTCCCCTGCGGTTTTGCATTCTAAAATCTGTACTTCCTCACTACCTACCACCGAGTAATCTAAGTTAGCCAGCATAAAATGCTTATTCTCATCAGGATGTTGTAGTACGGCATTGATACGACGGACTTTGTTGTTGGTATGAATGCTGTAGTATTCAGCGACCAAAGGTTCAAGTTGTTTGCCCCAATATAAAGGGGCATGACCTGTGCTTTCATCTTCAATGGATTGTTTGACTCGACCTGTCTTGATCATCCATAGTTCAAGCATCGACATATAGGGATTGAGTCCACACGCTGCGGCACAATCACTACTACCGATGCCTTGACGACGTACTTCAAGCCATTCTGCTTGAGTCATGTTTTTGGTATTGACCAAGCGTTTGGCTGTGAATAATTTTGGGGCAATAAATGGAGTACTTGCCTGTTGAATGGATGGATTTAAAATTGCGGTATTCATATTGAAGTCCTGATTATTTTGCTATGTAAAATGATGGGGATCACAAAAAATGGGCATAAAAAACCACAGCCGAAGCTATGGTTTTAATAATTTTTAAAATTCGAAATTCCATTTAAAAATGCTTGGTTAGGTCTAACTTTCCATGATTGAAAAATGCATATTTCGCACTATGCAAGCATGTTAAGTGCCTGTTCCAATCCTCGTTGTTTGATCGATGCGCCAGCACCAAACCAAGCTGAATCAAGTCGGTGATCGGTACTCATGGCACGACGTTCGTGGTCTATAAATTCCGTGATTGAACACAGTAATCCATAGGCTGTTCCTTTGGCTGAACTTAGCTCCGCACCTCGTCCTTGACCATTAAACATTTCCATAGCTCGACTCATCGATTTCGCATTTGGTTCAGCTTTGTCCTTGCCATTGGCTTGGGCTTGCAAGGCTACATCACGGTAGAACTGAATGATGTTATCCTCCTGATCTAATACGTTGTTCATGGTGCTGTTATTGAATACTGCATCAAAGTAAGCAGAGGCTTCCATCTGACTCACTTTACGTTGTGTCAGTTGCTTCATTTCATACATGTGTTCATCCCATGCACGTACTGAAATACCGAGTTGCTGTTTGACCTTATCTGCATCAAATTTAGTACTGTGTGGAACTTTGACCACACCTGCACTGCTGTTCTGTCCTTTTAAGGCAATCGCTAAAGTGTTGTTACACACCACTCGGATCGAGGTAAATTGTGCGGTGGTGGCAAGGGTTCCGTCACATGCTGTTGCCAAGAGCATATAGCCATTACTGACATCTTTGCCCTTTAATATGGATGTTTGCCCTGTCCGTGCCAGTGCCCAGAATTTCTTACCACCTTTAAGCACGCCTGCGGTTTCAAGCTCAAAACCTGATTGTTCAGTCAAGTCACGATAGAATTCTAAAATCTCTCTCGGTTGAACTTCCTGAAAGCGTTGGCTAACGACTGATAGTGGTGCATGGGTGTCTGAGCGATAAAGTACTCGTTGCTCTTCATAAGGCATGATGATGCTCTGCCCTCGTTCGTTCTGTGCCATATAACTGACATTGGAAGATTCAATGCGCCAGTCCATGCCTGCCTGCTGTGCCCAGACTTCAATCGGTTGGTTTTGACTTAGTTGATTACCTAGACCATGCCAAGGGGTATCACCGACATAAGCCATTTGTTCAAGTTGATGTGCCATGGTTTTATTCCTTTTAAATGAAACTGAAATTTGAATCTGTGTAGATATGAGTAATCTTTAGTGCAAAAGATGACTTGGAAATTTTTGATAACAGTTGTGGCAGAAACACAAATTCTGGTGTGTCGGTGCGCTTGGTTCTGTGAATGCATTCAAAACACTGCCGAGTACCGTTCCTGCGATTCCACCGACAATCGGTGGCAGATTGAAAGACTTTGCTACCGTAGCTCCCAATGCAGCTAATGTGGCTGGTGTCCCAAGACTAGATAAGGCTGTATTGGATTGTTGTGTACTTGCTTCAACCAACATCACATTCGGTGAATGGCAAAATGGACAGCTCAAGCTCATGGCTCGACTCCTAAATTTTGGGCATAAAAAAGCCTGCTCGATGGCAGGCTCTGTTTTCATATTTTCATGTCCTCTCAAAAGAGTTTCATGATTCTCATTAGTATGTTATGTATATGAAATTATTTGGAATATAGCCCTGACCAAGCTATTATTTTAATGATCTCAAAGAGTTGATGCTCTTACCGTCATTTCCCGCTCTTTTAAAGAGCCGTCGGTCTAGTTTTCACTGCTTTAATTTACTGCAAAAGATTCTCATTTTGATGGTCTCTAATGACTGTATGCAGACGAACAAAACTTGATCTGAGATCATCACTTACAAGAGGACAAGCTTTACTCAAAAAAGCTGAAAAACCTCGTTTTTATTTATAGTTATAACTTTCAAATAAGATGGAAAATTCCCATGAATACCAGCAATAGCCCTACAGGAAGCAATACCTCAACAGCAGAGACTAAGTTTCTTGAAATACCCATAGTTCAATTTGTCATTTTTATTATCATCACTGGCATTTACTTTTTTGGTATCTATCATTTTTTTGGGGTTGATTTTAATAAAATAAAAGCACTTGAACCCAATGCCCTTGGGGATTTTCTAGCGGGAACATTTGCCCCATTAGGATTCATTTTATTAATTCTAGGTTATATGCTCAATACAAGCGCCTTGAAAATTCAAGCCCAAGAACTTAGAAATAGCGTACAAGAACAGCAAGCATTAGTTGAAACAGCTAAAAATGAGTATGATTTGCTGATCACCCAATATAATCAAAACCAAAGTAATTTAGCTAATCAACGTAGCGATCAAGAGTTAAAAGATGAGCTGAATTCAATGCCTGTTATCCAGTTTAAATTCGCAGGAAATTACAACTATTTTGAAGTCATTAATATCGGCTCTCCCGTTATTGATATTTCTTTAATTAAAGACCAAAACATTGAGCATATGACCTCTTACATTCCTGTACTGAAAACGAATACCACAACACGAGAAGTCACAATTACAATTTCTGCAAATAAAGACGCTATCTTTAGTTTTGAAATGGTATTTAAGACGACTAAGGGATTAAAATATAAACAAAAATTTAAAAATGACAGATCAGAGTTTGATCATAATTTATTTATTATTACAGCTCAAAATGACCCTGAAAAAATTGAAATTATAGACTGCTAATCCCCCTTAGCATCATCAAGATATATTTCCACTTCATCATGAAGTGGAAATATACAAATTCAATCAGCGCTCTTGGATTCTGCTTTACTTCCATAATCAATGATATAAATGTCTCCAGCAATGACCAACCTCAAGCCTGCACAAGCATTCAATATAAATCGATCATTTATTGTCATTGTTAAATAAACCCCTAACCTCACATAAAATGCATTTTCTACCTTTGATTTTATTTGTTTTTTCACACCACTTGATTGACTCAGCGAAACCTTAATTTTATCATTCAACTGCTGACCTACATCGTCAGTCGGTTTTAGCAGACCGTTCAGCCAAAGCACACTAAAAAGTATATCTTTTTGGTGGGCGACCCTGCGTGCCCCCTCTGCGGCGGAACGGGAGGGGGACACCTTCGGGTGTGCTGATCCTTTGGCTATCAGTCTGCTAACCCTCTTTCGTTTCGCCACCATTATTTAGCAGTAACGTGGTGAAGCTTCTTTCATAGCCAAAGGAGTCATACCCATGACTAAGTTTTTCCTATCTATATTGTTTTCCCTGAAACGATTTTATATTCCTCTGTTGCATTAACAGCATTCATAAATTTTTGCTTATTTGACTAATCTAAACGCTGTCTAGCCTTGGAAAGCTTTGTTGCATCTACACTTTAGTCCATTCAGCAAAATTTATTACACATCAAATAACACAATAAAAAATTAGGGGAAATGATGAAAATTCAAACTTCACTTGTACTCATCTCTGTTGCATTAATGGCTTCAGGTTGTGCCAGCAAAACCGAACGTCAGTTTATCAGTGGTTGTAAAACAGGTGGTATTGATGGCAATACATGTTCATGTATCTACGACAAACTTGAAGATAAATATGGAGAGGATGGTCTTAAAAACAATCTGTACACCCTTCAACAAACTGAATCCTTCCAAAGAGATATGGTCAATATTTCCTATCAGTGCATGAAGGAATAGCCATGAGAACACTTGCAGGCATTATCTGCATCATTGCAGTGATTTGCTTTTTAGGTTTGCCATTTATTGGCTTCATGATCGTAATGGGAATTTTTATTGCATTAGCAAAATATGCAACTGGGGGAAAGTAAATGAATTCAAATATTAAGACATGGGTGATTAGTAGCTACTTAGTGATTGGTTTTTTCTTTGCCATCTATCAACACTTTTGGGGGCAGTATAACTACAAGCCATTTACTTACAATTTGGGGCAAGGATTATTCTGGCCTGCGGTAATGTTTCCAGTCATCGGTAAAATTGTAGGTGGTATCTTGATCCTATTATTCATTTGGTTCGTTGTTATTCGACCTAAGTTATAACGGAGTGCAATCATGAAAAAAATACTTTCCACTGTAGCACTTTCAACTTTACTGATCGCTTGTAGTCAAAACAATCAGTCAGCTCAACAAAGTGTTCCAGATCAAGCTGAACACAGCTCATCTAATACTGCTACACAGAAGGAACAATCTAAATATGCTCCATATAGCAAGGAAGAGGTTGAAGCCAAAGTACAAGCCTTAACTCAGATTGTAGAAAATGATACCGAGTATTTGCCTGCTGCGGTCAAACAAGCTCAGTCATTTCTTGAGAGTTGGGAAAAATATCCTGAAGCGCTCAAATCCATGATGGAGTCTGATCTTGATCCAAACAATCCTGATTACAGTAATAATATTCCCATGGAAACGGAACAGCCTGCATTATCTGTTCGTGCTCAAATTACCAGTCGGGAGTCACAATCTGCTTTTAATGTACAAGGGGCGATTGAATATATTCTAGAAATTCAGTCAACCAACGATCAACCTTTTGTTTTACAAGGTATGAGCATTAATCGTGGTCGTTGTGGTTATTACACCGCAGATTTCCATAGCAAGATGCCTGTACAAATGGGTTATAGTTCAACGGTATCGTACTTATTGAAATGCCGTGGAGATCAGGTACTTGAAGCTGAATTAATGACCGATCAAGGCAATGTAAGTTTGTCTTTTTGATGTCAGACTATGAAATAGAGAGAACACGGTTAATGCTGGTGCTCTCTCTTCTAATAATATTACTTACGTTCACAAAAATGATAATCACCTAGTTCTTCTGAAATTTTAGAAAAATCCACTAAATGAGATTTATCTTGAACGGAATTTTCTTGTTTTAATATTTGGGGTGATTGATGTAACTTTTTTCTTCTCTCAAGATTCTTTCTAATTGACTCATGCTTTAGAGATAAACGTATCTCACTGTTGGTTAATTTTATTTCTACACCTTCCAATCCCTCTTTGTAGGACGGATGCTCAAACTTATAACCACCATCTGCTATCTTATTAAGCTCAGTAGTCAAAGCCGTATATAAAAATTTGTTAAACCCATTTGGTTCAGATAGCCCATCTTTACAATATTCGTCTTTTTTAAACATACAAAAATATTCGAGTATTAATGCTTCATATGCAACTAATGTGGACTTTTCTTTCATATGTGCATTTTTTTTCGAAGTTAGTTTTTTTGATAAAAATTCAATAATTTCTTCCAGTTCATCAATATTTTTCCAAGTTTTTGATGTTAGGTTTTTATTCAATAGTAAGTACAGAGCATAATAATTTGAAAAAAATATTTCATGGAATGAAGAGTCCTCACCTATGGGAATTTGAAAATTTAAAATTCCTTCCTGCATTTCCACAATTTTATTTTCACTATCTCGCCCAACCAAGTTACTCCAAGATAGATGGTTTAATGGTTGCAGCAATACTGAACTAGCACCACGTTTCAATGTATCTATTGGAGTGAGAAAATTAACTAAAGCATAGTAACCTTCGAAATTTTCCTCCCGATAAGATAGAGTCTGCAATCCCATAAAAAACTCTAAATACATAGGAATTATATATTTATCTAAATCTACCTGAGTGCGATAGCTCAAAGCAGCTAAATCATAGCAACTAGCTAATTGCTGTACTTCTAAATATATAGCATTAAAATCAGCGTTTTTTCGAATTAAACAAAATACTTCAAAATAAGCTGAATGAAACTCTCTAGTCGAATTGAGATTAAACCAATTATGGATCGGATTCTTAAAATCTTGTCCATATTGAGCATTACCCCAAAAACAGGCTATCACCTCGCAATTAAAATAATCTTGAGAATTCAGACTTAGGATTTTTTTTACCTTCCCCATAGATGGATGTAAATTTTCCTCAATAGTAGCCCATGATTTTTGTAGGAATAAATTCAGAACGTATTCATTTAGCTCTTTCAATGAGTTCAATAATTCAGGCTGAGATTTAAGTAGAGAAAAATAATCGAATTCTTGTTCAATAAAACTTTGAGTGCGTATTAGACATGCTGTCTTAAGCAGTTCTTTTTGCTTCTGATTCATTTTTCCCCATTCGGAATTAGATCCGCTGTTTTTTGTCCGAAGACTTGCTGTTAATTTTGGCTTATTCAATCACGGAGTCAAACACCATGCAATCAAATATATATCCAAGACCAACCATCCTTCGACTCAAAGAAGTAATTGGCTTTACGGGGGTAAGTCGTTCAGTTATATATGAAAAATTAAATGAGAAATCGAAAAGTTACGATCCGCACTTTCCCAGACCCATCAAGCTCAGTTCGAATGCTGTGGGATGGTTTGAACATGAATTAGTTAAGTGGCTTGAGCTTAAAGCTAAGCAACGTTTTACCTGCTAACTTTCCAAATCGACTTTCAACTGAGAAAGTCGATATTTCTGAAGAATAGATGAAATGGATTGTTGGAATTATGGTTCTCATATTTTTCAACAATTTAGGATTTTATATTTAATTAATAAGTATTAATAATCAATATATTCTATTGATAAATAATACATTTAATTAAATTCATTATTCAGCCAACAACTCTTCTAAAACCTACATCAAACATATCACGACTCATACCAAGGCTACCCCATGCCTTGGTAGGGATTCACTTACTTAAAATTTACCTGAAAGAGCATTATATGAACACAGACCAAAACCCATATCTCATGACTCAAAATGAAAAAAAAGTAACGTTGGATGTTGAACCAATTACGGATCATGCTGAACCTAAAGAATTTAATGAGGAAGAGGCTTACAAGCAACTTGAGTTCATTTGTCTCGTACACCACGTAAAGAAGAGTGGTAATAATCCTGTCTATCGTATTCATTTAAAAAGACAAGATACATTTGTTATTGTACTTAAAAACATTCATGATTCACTTAACCGTATTGATCCTTTCTATATGGAAGATGACACATGTACAAGTCCCGAAGCGGACTTATGTCGAAAAATATTCAGAGCTGTTCTACCACAACATATCCTTGCTGATCGTCAAACTGACTTTTGGCATAAAAGTCAAAGTGATCTAGTCGCTATTGCACCTCAACAATTTGTATTTAAAGCTGAATTGATCAATGTACTGTGCCATCAACTGAGCTATGCCATAGCGAATGATGAAGACTACAAAAAAGCGCAGCAATTACGCCATGCGAAAAGCTTAAACCAAAGACTGAAAGCCAAACAGCTTATTCGAAAATTGATTCATAAGTTCAGTAAATTACTGGTAATCAGAATTGATTTTGCAATTTATCGAGAATTTAAAATCACACTTGAGCTTCTAAAAAATTACCTGAGAATGTTCATTAAACAACTCCATACCCCAAATAATGCAGTTCCCCCAATTGTCGGTTTTATTTGGAAATTAGAATATGGGATTCAAAAGGGCTATCACTATCATTTTATCTTTTTTATGGATGGCAATATCTATAAGCAAGATACCTACTTTGCGGATCTACTTGGCAAATTATGGAAAAATATTACCCAGAACAAAGGGTCTTACCATAGCTGCAATCACGATAAGGCTTTTTATCAAAAACTTGCAATTGGGACACTTGTGCATAATGATCAGGAAAAAATTGACGCACTAGACCAGTTAGTTGTCAACTACCTCACTAAAACCAGTCAATTCATCATCGAAAAGAGTCAAGTCAAACAACGGACTTTTGGCTATAGCACTCGCAACCTTGAAAGAAGCAATGTTGGAAGACCCCGTAAGCTTCTCCTAGAGACCAGAGTAACTTAATTCAAAATATTCAAATCATGCCCTCAGTCAGCCTTAGAGAGCTTTGCTTCCCTATTTAAAAAACGAGATTACAATGAACATGTCAATGCAACCTACCAATACGACAGAAAGTACCAATCTACCTAATTTTTGTTTGGGTGAGTTGAACCTATCCATCATGCAAACAGTTTCAGAAATCGTGACGAATCCCAACTATCACCCTTTCAAGCAAAAAACCAAAAAAAATGGTCAGACATTTATCCAATACTATGTCAGTAATAGCCCACATACAGATCATGCTTTTTATTATTTGCAATCTATTTACCCCATCAGTACTCCACTATTACAACATCCTGCTTTCAAGATCAGTCAGAGTGTCAAGGCTGTAAATCAGGCATATACGAATTTGGGTTACGTTTCGGATGGACCTATTAATCCAATGCTATTACACAATGAACATTATGTTGAGCAGATAAAACCTGTTGTAGATGCATTCGTATATGAATTGAAAAATCATTCAACCAGTAAAAGTGCAATTGACGATCGTGATAAGCGAATTACGTTAATCAAAGAAATACGCAAAGCAAATGTACCTGTGATGAAAAAGCTATTTAAAACTCAGCAACGGTTTAATCTTAATGTTTTCACTTATACATTTCACATGGAAAAATGTGAATTTCGTGATAAAGCATTTGTAGAACGAGGACTTACGAAACAAATTTCAGATATGACTGATCAATTTCATGAAAATCATGAATCAGAGATATTAGCTTTATTTTTTTGTGTGCAACGTAATTTATCAAATAACTACGTCTTAACTGTATATTGTGCTACAGAACGAGAATGCCAACCTCTTTCAATGAAAGATTGCATTCAATTACGGAATGGCAACTACATAATTGTTGCACCAACTTCCAATATTTCGTTAAATATTGATGAATTCAGCTATCTAATGGATATTCAAGGCGTAGACGGCATAAATGAAAAGACATGGAAAGCTATTTTTGGACAGCTAGTTGAAAAATACAAATATGTCTATTATGAATCTGAATTCGTATCACCAAAATTCATATACATAGAGTGTGACAGCAAAAATTGACGAGGAAGGGCTTTGCCCTTCTTTTACTTTCCTAGATTCCTAAAACTGTTTGATATGGCTTGAATCCCTCCAATACAACAGCAGCAACTAAGTTATTAAATGGCTCACTATTGCCATAAGCCATCCATTGATCCAGGGCCTCATAGTAGGCTAAACGATTTTCGACAGTAATCACACTCGGTGGATAACCAGCTTTCATCAACTCAAGATTCATCAACAATCGAGATGTACGTCCATTCCCATCCACAAAAGGATGGATACCCACAAAATCAGCATGAACTTTGGCTGCTCGCTCAATTGGATGTAATGTATGGGCTTCCATGTTATACCAATCTATAAATTGAGCCATCTTATCATTGAGCAATGTGTGATCTGGAGGATTGGTGGTAGCACCTGAGATTAAGACATTTTGCTGACGATATCGCCCTGCATTTTCATCATCAATATTTTTTAAAATCAATTGATGAATATTCCGAATTTGCCATTCTGAAAACGGTTCTTGTTTTTTTATGATGTCTTCAACATATAAAATTGCATCACGATGGTTGATCGCTTCAAAATGCTCCCTTAACGCTTTCCCACCTACAGTAATTCCTTCTAAAACTACTTTAGTCTCTAGTAAAGTTAAAGTATTACCTTCAATCGCATTAGAATGATAAGTCCAGCGTAGGATCAAGTCTTCATGTAGATTTTTAACAATCGCAGATGAAAGAGGTCGATGCTGATCTAATTTAGCTTTTAAATCATCAATGATCTCAAACATGGTTTATCTCTACAGATGCAATCAAATGATCATACATGAAAAAATCATGGCAATGAAATTTGACAGCTACAGCATTACTTTGATGTATAATAAAAGTGGTTCTTCAAATGCTAATCTAAGTTTTTTTATAGACTGGGGGACGATTGGGGGATTAAATAAAATGTATAATTTTTTATTTAAATTTTATCAGTCACTTAATCCTTAAATATGATTCCCTCTCTCGCCAAGATTACTTTCTATGATATCGCATAGATTCCTAAAAGCTTAAATCTAAAGGGTTTAGGCTTTTTTCTTTTAAGAAAATAGTGTTTCTTCGTACCCAAATCTTTCATTAAAATAATCAATTAAATAAATAACGATATTCACATCTCAGCAAACAGCATCTTCGATTAGCTAATTGTTGCACCACCCGTCATATTCACCACAGTTGCTGTCATTGCTCCAGCCTGATCAGATGCTAAAAATGCAGCCATTTCTGCAACTTGCTCAAGTGTTGGTAATCGCTTTAACATAGTACTTTGTGCAGCTCCTTCTAACCACTGTTCTACTGTGAGTCCCATTGCTTGGGCTTTTGCAGCAAATACCTCACGAGTATATGAACCAGCCTGGATTGCATCAGAAATTGCATGTGATCTTATACAAACAGCCCGAATATTCTTAGGTCCAAGTTCACTTGCCAACGCTTTGACAAAAGCCTCTATAGCAGCGCATCCTACAATGTGACCCAAATGTCCAGGCACAGCCATTGAAGCTGCAGGCGCAACAACACTAATGATGACTCCTGCACGATCATGCCCTCCCATAAAGGGAAGCACTGCTTTGCATAGATTAAATTGTGCGCTAAGAAAAGGGGTGACCCCTAATAAAAATTCATTCAGATTCAATTCTTCAATGACTTTACCTTGGTCATGTATAAAACCCATCGCATTGACCACAATATCAATGCCACCTGTTTTTTCTGCTAAATTAATGATTTGTTGATTCACCTGCACGTCATCAAAGACATCAACAATAAACGTATCAACACGCCCCCCAGCATTACGTATCTTCTCTCTCACCAGATCTAATCTGTTTTGATTACGTGCACCCAGACAAACATGAGCGCCTTCTCGCGCTAAAACAGCTGCAATTGCGCCACCAATTGCACCACTTCCACCAAAGATCACCGCAACTTTATCTTTAACGAACATGTCGATACTATCCTTTTTAGCCCATATCACTCAAGTTATTGCACAAAATTTAAACACACACAATTTTAGGCGATCAGTTGCGTTTCGATTGGAAAATCTTGAGTTATCTCTGCTACTCTATTCGTTTTACTTTTCTACCTTTCACTATGCTCAGTTTATTTGTTTACGGGACTCTAGGACCAAACCGTCCTAATGCCCATATCATGGAAAATATTGGTGGCACATGGGCAGAAGCACATGTATTTGGTACACTCAAACAACAAGGTTGGGGAGCTGAATTGGGTTTTCCAGGTATTGTTTTAGATCAAAGCGAGCATAAAGTCTCTGGCTTTGTATTTTTCTCTGACAACCTAAAACAACACTGGCAAGCACTGGATGAATTCGAGGGTGCAGGCTATCAACGGGTGCCTGTCAAAGCCCATTTAAGCACAGGTGAAGTGATTGATTCTTTTGTCTATGCCCTCAATAGCTAAGCTGAAATTGGCGAAAATTCGACAATCCAATTAAATTTATCTGATTGCTCATTTTTTCGCTTGTTTTTTTAAACAGATTCTGTAGAATTCTCGCCACGTTGCCGGCATAGCTCAGTTGGTAGAGCAACTGACTTGTAATCAGTAGGTCCACAGTTCGAATCCGTGTGCCGGCACCATTTCTCGCTTTACTCTCGTTTCTTCCCCATCATTTTCTCAAAATGCGAAATATTCGGATTTAATAAATCCCATTCATTTGCATGACTCACAAAACATTCTGCTTGCGGTTGATACAGATTTGGATCATCCAATGTTCCTGCACGGATCGAAATCATCTCAGGTACGAGTTCTGGTAGACCAAACATTTGTGAACCACAGTTTGGGCAAAATGCACGGCGGATTGGCTTGCCAGATAATCCCAAAGACTCAAAATATTTTAATTCGCCATTAATTTTCAGTTCAGATTGATGAAAGAAAGCTATCGGTGCATAAGCACTGCCTGTAGCCTTCTGACAATCACGACAATGACAATTAAAACGATAACGTGGCGCAACCTGCGCCTGATAGCTCACTGCCCCACACAGGCATGAACCTTTATATTCATTTGGCATCTTGTTCTCACTTTTTTACTGCACTGATTTGAATATAACGTACTAATCCATCTTGGTAGAGTTTTCGGCACAACTTGGCAGTCATGTTTATTTTGAGTTGAGCCAAATCAAATGCTGATTTTTCAATTTTCCGTGTTTCGATATATTCAGCAAAACCATTCAACACCGGCTCAGAAAAATCCTGAATTTGAATATCAGTAAAACCATGCTGCGCTAAAGTCTGCCCTAGCTGCTGCTGATCCATCACATGCTGCCAATTCACATCGGCACTTTTTAACAGATAGCGATATTTTTGTTTTTGTAGCGCAGAACACTGTAGCCAATTTTCCGACCACATCAGGGTGTGAAACGCGATCCGACCTTTTGAATTCAAAACTGAAGATGCTGAATAGAGAAATGAATTCAAATCACTGTGATAAGCCGCATCTATACACAGCACCACATCACATGAATTCAAAAGTTGCAGTGCTTTTAAATTCAAAAAAGATCCACAATGAATTTGAACCTGCGGTAATTGTTTTTGAATTCGTTTGACACAATCAGGCTGCAACTCAACTGCACTGAGTTGTTGAATGTGATAATGCTGGGTCCAGTGCAACAAACTGGCACCTTGTCCACAGCCTAGATCTAAAACATGATCTGTGGATTTCAGTTGAATCGATTGTGCAATTTGATCGGCCAGACTTTGGCAGGCCTGTGGATAACAATGATGTTGGCCTTGCCAAAAACCTAAATTACTCCAAGCAAGCCATGCATCATCACCGAGCCGTTTGGCATCAATCGCATATTTATGCCCTATGACTTTTTCGATCAACGCTTGCTTGAAGGTGGCCATGCTTAATAACCGAGTTCAGGCGCAACTTTGACTTTTGGTTTTAATCCAACAAATGGAACGGCGGCACCTAAGATTTCAGAAATATGCATCGCAGAGGTCACAGCAGATTCCAAGATCGGCAAACCATCACACGACCATGAACCGCAATAGAATACTTTACGGTTTAAATCCAAATGACGTTGCTGAATTTGTTTATTCAGAGCGACCGTTTCTGAATCGACCACCGCACGGGTAAGTTTGACTTTAGAAATGATTTTCTTCGGATCGATATCAATCACTGGACACCACGTCTGGAACACGGCATTTTTACCAACCAAGCTTGGTTCAATCGCATTGATCCACACGGTAAATTGCTGACGGGTAAATTTACGATCCATCATATAACTCAATACCGCCCAATCTTTACGGCGTTGTGGCATCACGATTGGATCGGTATGAATCACCAAATCACCTTGTTCAAAGCGGAATTTTTTCAGTAAGGCAATATCATCGGCAAATTGTGGCTGCTTGAGGAAATCTTCAATCACTGGGGTTGGTGTCGCAATCACCACGCGGTCAAATAATTGGCTTTCACCCTGTGCATTTTCCACCAGAACTTTTTCGCCCTGCTCTTCAACTTTTTGAACAGGCGAACCACTATGAATTTCAATGCCTTCAATCAAGCGATTAACCAGTGCAGGCGTTCCACCTTTCATTCGTAATAAGGCTTCACCTTCCGTCAACTGACGAATAAATTCCAATAAAGGTTTGGCTGGCCATTCCCCAATGGTTTTAGGATGGCAAGTACAAATGGTATACAGCACTGGCATCACGGTACCATGCCAGAACACTTCCTCAATATGATATTGATTCATGAATTCAGCTAGTGTGATGTCCTGATTATCTGATTTAAAAAATTGATGCACCGCTGTTTTCAGCTGCAACATGCCTTTGACCAAGCGCCAGCCATATTGCTGAATACCTTTGCGGTTATTAATAATCGGGAAATTGCCAATTCGGCTGCGCGACGTCGTCAACCATGTATCAGTTTTATCTTCAAACAACCAACTGCAAGCCATAAAAGTACGGACAGGGAAAGTTTCTATGCCCAAGTAGCTTGCCAAACTGAGCGTATTTTGCCAAAGCTTTGGATTCATTACGCGTAGCGGGGCATCAATAATACCACCATCAAAATCAATACTATGACTATCCATGCCTCGCCCTGCGAGTGCTTCGAATATCGTGACCTTATGCCCTGCATCATGTAGGATTCTGGCTGAGGCAAGTCCTGCCATTCCACTGCCAATAATTGCAATATCCAAAATTATGTCCCATCAGTTGATGATTTTTCTTGATTATGACCGATAGTTAAGCGAAACGCGGTATTAAAAAATACCAGATTGAAGGCTTCTGCCAGACTTTTGTCGTAATATCGTTGTTGGATTCTTGTTACATTTTATCACAATTTGCATTTCGACCTTAACATGATGAAAAAGTTAAATTTATTACACTTTAGGACACAAAAACATACAGAACATTCTATATTTTTTCATTTTCAAAGCTTTATAGCCTTTGCAAAGCCCAATATTAGTGCTATTTTTATTAAACAATAACGAGAACAAAGTCACATAACAAGCTGAATAATTATAAGTGACATAATATTAAAAAAATCAATAGAGGACCCTTACAGCGAAAGCCTATCACTCTAAAGGAGTGATAGGCTTTCTTATATAAGCAACTGATTTAATTTACAATTAAGCTTCCATCGAACCAAATTTACCACTATTGAAATCACGAACTGCTTCAACGATTTCTGCTTTGCTATTCATGACAAAAGGTCCATAGCCTTCAATCGGTTCATTCAGTGGCTGACCAGTCAAAATCAAGAATTTACTGTCTTGTTCGGCCTTGATGCTAAAGTCGATTTCTTCACGGCTCAGCACCACCAAACTTGGTGCCTCTATGCTTTGGCTTTCATTTAAGATCATCTGCCCTGAGAGCAATACTAATAATGCAGTATGACCTTCAGTTGCATAAAAGGTATGTTCTTGACCTTGTACAATCGTACCATCCCAAACATTGACTGGGCTAAACGTCGTCGCAGCACCTGTAGTATCTTGGTATTGACCCGCAATAATACGCATTTCACTACCTGCATCATCCAGTGCAATATGCTGAATTTGATCTGCTTCAATGGCTTGGTATTTTGCTGGCGTCATTTTTGAATGCGCTGGCAAATTGACCCACAACTGAACCATTTCAAACAAACCACCTTGATGGGCGAACTCAGGGGAATGGAACTCTTGATGTAAAATACCACCGCCAGCAGTCATCCATTGCACATCACCTGCTTTGATCGTTCCACCACCACCACTTGAGTCTTTATGCGTTACTTCACCTTTATAGGCAATGGTGACGGTCTCAAAGCCACGATGAGGATGTGAACCTACACCATGCTGTGCTGTGGTTGGATCAAAACGATACGGTGCTGCATAGTCCAATAACAGGAATGGGCTGAGGCTTTGGCCTAAACGGTCATAGGAAAACAAGTTATAAACTGGGAAACCATCACCGACCCAGTGCATGTGTTTGTTCTGATACACACCCAGAATTCTTTTCATTTGGTTTCTCCTATAGAGTAGAAGTTCTGTTCTTGGGATCTATTTTACGCCTCAAGCCGGTGTGCTTATAGCCTCAGAATGGCAACACATTATTCTACATATAGGACAATTAAAAATTAAAAAGCTAATTAATCCCTAAACATTATCAATCATCCTATTTTTGATATTGTTTATCTCATTTTTTGCGCTTCATCTACATGAAAAATTTAACTAGCATAATTTCAAGCAGTACGGAAATTCACTTTCTTTTCCGTGTTCTTTTTACAAAAACATGAGGATACAACAATGGCTAAAGACTATATTCGCCTAGACAAAGACAACGCAGCCGTACTTTTGGTCGATCACCAAGCTGGCCTACTTTCATTGGTTCGGGATATTGATCCAGATAAATTCAAAAACAATGTCTTGGCATTGGCAGATGCCGCAAAATACTTCAACTTACCGACAATTCTCACCACCAGCTTTGAAAATGGCCCAAACGGTCCACTGGTCCCTGAACTGAAAGAACTGTTCCCAGATGCCCCTTATATTGCTCGTCCAGGCCAAATCAATGCTTGGGACAATGAAGACTTTGTCAAAGCGGTGAAAGCAACTGGTAAAAAACAATTGATTATTGCCGGTGTGGTCACGGAAGTCTGTGTCGCATTCCCAGCCTTATCTGCACTGGCAGAAGATTTTGAAGTATTTGTGATTACCGATGCTTCAGGAACCTTTAATGCGCTCACTCGCGATGCAGCATGGGATCGTATGTCACAAGCAGGCGCACAGCTGATGACCTGGTTTGGTATGGCCTGTGAACTGCACCGTGATTGGCGCAATGATATCGAAGGCTTAGGCGCTTTATTCTCGAATCATATTCCTGATTATCGCAACTTGATGACCAGCTATTTCACCAATACTGCAGAAAAATAACCCGTCATATCAAGATTAGGAGAGTTAATGCTATCCTAATCTTGTCATATTTATCGGATTCGCTTTGCCTTGATCAACTCATTTGATGACTTCCATTATTTCTATTTGGTGGTGAAACACGGCGGATTTAGCGCAGCCAGCGAAGCTGAAAATATCAGCAAATCCAAGCTCAGCCGTCGCATCATTGAACTTGAACATAAATTTAATGTCAGCTTGATTCAACGCACTACCCGTCATTTTAAAGTCACGGATTTAGGCCAAGAGTTTTATGAAGAATGCTGCAAAGTGATTGCACAAGTCGAGTGTGCCGAGAATGTCTTGCTCAAGCAGAAAAATGAGCCACAAGGCATGGTCAAGATCAGTTGCCCGCCCTTGATGATGCATTTTCAGATTCGTAAATTACTCAATCAATTTTTAAAAACCTACCCCAAAGTTGAAATCTCTTTAGAACTGACCAGCCGCCGCGTCGATGTGCTTCACGATGACATTGATATTGCGATCCGAACCAGTTTTGAACCCAATCAGGATTCCAGTTTAATCGTCCGCGATGTGATTCGAACCGAACATTGTCTGGTCGCTGCACCCGAATTACTGCAAGGTAAAAGCATTACTCATTACTCAGACTTACAGCACTATCCGAGTGTGGCCTTGGGCATTCAAAAGCATCAATATTATTGGCACTTATGCCAGGTTGATAGTGATGAAAGCGTCGATGTACCTTATCAGCCACGAGTGAAAAGTAATGATTTGGCTGGGGTCTATTATGCGGTCAATGATGGTTTGGGCATTGCTGATCTGCCTTATCTCACCGTTCAAGCTGATATTCAGAAAGGTAAATTGATTCATTTGTTACCCGAATGGAAATCTAATCGCGGTACAGTTCAGTTGGTCTATGCTTCACGCAAGGGTCAACGCTTGGTGGTAGAAAAGCTGATCGAAACCCTCATGGAAGGCCTGCGAGAATTGGCAAAAACTGACAGTGGTTATTCTTTATAGTGCAGTTTTTAGTATAAAACTGAGCTCTGCTGTTTTAGCTCAGCAAATTTTTGCACCAGAAATTAAAATGCTGCTTGCAATAAAAAAGCCTCTATCTAGAGGCTTTTTACTTATGTACTTTTAGATCGACTGGTTTTCTTGCAGCAGGGCATTTTTCTCGACTTTGCTCCTGCTCAATTTCTGAACAAAAAATCCAAGCAATACAATCGACAACGCTAGCATTGAGGTATAGGTTACTTCTTTAAAATAAGTCCCTTCGACCAACATTACCCCCAATGATCCAATAATAACGAAAATCACGGCATAGGTAATCCATGGGAAAAACCACATTTTAAAGTCGATATGTTTACCTTCACGTTCGTATTTTTTCCGCATCCGTAATTGAGAAAATGCAATTGCCAAATACACATACAAAGCGACCGTTCCTGTTGCCATCATTAAAACATCATAGACATTCATACTTTCTGTAGCGGTTAAATACACAGCAACGAGTGCGAATAGGCTGGAAAATAAAACACCAATCCATGGACTACCTTGACGATTAGTCAAAGCTAAACATTTTGGGGCATCACCACGCTTGGAAAGTGAAAATAGCATACGGGAACAGGTATAAAGTGCTGAGTTAAAACAACTACATACAGATGTGAGTACAACAAAATTCACAATATGACGTGCTTCAGGAATCCCAAGCGCAGTCAGTGTGACACTATAGGTCCCCCAAGTCGGATCTTTGAGTAAAGGATTGTCATGTGGAATTAAACAGACTGTAATCAGCATTGATCCCACATAGAACAATAAAATACGCCAAACCACCGAATTAGAAGCCTTTCGAATCTCTTTTTCAGGGCTCTTTGATTCCGCAGCAGCGACGGTTACAATTTCGGCACCAACATAGGCAAACATCACACCTAACAAAGCTGTAATCACGGGTGCAATACCATTGGGCATAAATTCTTTTTGAAATAAGAGGTTCCCCGAATGAGTCTGAGAAATATCTCCCCATGGCCATAAGTGCAGAATAGCTAAACTACCAATCACTAAAAATATGATAATCGCCACGACTTTAATTAAGGCAAACCAGAACTCAAACTCACCATAGCTTTTGACATCTTTTAGATTCACCCAGATCAGAGACACGATCACAAGCAACATATATCCCCAAATGGGAATAAAAGGAAACCAGCTATGTAGGATTTTACCTGCGACATAAGCCTCCCAACCCATGAGCAGCGTCCAGAAACACCAATACAGCCAGCCGATTGAAAAACCAGCCCAACGGCCAATCGCCCGATCTGCGTAGGTTGAAAATGAACCACTATCTGGATTAAGTACGGCCATTTCAGCCAGCATACGCATAATAAAAAGAACTAACAAACCGCCTAGTGCATAAGCCAATATTACCGCTGGGCCAGCTGAATAAATCACATTACCAGAACCAACAAACAGTGCACCACCAATCACTCCAGCAATGGAAATCATGGTCAAATGGCGAGACTTCAATCCACTTTGTAAACCCTGGGCTCGATTAGGCTCAGAACAATCAGGCTGTACTGCCATATTATTTTCCTTAACATATGGGGAATACTCATACTTCAGAGCAATGCACTCTGAAATAAAAAATACTCTCTAAAAATTTAGTCGTTTTGTTCATCATCCATTCATGGATCTTTATATGACTAAACCGACACTTCCGTATGCATACGTTCAATACACTTAATCTGTCGTTTCAGCAGTAAACAAACAAGAGCCACTTTTATAATAAAAATAAGAGCCAATTTCAGAATTGGGGTACAAAGAAGAGAGCTTAGAGACAGCTTTTCAGAGGTGTTTTCAACTTGTTTGTTAAGAATAAAAATATTGAAGTTATATAAAAAAGAGCGTACTTCTATTGTTATGGCTGTAAAAATTATTCAATAAAAAAGCGAGGTATAACCTAAGTTATCCTCGCTTTTGTTCTTTGCTTTGGCTTAGAACGGTAAATCGTCATCTAAATCCGCAGGTGCTGCAGCCGGTTGTGGTGCAGCTTTTGGTGTATTAAAACCATTACCTGCTTGAGGGCTACCCGCATAATTGCCTTGGTTACCACCGCCTTGACCATAACCACCTTGATTGTTGTTATTGTTATAGCCTGTATTTTGGTAACCGCCACCTTGGTTATTATTGTTATTAAAACGAGGTTGGTTAAAGTCACCACCGCTCTGCTCGCCTTGTTGACGGCTATCGAGCATTTGCATTTGATCACCACGAATTTCAGTGCTGTAACGCTCTTGACCATTTTGGTCTGTCCATTGGCGGGTACGCAATGAACCTTCGATATACACTTTTGAACCTTTACGCAGATATTGCTGCGCAATTTCACCTAAACGGTTATGTAACACGATACGGTGCCATTCTGTTTGCTCTTTACGCTCACCTGTACTTTTGTCCATCCACGATTCACTTGTCGCAATCGAGAATTGAGTTAATGATCCACCATTTGGAAAAGTTTTTGTTTCCGGATCTTTACCTAAAGTACCTACTAAAATAACTTTATTCACACCACGCATTAGCTGTCTTCATCCTATATATTTCTACGTTTTACTTTATAAGAGTTATGATTAAATGGCTACCTCTTTGCCAATCAAGTGCGTTAAATCTTGTCGCCCGGCATCATCAATGCTCTGTTTATCGACTTTAATATACGCAACTTGCTGTTCTGGCATCACCACGACTTCTTCAATACCACGAATCGCCAACAGTTTTGAAGTCCATTCATCTGTTTGTATTGCTTGAGGTAAAGGCAACACAATGGAAGATAAATATCTCGGCTGAGCCAGACCAAAACTAATTAGCAGCCATATTATAGCAATCCCCGTAAGCACACTCCACCCGAGCGCAGTATTCTGTAACATCAAAAGCTGCCCACCCAAGGTCCCGCCAAAGAAAGCGCCGAGGAACTGGCTACTGGCATTCACCCCCATCGCAGTCGCTTTTGACTGGATCGGCGCGGCCTTAGACAACCATGATGGCAATAATGCTTCCATCACGTTAAATGCAATAAAGAACAGGCCTAATCCAGTTAATAAAACATATTTTGATTCATAGCCAAAAATCAGGATCAGTAGGCCACCGATAATCCCTGCAATTGCAGTAAGAAAAATGCCGCGCATTTTGCGATATTTTTCCGCGATGATAATGCTTGGAAAAGCAAAAAACAGGCTGATTACCAATAAGGGTAAATAGACTAAACCATGCTTTGCCAATGGAATTCCTGCATATTCAATGAGCTGTGAAGGCACATAAATAAACATCGCAGTCAGCAATAAATGCAGTGCAAAGACAGAGACATGCAGACGATTTAACTCGCCCATTTGGATGACTTGTTTGAGCTGATTCAGATAACCTTGCTGATAGTTGCGATGGTGTCGCGTGACTTTAGGGACCAGCAAGAGCATTGCAATTGCAGCCAAACCCATAATCGTGGTCACAAAGAATAGACCTGAAATGCCCACCAAGCTAGTCAGCCACGGCCCTAAGCTAAAGGCCACTACAAAAGACAAACCAATACTCATGCCCATTGCGGCCATGGCTTTGGTCCGCTGTTCTTCACGGGTCACATCGGCCAGTAAAGCCATGACCACAGCCGATACCGCACCTGCGCCTGCAATCGCCCGACCAATAATCACGCCATAAATCGTGTCAGATAAACCTGCGATTGCACCACCAATTGCAAATAACAATAAACCCAAAACCACTAAAGGCTTACGACTAAACCGGTCAGCCAATAAGCTAAACGGAATCTGTAAAATTGCTTGGGTTAAGCCATATACCCCAACCGCAAGACCAATTAAGGCTGGCGTCGCGTATTGATAGGATTGCCCTGCGACTGAAAACACAGGAATAATCATGAACAAGCCCAACATGCGCAAGGCAAAAATGCTACTTAAAGCAAAGGTTGAACGGCGTTCTAAAGCATTCATTGTTGATAAGACACTATAACTGGCTCAGCGAATTATAAGCCATTCGCCTGCAAAGGTTGTAAGTTAGATCATGAAAAACACAATCTTTCTTCGGAGAAAAAATAAAGGAGCGATATTCGCTCCTCTATTTACAATAGCTGACCAAGCTGAAAACAAGCTTAAGAGGCTTGTTGTTCGCGCTTACTATATTGGATCGAGGCGATGACTGCCCAAACAATAAAGGCCACACCGATCAGACCCGTCACGATTTCAGGTACATGTAAGCCAGTACCGCTGGCAATCATGATGAATGCTAAGGCACCAATCGCATAATGCGCACCATGTTCCAAGAAGATATAGGCATCCAAAGTGCCTTTCTCAACCAAATAAATGGTCATCGAACGAACGAAGATCGCACCAATTGCTAGACCCAGCATGATAATGACCACATCGCTGGTAATTGCAAATGCACCAATCACACCATCAAAACTGAACGATGCATCAAGTACTTCAAGGTAAAGGAAACCACCGAAACCTGCTTTCACCACGCCTGTAGCTGCACCATTTGAATCATGGGTCACTGCATTGCCATTCTCATCAACCTCAGGTTCACCACCCAATAAATGACTCAGCACTTGTACACCGATATACACCACGATGCCCCAGATACCCGCCATGGTCACCGCCAAACGTGCCGATTCTTCCACGTTTGCAGCCATAATAATCATCGCAATTAAGGCAAGGAAAACAGACATTGCAGGCACGCTAGCCAAATGCGCCAGTTTCGCTTCTAACCATTTAAACCAATGGGTTTCTTTACCATCATCAAAGAAGAAGTTCAGGAATACCAATAATAAGAAGGTACCACCAAATGCTGCAATTTCAGCATGATGTGCCATTAACCGCTCTGAATAGGTTTTCGGATCATTCAGTGCCAATTTAGCCACTTCAATCATGCCCATATCCGCGGTCACAGCCACAATCACCACAGGGAAGATTAAACGCATGCCAAATACGGCTATCAAGATACCAACCGTTAAGAAGATCATCTTCCAGAAATGATCCCAACCACGTAGTACCGACGCATTTACAACCGCATTATCAAATGATAAAGAAACTTCCATCACTGCTAAAATTGCTGTAATCGTCAATGCTTTCAGCATGGTTGCTACGCCTGCTTCAGGACCATGCGTATAGCCCCAGTAGGCAGATAGTGCTAAGCACACTACCGTAAAAAATATTGAGAAACGGAAATGCTTCATGAGCAACCTTTTATTCAAATCGTAGGGTTATAAAAATGCGTCTATTGTAGGCGAGTTTTAGTTGAAATAGACAAAAGATTGTTGCACTTATTTTGAAGAAAAAATTATCACTGCAAGACTCTGTTATAGTGCTGACAGATTTCTTTTCGGCTTGCTTTAATAGGTTTAATCCATGACGTTTTCTCAAGATGTTTGGCAACGTAATCAAGATTTATATCAAAAAATATTAGCACTCCCGTTTAATCAAGAACTTGCAGCAGGTTCATTAGACCGTGAAGCCTTTTGTCATTATGTGATTCAAGATGCACATTACTTATTGGCTTATGGTCGCGCCCTTGCTGTGGCTGCGGCAAAAGCTTATGAAGCTGATGATGTGATTCAATTTTCTGAGGCGGCTAAAATTGCCATTATTGTGGAACGCAGTTTACACAGTGACTTTATGCAGGAATTTGAGATCAGCAAAACTGAGTTTGAAAGTACACCGCTCACGCTTGCCTGCCATCATTACACCTCTTTTCTGACAGCAACTGCTTGGTCTGAAAGCTACCCTGTCATTCTGGCAGCATTACTGCCATGTTTCTGGATTTATGCCGAAGTGGGTAAAGACATCGTCAGTCAATCGGTTGCCAACAATCCTTACCAAGCATGGATCGACACCTATGCAGGGGAAGAGTTTAATACCGCGGTGCGTAACGTGATTGCGACGGTTGATAAAGTCGCTGCTCGTTGTGATGCAGATACTTTAGCGAAAATGCATGCGGCTTATACCATGGGTGCAAAACTGGAATGGTTGTTCTGGGACAGCGCTTATCAGCAACGCCAATGGTTAGGCTTGGATTAAATTATCCTGATCCATTCGCATGTAAAAAAGGAGGGAAAAGCCCTCCTTTTACATCACACATAAAAGCTGATTCAAATATTTAATTCCTACGCCATTTCCCCCAATTAAGAAAAATGGTTGCCGCGATAATCACTAAAAAAATAAGAAACTTAGCCTCGAAACGGGCAAAACTCAATTCATGGCTACGACTTTTCTCTTGGAAAAAATTCTGCACTTGTTCAGCATCCATTTTTTGATGAATATTCAGTGCTATTATTTGTGGTGTTTTTTTCCCTTCCCCTATCACCAAATAAGCAGCCTTGATTTCAAAATCTTGCTGGTTTGCTATGCCAAAACTAATTTTAGCGGGCTTTTGTAAATTATATTCAGGAATCCAATCAATAATCTGACCATAAACACGAACATTACTCGCGTCACCCAATACTGGGTCTTGTATTTTCTTTCCCGTTTGATCTTCGATTTCTTCAACCAAATCATCAAACTCTTTAAAAGAATAGTTTTGTCGTGCTGGTAAATTATTGGCGACTAAACTTACAACCTCTGTTGGATTAGCAGGATGATCTTTATTAATAACGCCCTCACCACTAATCACAAAATCAGCTTTTGTATTCATTGCTGCAGATTTTGGAACACCAATTAAATAAAAAGCAGTCCACAATTGAGAGCTTGGATTTAGATTTTGCAGCTCTAATTCATAAAGCTCATCATGATTTAAATTAAAAACCTGATCAAATCCAAGAATTTTTGTCTCTTGTGCTGCCACCCCAAAACAAAAAAACAATCCACATCCGAATAACATGATTTTTCTTAACATTATTATTGCTCATTTTCTTTATCTTATTAATTTTAATCTATTTATTTTAAATTCCAGAAGATGTTTTTTGATTTTATTCACACATGATGACCAAAAATGGCAACTTGTGGCAGTCCTTTATCCATAATTCCCAGTCTTGCTCTCTATCAAGATGTGGGCAGCACAAGAGATTTTCCTTGAGACATAAAAAAGCCCCATATAGGGGCTTAGTCGTATATCGTATCGTCCGATATACTGTATGAGGCTCATCTCAAACTGAGCGCATTAAAGCATAAATCAGATTAAATGCCTACTTTTATTGCTCGCTTAAAAAACATTCACCACGATTAAAGCAATCAATGCAGGCACAGCCTGAATATAGATAATCTTTTTACTCGCAGTGAGTCCACCGTAAATCCCTGCAATCAATACACAGCCCAAAAAGAAATTGGCAATCGCAATAGCATATGTTGCAGGTGCTAATAATGACCAGAATAGACCCGCTGCAAGAAAACCATTATACAGCCCCTGATTTTGTGCCAACACTTTGGTCAGTTGTGCTTTTTCCAGACTATTACCAAAGGCCTTTAAACCATAGGGCTTATCCCATAAAAACATTTCCAGCACCAAAATATAAACATGCAATACTGCAATCAAACCGATCAGTACTTGTCCTAACATACGATTTTTTCCTTTTTATTGTGTTTGAATTTGATTGGATCAGTCGCAAAACTGACCCAGTATTTTACAGTGATGGCTTTAACAACACTTTACCTTGACGCGCGCCTTGAGTTGCTTTCAATGCCGCTGCTTCAATCTGATCGAAACCAAAAATCCCTTCAACAGGTAGAACCAGTTTTTTCTGAGTTGCCAATGTAATTAGTTCCACAAACAAAGCCTTTTTACGCTCTGCTGGCATTTCTTTATTGACCACACTGGCCCAGAAACCCTTAACCGTGGCTTGTTTAAAAATCAGATCACCCGATGAGATCTGCATGGTCTCGCCAGTCATGCTACCAAATGAAACCAACAGACTATTTTCGCTGAGCAGATTCAACATTTCCCCGCTGGCACTGCCGCCAATTGAATCAACCCCAGCAATTAATGGCTGATCCGCATGTATGGCTTTTACCTGTTGTTTCCAATCTGGTTGATCCGTCGCAACCACATGCTGAATCCCCAAGGCCTGCATTTCCGCAATCGCATCACTACGACGAACCAAATTAATCACTTGTAGTCCGCGCGCTTGGGCAATCATGGCAACCGTTTTTCCTACCGCGCCATTTGCCGTATTTTGAATCAGCCATTGACCTGCTTGTACATTGACAAAATCGAGTAACATTAAGGCACTGATCGGCATCCCGATCAGTTGTGCTGCGGTCTGGTCATCAATCGCATCATTTAAAGGAATGATACTTGCTGCTGGTGCGATAAAATATTCTGCCCAACTGCCATGTACCCCTGCGACCGCAACGCGCTGTCCTAATTTACTTGCATCAACACCGTCACCTACTGCATCGACGATACCCACCGCTTCGCTGCCACCAATTGCAGGTAAAGTTGGCTTATAACCATAGCTACCACGTACGGTCCAAACATCATGATTATGGATTGGAGACATGATGGTTTTAATACGAACTTCACCTGCTTTCGGCTCAGGCTGAGGCATATCACCCAACTGCAACACATCGACGGGTTCACCAAAACTGTGATGGATAATACTTTGCATGTTTTATTCCTTAATCGGTTGGAGCAGTTGTTGAGTGGTTTCTAAGGCTAAATGTAAGGGTGCTTTATCTTGAGCCAACTTGGTCATCAAGGCGGCACCTAGCCACAGTTGATACATCACTTGGGCTGTTTTGAGTGGGTCAAGATGGGCAGGAATCGAACCTTGCTGTTGCCCTTCTTGCAGTAACAACGCCACGCGTTGTGTCAATCGATGCACACCTAAGTTGAGAATTTGGCGCATGTCTTCAGATAAATCCGAAACCTCTGCGGCCAATTTCACAATCAGACAATTCTCTGCCCAACTACCATGAACAGGGTCATCAATCCACGCCTGCCATAACGCCATCAACCGCGCATACGCACTTTGTTCGGTCTGCTGCCAAAGCCGCTCAACACGGATTTTATAATCCGCCATGTACTGTTCAAGTAAGGCACAACCAAATGCCTCTTTAGAAGCAAAATAATGGTAGAACGACCCTTTCGGGACATCACAAGTCTTGAGAATTTCTTGTAAGCCAACACCAACAAAACCTTTACGCAACACCAGTTCAAAGCTGGTATCGAGAATGTGCTGTCGAGTGGCTTCACTTTTATTTGATCGTTTCATAGCCACACTATAAATCAATATTAGACCAGTCGTCTAGTAAATTATGTATTTTAATAAGTGATCAATTTTTAAATGGTAATCTGAGGCATTGAATGCTAAAAATACTAAGCGCTTAGCGTGAGATAAATGTGAACCAGTTCATTAACCGTCACAATTTGTCGTTTTAATTATTTTTATACCACTTGAACGATTTTAAATCGCTATCATATACACGTTTTCATATTCAGCTTATTGAGATGTATTTATGAGTCAAAGTCATATCCGTATTCGAGGCGCACGTACCCATAATTTAAAAAATGTGTCACTCGATATTCCACGTGACAAGTTTGTGGTGATTACGGGACTTTCTGGCTCTGGTAAATCATCATTGGCTTTTGATACCTTGTATGCCGAAGGTCAACGTCGTTATGTCGAATCGCTTTCGGCCTATGCTCGCCAATTCCTGTCACAAATGGAAAAGCCAGAAGTCGATTCGATTGAAGGTCTCTCCCCTGCGATTGCGATTGAGCAAAAGTCAACCAGCCACAATCCTCGCTCAACCGTCGGTACAATTACTGAAATTTACGACTATTTACGTTTGCTCTATGCCCGTGTCGGTACACCTTACTGCCCTGAACATGATCTGCCGATGGTGGCACAAACCATTTCAGAAATGGTTGATGCAGTAAAAAGCCTTGAAGAAGGTACGGCATTGATGTTGCTCGCTCCTGTGGTACGTGAGCGTAAGGGTGAATACACCCAGTTGTTTGAACAGCTACAAGGTCAGGGTTTTGTACGTGCGCGTGTCGATGGTGAAATCATTGATATCGATACCCCACCCGAGCTGGACAAAAAGAAAAAACACACCATTGAAGTGGTGGTCGATCGTTTTAAAGTGCGTGACGATCTCGGTAACCGTATCGCAGAATCATTTGAAACTGCGTTACGTCTAGGCGGTGATATTGCGGTTTTATCATGGATGAACGGCGAGCATCCTGAACGTGTTTTCTCAGCAAAACATTCTTGCCCTGAATGCGATCGTGCCGTGGCTGAACTTGAACCACGTCTATTCTCATTCAATAACCCGTTCGGTGCATGCCCAGTTTGTGATGGTTTAGGCACACGTAGCCATTTCAGTTCAGATAAACTGATTCCAAATCCTGAAGTTTCAATCAGCCAAGGTGCAATTCGTGGTTGGGACAGACAACGTCCTTATTACTACACCATGCTGCAAAAAGTTGCGGATCATTTCAGTATTGACCTCGATCAACCGTGGAACACATTAGATAAAGACACCCAGAAAAAATTCTTACAAGGCTCAGGCAAAGAGAAAATCGATCTGAGCTATATCGATGAACGTGGTCGTAAACACAGCCGTGTGCAAGCCTTTGAAGGGATTTTGCCGCATTTAGAACGTCGCTACCGCGAAACTGAATCGAATTATGTACGTGATGATTTAGCGCAATACTTATCCAATGCAGCATGTGATGCTTGCGGTGGTTCACGTCTCAATGAAATTTCTCGTCATGTACGAGTCAAAGACAAGACCATTGCACAGATCACTAAAATGTCGATTGGTGATGCAGAAAACTATTATCAAGATCTGAATCTGGAAGGGGCTAAAGGTGAAATCGCCGATAAGATCTTTAAAGAGATTCGTGAGCGTTTACACTTTTTAGTCAGTGTTGGCCTGAATTATCTCAGCTTGGCACGTTCGGCTGAAACCCTTTCAGGTGGTGAAGCACAACGTATCCGTCTGGCCTCACAAATTGGTGCAGGCTTGATGGGCGTAATGTATGTGCTGGATGAACCTTCGATTGGTCTACATCAACGTGATAATGATCGCTTATTACAAACTCTGATTCGCCTACGTGATCTAGGCAATACTGTATTGGTAGTTGAGCATGATGAAGATGCAATTCGTGCCGCTGACCATATTATTGATATCGGACCAGGTGCGGGTATTCATGGCGGTGCTGTGATTGCTGAAGGCACTTATGATGAGTTGGCCAATCATCCTGACTCCCTCACAGGTCAATATCTGTCAGGTAAATTGAAGATTGAAGTGCCGAAACAGCGTACTCAATCGCCACGTCCAGATGAAGTCATCAAGTTGTCTGGCGCAAGCGGACATAACTTACAGAATGTGGATCTGACTATTCCATTGGGCATCATGACCTGCGTCACAGGGGTTTCAGGTTCAGGTAAATCAACGCTGATTAACCGTACCTTATTGCCTTTAGCTGCGACTCAACTGAATGGTGCAACCACGCTGACTGCGGAAAAATTTGATTCAATTGATGGCTTACAGCATTTGGATAAAGTGGTCGATATTGACCAAAGTCCAATTGGTCGTACTCCACGTTCAAACCCTGCAACCTATATAGGTTTATTCACCCCGATTCGTGAATTGTTTGCGCAAACACCTGAAGCCAAAGCGCGTGGTTATAGTGCAGGCCGTTTCTCGTTTAACGTGAAAGGTGGACGTTGTGAAGCCTGTGAAGGCGATGGCATGATCAAGGTCGCGATGCACTTCCTGCCAGATATGTATGTGCCATGCGATGCCTGTCATGGCAAGCGTTATAACCGTGAAACCTTAGAAGTCGGTTATAAAGGTAAAAACATTTCTGATGTACTGGAAATGACTGTTGAAGATGCCGCTGAGTTCTTTAGTGCTATTCCTGTGATTCATCGTCGTTTAGATACTTTGACCCAAGTCGGGCTTGGCTATATCCGTTTAGGACAAGCAGCAACGACCCTTTCAGGTGGTGAAGCACAACGTGTGAAACTGGCACGTGAGTTGGCAAAACGCGATACTGGTCGAACCTTATATATCTTGGATGAACCGACTACTGGTCTGCATTTCCATGATATTGCCAAGTTACTCGACATTTTGTATGAGCTACGCAATAAGGGGAATACCATCGTAGTGATCGAGCATAATCTAGATGTGATCAAGACCGCGGATTGGGTGATTGATCTAGGCCCTGAAGGTGGTTCGGGTGGTGGTCAAATTATTGCCGAAGGAACACCTGAGCAAGTGGTGAAATCTAAAATTTCACATACAGCGAAGTTCTTAAAACCTTTGTTGAAATAAATTTAATTGGTTCACAATTGTTGGTGTAAATTTAGCCTGAGTTCGTTTTTCTAGTTTAAATTTACGCCAACTCCCTAAATGCTGAACTGGTGCATATTCAAGATTATCGAACAAAGAATGTTGTATTTTCTGGAGTTTTTCAGCCCGTTTTAAACATTGTCTTAACCATGAATAAGACATTTTCATATAATCAGCGATACTTAAATACGTATATTTGATTAATTTAGGTTTAAGGCTTTCAAATAAATGGACATAGGCTAAAGCCATAGAAAAACTATTCTCCTTGATTTGGTGTGTTTCTTTATTTTGTTGTATATGCTGATCTTCCGCATCTAACATTCGCTGTAATGGTTCAGTAGATGTAGGGGAAGATATCGTCAAAAGGATTGGATTGATTGCTTCATCTAAATCATTTCTAGTACTTTGATCAAAATCAAAAGCATTTTTAAGTATCCGATCTGCACCATGAACAAATTTATTCCACATTTTATGTTTCAATTCATTCCAATGTTCATCATTTGCTAAATTAAACTCTCCGTTCCAATGCTCGATAATAAATAAAAATGCATCTTGGGCAACATCATCGGCTTCACATTGTTTAGAAGCTTGGGCTATTTTGTGCCAGTCCTTATAATTCTGAGACGAATAAATAACTTGAGATAATTTATTTGGATCTTTTTCTAACACAGGCAGAATCTTATATTTCGGATTCTGCTAAGCTAGCAATTCTAAATTTAAATATGATGACTAAAAAATTAGCATTTAAATAAATGAAAAATACTCACCCCTCCACCACATTCTTCCCTTTCGCCTTCGCTTTGAGCAACGACTGGTCCGCTTTTTCTAACAACTCTAACCAGCTATTTGCCCCAATCGCAACACCAATACTGACCGAAACCTGAATCGGCTCAGCCACATTCGGAATAACGATTTTTTCTTTTAAAATTGCGGAACGAATACTCTCTGCCACTACTTTTGCAGCGGTCATCTGAATATTCTCAATGACCACCAAAAACTCATCACCGCCATAACGCACAATTAAGTCAGATCCACGAACGTTATACTTGAGCTGATCCGCAATCATAGTAATCACCTGATCACCAACAATATGCCCATATTGATCATTTACAAACTTAAAATTATCAATATCAATCGCAATCACACACGTCTGAGACAACCCCTCGGGCTTGGATTCAAGAGCCTGAATATACTCATCCAAAGCCAAACGGTTTGCCACGCCTGTTAACGCATCTGAATTTGCAATCTGCTTGAGTTGCAACTCCATGGTATCGCGCTGCTTTAACATCCCATTTAGTTTATCAATCGCTTCAAACAGCGAGACAAATTCTTCCTTATTATTTTTACCTGAAGGAAGTTCATCCGAGGTTTCTGATAAACGCAAAATCATATCACGGGCATGGATCAGTGGACTAAACACCTTGCGCTTGGCATAAATCATGGTGAAAATTGCAATCAATAGAGACAGACTAGAAATAATTAAAGTAAAAATGAACTGTCGCTTTGCGAATTTATTTTCATTCACTGCAACCCGAATGCTGTAATCCAGAATATAGCTTTGCAAATCCATGACTGGAGTAAATTTTCCCACCATGCGTTCTGTCAATTGTGTCCCAGACAGAAAGTACGCCTTATTATTTTTACTTTCATCCAATAAGCGCGCAACAATAGGTAATCCTTTATCTAAAAACTCCGTTTTAACACGACGATATAAATCTACATATTCAGGTGTCTTCGACTGTTCAGGCTGGATCGTATCAATTAACTCCCAAAGATAGATCGCTTGATGCTGTGTCTGTAATGATCGTGCCCGATTTTCATCTGAAATTTTTTCACCAAATGTCACTGGTGCCATGACATTGGACGCAACTCGCCCTGCTTGATCACGCATATCAGTGAGCACCAAAATCGAAGTGAAGTAATTCGACATCTTGCTGTTCTTACTATTGGAACGAACCAATAACCACGTTAAGAACTCACGGCTTTCATCCCAAACACTAAACATTGATAAAATCGCATGATCATATTGCTTCGACGTGCGCTCAGCATGCGGTGTACTGGCATATGCATCAACAATGGCCCGTGCTGCAGCCAATTTAACTTTTAAATCTGTTTCCAATTCATAAGCAATCAGCCTAAAACCGTTTTGTTTTAAAACTTCAATGGTGTTATCAATTTCTGCATCAACAATCTTTCGATACTCGAATAATTCTTTTTGATTTTCCAATAACACATCTGGTTGACTCGACATCACTTTATTGGAAGGTGCCCGTTCTCTAGAAATTTTATTGGCTGTTTTGACTAATGTACGGAGGCAGGTAATTTCAGTGAGTGTTTGTTCTGATTTTATATATTCTTGATAACTATTAATAATTAAAGGAATGGAGAGATAAAAAATCGAAAAGATAATGACTATCATGCAGAAAAAGAGGCGACGGCTAATCTGCTCAGAACGTAATTTTGAGCTTTTTAATTCACGCTCCATTCAGGCACCTTGTACTTTTCAAAAACGATCTCTATTGATTTTTAAACAGAACTTAATTTTACCCGAATTCTAAATGACACGACCACGCATTAACTCAGTTTTTTGGTTACATTAATCTTTATTGTCATTATTAAGTAGAGAATTCATCATTTAATACACTAATTGAGAATGATTTCCATTTAAACAAACCCCTATTATTAAATAAATAACTGAATAATATAGCTTTTCATCACACCAGCATTCCTACAAGAGATTAAAATTAAGATATTTTTTGAATAGATTTAGTTTTTAATCATCTTAGAACTAATATTCATAATGATATTAAACTTATACGATTTATGAATAACGAATAACTTTCAGCTCTGTTACTCAATATATATTTCCCACATTCACATTAATAATTTTTAACATTCTAAGCAGCCATGGTTAGTTTATTTTTCTTTATATATTTCAATAATGTCATTTAGTTTCAAAACTCGACCTATCATTGATAACCAAACTGCGAAAGATTCACCTTAAGCATTCATTACCCTGATTCCTCAAACATAGATCAAAGTCGAGCTAATGACTCATACAAATATAAATCAGCATGATAAAATAGTTAAAACACAATTTTTTCTATTAAAATCAATATCATCTGATTTTAAAACAAAGTTTCTTTTTTGAATATTTCATCTATCTATTGATCGAATAACCCTATCCTAAGTATAAAAATTATCAATTTCACAAATTACGTTCCACAGAACATAATTCAAGCATAGAAAGATTCCAGAATTTATACCAGTAACCCTCTAGGATGTTTTCTCCCCCAAGTTAAACATCCTTTCTCAGCCCAGCTTTCCCTAAAGCTGGGTCTTTTTTTGAGACTTTAGAAAGAATCTAATTCGCCAATAAATCTAGCTGCTGCAAAGCTTGATAGACAATCGCCTTCCGTGCCTCAGTATGCTCAGGTCGACTCATTTCCATATTTAATGAAAATGCGGTGATCTTGCCATTTGCTTGCTCTATCCAACCTGTCCACCATCCCACTTGGGGGCTAACATCCATACCCCAGCCACTTTTGGCGTATATTTTGGTGCCATGAACCTCATCCACCAATAACATGCCTTTTACTTGTTGCTGAGTTGACTGATCAAATGGCAGCTTTTGCTTCGCCAATGCGTAGGCAAAGCGTACTTCCTCCACAGGCGTAATTTTTAATGGACCAACCAACCAAAAGTTATCGACTTGTGTCCCAATATTCTTATTTCCATAGCCCACTCGCTTAACTTCACGAGTCATCAGCTCCAGACCAATACGTCGTGCCAGCTCTTGATAAACAGGCACAGCCGATGCCTGCATTGCCTCAGCTAATGTGAGATCTTTTTCCCAACTACTGAATGCGCGTTTCTGTCCATCCCATTTAAAGACTTCTTTTGGCGTAGTTTTATGATGCTGTATGCCAATTAACGCATTCAGCATTTTAAAGGTCGAGGCTGGGATATAGCGCTGATCTGCACGATGTACATCATTGCCAAATTTTTGAATTTTCTTTCCATCATAAATGACCAAAACACCGCTGGTTTGAGCATTTTGGAATAAACTCGCAATCTGCTGTTGTTCACTTTCCTGTGTCATTATTTGCTGCTTTTGTTGACTAAAGCTCTGGCAAGCCATCAAGGGTAAGCCCAGCATCATTGAAATAGATAAAGTGAGCATTTTTAGTTTTTTCGACATAAGCATAAAAGGTGGAAAAGTAGAATAAACAGCCACTATAAGTCTTTTATTACATGTCTTCTGTAGTGTTATTTCATCTAAAACTGAGAAAAAAGACAAAAAAAAGCTCGACCTTGGGGAAAGCCGAGCTAGTAAAACAGTGATGTAAAAACATCAAAATACTTCAAAGAAAATGTTACGAGACACTTAAATGCAAATTAGATATCTCTTGCTTTGTATTATGTGAATTAATTCTCATAAAGTAAAGTTGATTAAATAGATCGGGTTTATTGTTACAATCGATTTTGCTAATTGATCATTAAAGATGCGATTTTTACATGATTTTTAGTTTATATTAACTGAGAATGAATATCATAATTTTGCAAAGTCTATCGCAAAAAAATTACGGAATATTATTTTAACTCACACTTTTGAACTCAGATTTATGACAGAAATAAGAACTCAATAAACGAAAAAAACGATCATTACAATCGAACAAACCAATTAAAATATTTATTGATGTGAACACTATAAGCCCCCTTATCTCGTTAAAAAATAAACATATCTATTTGTTAGATATATACTTTATAAAAGGTTGACAATATTTTTTTCAATCGCTCACTTTTCACACACACTCTGTTCAGCATTTGTTCGTTTATCGGAAGCCCAAATTTATTACATTGACTTCATACTTTGTTACAATACAATGGCTCCAACTTTACTCTTTAATTGTTTTAAAGCTGGAAATCATTATGAAAAAACTCGGTTTAGCCACTGCTTTAGTTTTAGCCATGACCGGTGCTCACGCATACCAAGTAGAAGTTCAAGGTCAATCTGAATTCATCGACGCAAAAAGCGACAATGACAAAGACTTTACTGGTGCTGCTCAAGGTACTTACTACTTCAAAAATGTAGATTCTTCTAAAGGTCCATTAGCTGAAGCTGCATTCTTAAACCAAGCATCTAATGTTTCTGTAGCTTATAGCTTTGCAGAATTAAGCGGTGACGAAGTTGCAACTGTTAAGAACAACTCTTTCGGTGCAAAAGGTGAAGCTTACCTTCCAACTCCTTACTTACCTGTGTATACAAGTGCTGCATACAGCCACTCACAAACTAAGTCTGAAGGTAAAAAAGACAATGGTGACCGTTTCGCATTAGAAGTCGGTACTATGCTTACTCCTAACTTCTTAGTTGCTGTTGGTTATACTAACATTGCTGATCAATTTGCTTTAGACGCAAACAGCGTACTTTCAAATGGTATCGCTAAATCAGTAGCTCAAGCTAAAATCATTGGTCAAGACCAAGATGCGATCACTGCACGTACTAAATACGTAGGTAACATCGATGGTACAAACATGGCTGTAGGCTTCGAAGCTGGTCTTGTTTACGGTGATAACCAAGCATACGAATTAAAAACTGACGTATATGTAACTCCTAAGTTAAGCGTTGGCGCTTCTTATGCTGAAGCAAATTACAGCTCAAACCCAGCAAATGAAGACAACTTCTCTGCAATCAATTCTGCTTGGGGTGCAAACGTAAACTACTTCATCACTCCAGCGATTGCTGTAGGCGCAACTTATGTTAACGCAAATGCGAAACATGAAAGCACTGATACGCAAACTATCGGCTTAAACGCGAAGTTCCGTTTCTAATATTGGATTTAGGTTCTACATAGAACACTAAATTCATAACAAAAAACCAGTTCTTATGAACTGGTTTTTTGTTTTCTGATCTTCAATAAAATTAAAAATCGAATTTGTCATTCAATCTCTTACATCTTCTTATCTTCAATATTTAAAGCACTAATTGCCAACACCGCTTGGGTACGGTTTTGTACGCCCAACTTACGGAAAATTGCGGTGACATGTGCTTTGATTGTGGCTTCTGAAACTTCCAGTTCATAAGCAATTTGTTTATTCAATAAACCTTCTGCCACCATCATCAAGACACGGAACTGCTGTGGCGTGAGTGATTGTAAGCGTTCAGCTAAAGCGGTTTCATCTGCCGCACGAGGATCAAAGCCCGCATGGGTTGGCAAGTTTGGTGGTAACCAAATCTCCCCTTCTAAAACATGTTTAATGGCTTCCCCAATATGACTTGGATGGGAAGATTTTGGAATATAGCCCATTGAACCATGCGCAATCGCACGTTGAATAATCGACACTTCTTCATGTGCCGAAACCACAATAATCGGAATCGCAGGATATTGGGCCCTGACATAGACTAAGGCAGAGAAACCAGAAGCACCGGGGAGATTTAGATCCAGAAGGACTAAATCAGGTTCTGCACCATGCTCTAAACGTGCATAGAATTCATCTACATCTGCAGTCTCTTGGATCTGCGCCTGAGGCAAACTATAACGAACCGCTTGAATCAAAGCATGTCTAAATAAAGGATGGTCGTCTACAATTAAAATATTCATAAGCGCTTAAGCTATCTGCAAGTACGTCACTGTACGATGTTTATTTAAATTCAATCCGCTTAAGCCTATTTTCAATTCAAGGCTAGGTCAAGCACAAGACATGATTTATTTCCTTTTCCCGCAAAATAAATCAAATATTGATATAACTTGATTAAAATCACCTTTGCATAAAACAGATTCAAAAATATTGAATAGAAACAGAAAATTAACGACCTAAAATTTGATATTTATTGTGATTTATCGACATATCTTTAAAAAAGATAAGCTTGCAGCATTTCCTTATTTTACAGCTTGGCATGCGGTGTAGATAAATAAATAGTAATTCGAAATGATCTTTTAGGCCGTTATTATGTCCAATCACAATACCCTCTCAACTCCCCTTAATATTGTTGCAGTATCTGGTGGTTTAAATAGCCCATCAAAAACAGAAAGCTTAGTTCAGGCGATTCTGGATGAGCTGTCTGAAGCAATTAATATTAAAGTGCATTTCGTTAAGCTTAGTGAAATTGGACCTTTATTGGGTGGTGCAATTTATCGTAATCAACTGCCTCAACGCGTACAAGATGATTTGGCTGCAGTTGAAGCCGCAGATGCATTGATTGTGGGCACCCCTGTTTATCGTGCTTCGTTTACAGGTTTATTTAAGCATTTCTTCGACTTTGTTGAGCAAACAGCTTTGGTTGATGTACCTGTGTTACTCGCCGCTTCAGGTGGCAGTGACCGTCATGCACTGGTGTTAGAACATCAATTACGCCCTTTATTCAGTTTCTTCCAAGCACAAACCTTACCGATTGGGGTCTATGCCACTGATCGTGACTTTACGCCTGAATATACGGTAAAAAGCGAACAATTGTCTGATCGCGTCACCCTCGCTGTGGCACGTGCCTTACCAATTTTAGAATGGGCACCAGCCAAAGGCCAACGTGCAGCGGCCATCAAAGCCAAAACTGAGCAAGCGAATCAGAATCTCGGCATCAACAAACAAATCGAACAAGCCGAAGTCTTACCATCTGCGGCTGTACCGAATCTGGATGCAGCTGAATCTCGCTTACACCCGAAATCAACCAAGAATCTAACCCACGTCGCATAAACCATATCTGTTATGGAGGATACAACGATGACAACAACAGCATCCGCAATTAAATTTGCCTACTGGGTTCCCAATGTGAGTGGCGGTCTCGTTGTAAGCAACATTGAACAACGCACTGACTGGAGCTATGACTATAATGTGCGCTTAGCACAAGCAGCGGAACGAAGCGGCTTTGAATATGCTCTCACACAAATCCGTTTTACCGCTGGCTATGGCGCAGAAAACCAACATGAATCCGTAAGTTTTAGCCATGCTTTATTAGCAAAGACCGAAAAACTCAAAGTAATTGCGGCTATTTTACCTGGCCCTTGGAAGCCTGTACTTGCGGCTAAACAGCTGGCAACCATTGACTACCTCACCCAAGGGCGTATTGCGATTAATGTCGTCAGCGGCTGGTTCCGTGGCGAATTTGATGCGATTGGCGAACCTTGGCCTGAGCATGATCAACGTTATGTTCGTTCGGAAGAATTTATTCGTACCCTCAAAGGTATCTGGACAACAGACAATTACAGCTTTGATGGCAAGTATTACCAATTCCAAAATTACACGCTTAAACCGAAACCTTTGCAAAAACCTTATATCGAAGTATTTCAAGGCGGCAGTTCCCGTGCCGCACGTGATATGGCCGCGCGTGTATCAGACTGGTATTTTACCAACGGCAATAGCGTTGAAGAAATCAAGAAGCAAGTTGATGATGTCCGCAGCAAAGCAAAGTTAGCCAACAGACAAGTCAAAATTGGGGTTAATGCTTTTATTATCGCACGTGATACTGAGGAAGAAGCCAAAGCCGTACTGAATGAAATCATTGCTCAAGCCAATGTCGAAGCGGTGAATGCCTTCGGTGATGCTACCCGTGAAGCAGGGGCAGCGGCCCCTGAGCGTGAGGGCAACTGGGCAAAATCGACCTTTGATGATTTAGTACAATATAACGATGGCTTTAAAACCAATCTGATCGGTACACCACAGCAAATTGCAGAACGCATTGTGGCCCTAAAAGATGTGGGCGTTGACCTAGTTCTTTCTGGGTTTCTGCATTTCATTGAGGAAGTTGAATATTTTGGAGAAAAAGTTCTACCCCTCGTCCGTCAACTTGAACAACAACAGGAGCAGCATCTCGCAGCAAAATCAGCGTAGTTTTCAGCATTAAATAAGAAGAAAAACAAAAGAAATGGCAAATACTCCCCAAGGCTCGGCTTGGGGCTTTTTTATTTTAACGGGTCTCAATTTCTCGCATGACAGTTTCAACCGAATAACGGCACCATTTCGACAGCTGCTCAATAAATTCATTTAATTGTGGCGGATTAAAGTGACTAACAATCATATAGCAGGCGTTGCCGAGAATTTTAAAACACTCATCCACTTGCTCATATTGTTTGACCAAATGCTCAACCTCAATAAAAGCTTGCTGATCATTCATAAACAGTTGGATGAATTGTTTATGTTCGTATTTTATCGCGACGGTGTAATTTTTGATAATACCTGCATCCATTAACTGTGCAATACGCGCACCCACCGCCTGCCCAGTACGATGTACCCGCTGTCCAATTTCTTTATGACTTAAACGCGAGTCTTGCTTCAGCAGTTCAATAATTTTTAAGTCGATGGGATCAAGTTCAATATTCATTTTTCATTACGAAAGAAAACCAGCAACAATGCTTTCATTTGAATATAGCCGATTTCTCAGTTTCACCCTACTCTTGTTTTATCTTAATGTTGGACGTAAAAACAATGAAACAAGCCTTACTGATTATTGATGTTCAAAACGACTATTTTAAAAATGGCAAAATGGAATTGGTCAATCCAGAGCTTGCTCTGGCGAAAACCAACCAATTAGAAGATCATTTTATTCAAAATAATTTACCGATTATTTATATTCAGCATATTAATCCTGCCTCAGCCAGTTTTTTTCAGGAAAATACCGTGGGTGTTGAATTACATCCACAACTTAAAGTCACCGATCAATCATTGATTATCGAAAAGCATTTCCCAAATAGCTTTCTAGAAACCAATCTTCAAGCCATCCTTGAGCAGCATCAAGTTGAACAGTTAGTAATTACTGGCATGATGACCCATGTCTGTATTGATTCTGGGACGCGTGCAGCCAAAGAGCTTGGCTACCAACCAATTGTCATTGCAGATGCCACTGCAACCCGTGATCTTGAACATGAAGGTAAAAGCGTCAAAGCAGCAGATGTACAAACGGCGTTCTTATCTGCACTGGGTTTCTTCGCCACTGTACAAAACACTGTAGATTTTTTAGCGCACAATTAAATAATGGAGCTCTTTCAAAAGTCAAAAAATGATCAATCATTGGTAAAAAATTAGTTTTGAAAGTCCCATCTCCCTTTGGGATGAGGGCTGCAAGTCCGCAAGAGGATGAGGAAAATTCTTCATATAAATCCTCTCCCTAGCCCTCTCCTTTAAAAAGGAGAGGGGACTTTCATTGCGAATTCAATCCTGCTTAAAAAATGACTTATGCAAGAATTCTAATGCAGATAAAAAAAGAGCGTTCAATCGAACGCTCTTTTCACATTTGCATCGGGTTTATCGGTTTGGATAAACTGTCGCAATCAAATGATCAACCACAGCGGGTTCAGCAAGGGTCGAGGTATCACCTAAACTATCCAATTCATTGGCAGCAATCTTTCTCAAGATGCGGCGCATGATTTTGCCTGAACGGGTTTTTGGCAAAGCGGGCGCCCAATGTAAGGCATCTGGGGTTGCCACAGGGCCAAGTACTTTACGTACCCAATTCACCAACTCCTTACGTAGTTCCTCAGATTCAGCCACATCGGCTTGTAAAGTGACAAAGGTACAAATCCCCTGTCCTTTAATATCATGCGGCATACCCACCACCGCAGCCTCTGCAACTGCTACATGCGAGACCAAGGCACTCTCAATCTCGGCTGTACCTAAACGATGCCCCGATACGTTGAGTACATCATCGACACGTCCCGTAATCCAATAGTAGCCATCAGCATCTCGGCGTGCACCATCACCAGTGAAATAACAGCCTTTAAAGGTCGAGAAATAGGCTTCAATAAAGCGTTGTGGATCACCCCAAATGGTTCGCATTTGACCCGGCCATGAATCCTTAATCACCAGATTGCCTTCAGTTGCACCTTCTAGCTCATTACCCTCTCCATCCACCAGTGCAGGTTGAATACCAAAGAATGGACGTGTCGCGGATCCTGGTTTTAAGGCAGTTGCACCCGGCAATGGTGAAATTAAAATGCCGCCTGTCTCTGTTTGCCACCATGTATCGACAATTGGGCAACGGCCTTCACCAACCACTTCATGATACCAATTCCACGCTTCTGGGTTGATCGGCTCACCCACCGAACCGAGTAAACGTAAGCTACTGCGGTTACTTTCACGTACATAGGCATCACCTTCACGCATCATGGCGCGAATCGCAGTCGGTGCCGTATATAGGATGGTGACATTATGCTTATCAATCACATGACCAATACGTGCCCATGTCGGATATTGTGGAATACCCTCAAACATCACCGTGGTGGTGGCATTACTGAGTGGGCCATAAAGTAAATAACTATGGCCTGTAATCCAGCCGACATCGGCAGTACACCAATACACATCATCTTCACGTAGATCGAAGACTTCTCTAAATGTGGTATTTACATAGACTAGATAACCACCTGTGGTATGCAATACGCCTTTCGGTTTACCAGTTGAACCTGAGGTATACAGAATAAATAAAGGGTCTTCTGCTTTCATTGGTTCTGGTGGACAGTGTTCGTCTACTTCCATGATAGCAAGGTGATACCAAACATCACGTTCCGCATTAAACTGAATTGGATTGCCCGTGCGATGTACCACAATCACGTTTTCAACACTACTGGTACCATCAATGTCTAAAGCTGCATCGACATTTTCTTTCAGTGGCAGTAACTTTCCACCACGCATGCCTGCATCCGCAGTAATCACCAGTTTTGCTTGACAGTCTTCAATACGACTCGCCAAGGAGTCTGGCGAGAAACCACCAAACACCACACAATGCACTGCACCAATACGCGCACAAGCGAGCATGGCAATTGCTGCTTCAGGCACCATTGGCATATACAGCACGACACGATCGCCCTTGCGAATACCTTGTTTCTTTAACACATTGGCAAAACGACAGACTTCATCATGCAGTTCAGAAAATGAGATGATTTTATGACGCGAAGGGTGATCACCTTCCCAAATAATGGCAGGTTTTAATGGATTATCTTTAAGATGACGATCTAAGCAATTGGCTGAGACATTCAACTCACCATCAGCAAACCATTCGATTTTGAAATTATCTTGATTAAAACTGGTATTTTTGACCTGTGTAAATGGTTTGATCCATTCAATCTTGCTGGCTTCCTCTGCCCAAAATGCTTCTGGCTGCTCAATCGAATGCTGGTAACGTTTGAAATAGTCTGCTTCAGAGATTCTTGCCGTTTCTTTGAATTTATCAGGCACTGGGTAGATTTCTTTCATAGCTCACTTCCTTGGTTTTTTATCTCATACCTTAGATGTTCTCATCTATTACACGGGTATGTTTTGTTCTCACTTGCAGTATTGACACCATTTACAAGTGCAAACAATGCGGCTTTGGTCGTAGAAATGTCAGGACTTTTAATCTTTCGACCTTGACTAAGTTATAGGCTAAAATAGCAAAGCCGACGCTTTTACGATCAATTTATTTTCAAAAATTTACTCAAAATAATTTAAATTTGAACTGCTTGTCTATGCTTTTTGTTTTTAAAATAAGTGATTATTTTGATCATTGCCAAGACCACAAAAGATTTAATAAGCAGAAAAATAGGAACGCTCTATGTTTGATCCCGCAACAACTGCTCGAGTGCAGCCCATGAGTGACTATCCGCTCTCCCCAAATGGTCGCTTCAACCGCCTCAGCTATATCGCTTGGTATGGTTTACTCAGCTTCATATGTATGGCTGCTTTTTTCGGTATTTTTGCCTTCGCTGGCATTTTTAGTCTCAGTCATGTCGATGAAACCTTCTTTTCTACATTTTCAGGTCTTACCATCTTTGCTTTGATCGCACTGTGGTTAGTCGCATTTTATTTCCAAATCGTATTTCTTATCCGTCGCCTGCATGACTTGAATAAAACAGGTTGGCTATGTTTACTGCTCTTGGTTCCAGTGCTGCAATTTTTATTTACTTTATATGCCTTATTCGCACCTGGAACTCCCCATCGCAATGATTATGGTGATGTTCGCCCATCCAGTGCGTGGGAAAAAATTCTCGCTTGGATCATGATTCTGTTTAGTCTATTCATGATGTTTGGTGTCTTTATTTTTGCGTATTATTTTGCCAGCCCAGATGTATGGGATGCACCAACCCAGATCATTCAAAATACGACCGAATATTTTTAAGCGACTACATTCAGCGAATTGATTTGATCATCATGGGAAACAAAGACTGAATTTTGCATGCGTGTTGGCAATAAATTCATTATGATTGCTTCCCTCATTTACTCCTTCCTTTGCGAAATAGAGATCTTGCTGTGGCAAACGAACAAACAACATTGACTGAAGTGGCGAAAGATACAGGTGCGCTGATTCATCAAGCCAGCACCAAGACCACTGAAACGGTTTTGGCCCATACTGAAAAGTACCACGATGCCTATACCACGATTGATAAAATCATGGACAGCTTTTGGGAGCGTATTCCCTATATCGGTATCGCAATTACAGTTTTCATTATCTTTTGGTTACTCACCAAGTTGTTTAAACTCTTTATTCGCAAGACGCTAGAAAATCGCAGCTATACTCGCCAAAACCTAGTATTGGTACTGAATCGGGTCGGTAGTACTTTTATTATCTTCTTTGGCTTCTTGATCGCGCTGGTGATTGCTATCCCAGGCTTCACACCAAGTCAGTTGATTGGTGCACTAGGTATTGGTTCGGTTGCGATCGGTTTTGCTTTCAAAGATATTTTTCAAAACTTATTGTCAGGGATTCTGATTCTGATCAGCGAACCGTTTCGTATCGGTGATGATATTGTCGTCAATGGCTTGGAAGGAAACGTCGAGGATATTCAAATCCGAGCAACCTTCTTACGTTCGCCTGATGGCCGCCGTATCGTAATTCCTAATGCCACGGTGTATACCAGTGCTGTTACGGTTAACAATGCCTATCAACGTCGTCGTTGTGAGTTTGTGGTCGGGATTGGCTATGAAGATGACATGCAAAAAGCCAAGAAGATTATTCTTGATATTCTGGATCGTAATTTAAATGTACTGAGTCAACCAGGCTTCTCTGTCAATGTTACCGCACTGGCAGATTTCTCAATTAATTTAACGGTACGTTGGTGGGTCAATACCACTGAAACCAGCACCTCAGCCTCTATCAGTGAAATTCAAGAATTGGTAGTCACTGCTTTTGATGAGAAAGGCATTTCAATTCCTTATCCAGTGCAGGAAGTCAAAGTCTATCGTGGTGATCAATCTGAGCAGAGCGATACTTTAGACAAATAATCGCCCTAAAATATTTGACACCGCTGTTTCAGTTCGCAAAATTCGGTTGCCTAAGCTCATCGCTTGGCAGCCGTTTTTTATGAGTAGATCGACCTCATAGGGAATAAATCCTCCCTCTGGGCCAACGATCAAACTACAAGGCTGTTGAATTGCATACGGCATTTGCTGCTCAGCATAAGGATGCGCCACGTAAGCAGGCTGTTCTGCGCTGATCAACGTCGGTAAAACATCTTCAACAAAAGGTTTAAAGCGTTTATAGAGTTGGATTTCGGGTGCAATGGTATCGCCGGCCTGTTCTAAACCCAAAGTTATATAATCACTGAGCTGCTGTAAAAACGGTGTGTGCCAATAGCTCTTATCCACTCGATAACTATGAATCAGGCTAATCCGTTCCACCCCCAGTGTCGCAGCATCCATAATGATGCGACGCAATACTTTTGGACGTGGCAAGGCAAGAATCAGATGCACGGGAAGCTTTGCAGGAACCGCTTCAGTTTGAACTGGCCGAACTGTAATGCATTTTTCGCTGATAGCGACCACCTCAGTTAAGTATCGCTGACCTGCACGAATCCCAACCTTTAAGGTATCACCAACATTGAGCTGTAAGTGCTGAGCTAAATGCTGCAATTGTCTGGGCTGGCTGATCTGCCATACATCCGCTGAAACACACTGATCTGGCTCGAGTAAAACAATATTCATGATAATGCTGTTTGCTGTAAATAGTGATCAAGACACTGAATATGCTGCTGTAGTGAGCCTTTATTTGTTTGTAGAACCCGCTGAGCCTGCGTAACCAGTTGCTGAGTCTGAGCATCATCTTCTAAACAGGCTAATAATTGCTGCCCCACCTGTGCTGCATCCTCTCCAATCAAAATCCCTTGTTCAGCCACAAACTCATCCACAATCGTTTGAAAGTTGAAATAACGTGGACCAATCACTGTAGGCACATTCAAGACCATCGGTTCTAGAATATTGTGACCACCACCAGGCTCATTCAATGAACCACCGACAAAACAGGCTTGGCTCAAGGCGTACCACAACCACATCTCACCCATACTATCGGCAAGAAATACCTGTGTATCCGCTTGAATCGGTTGTTGAAGACTACGGCGTTGTGTTTTTAAATTTAAACTTTGACAAACTTGGTACACCTCGTCAAAACGTTCAGGATGACGTGGCACCACAATACAGATTAAATTTGGATTTGAATTTAAATGCGGCTGCAATTGTTTGAGTAAACTTTCTTCTTCGGGCGCATGAGTACTGGCCAAAGTGATGATCTGCCGCCCCACCAAGTGCCAATCTTGTTTCAACTGCTGTGCTTGTTGCAGATACTGTTCTGGTGCTGAAATATCAAATTTAATATTTCCAACCACCTGACTTTTGGTTTGTTCTAAACCTAATTCAACATAACGCTGTTGCGTTGCCACATCTTGTGCCAGCATCCAAGTGAGCTGTTGCAACATCGGTTGGGTCAAACGACGAACCTTGCCATAACCTTTGGCTGATTTCTCTGACAGACGCGCATTCAATAAAATACAGGGAATCTGTTGCTGTTTTGCTTGGGCAATAAGATTTGGCCAGATCTCTGTTTCAACCAATGCCAATAGTCGCGGTTGATACAGATTAAAAAATTGTTTTAATAATGCTTTTTGATCGACAGGCAAATATACCGCCTGAAATAAATCGAGATAAGGGGCTTTTAAAAACAGGGATTTGGCACGCGCTTGCCCTGTCTTGGTAGTATTGGTCACTAAAACCGGATGGCCTAGTTTTAAATAATGTTCTATTAACGGTTGAGCCGCGTTGGTTTCACCGACTGATACCGCATGGAACCAAATTGCCCCCAAATTTTTAGGGGGTTGGAATGGCCCAAAACGCTCAATACATTCCTGTTGAAACAGCGCATCACTTTCAGCCCGTTGTTTGATTTTCCAGCGGTACAACGGCTTGATACAAGCCAGTAAAAAGTTATACCAAAACGGTGTTTGCTGTGCTGCTGTATTCTGCGCCATCCGAGACCATAATTTACAATGTGATTCCTGCTCATTATGCGGAATTTAAAACAAAAACTCATGCAATTTTGGTAAATCACATGAGTCATTTTTTAAAGTTTTAAAGCAAATTATGCTTCTAACTGTTCAAAGGCAGGATAATCGGTATAACCCTCAGCACCATCACCGTATAAGGTTTGTGGTTGAAGTGGGTTTAAAGGTAAATCATGTTGTAAACGTTCAAATAAATCAGGGTTCGCGATATATTGTTTACCGAATGAGACTGCATCAGCTTGACCTGTCGCCAAAATGCGTTTCGCAGAATCCGCCGTTAAACCTTCATTGGCAATCCACACGCCTTTAAATTTCGGGCGTAATTTAGGTAACACACTATCCTCAGCTTCATATTCACGCGTGAAAATAAAACCAATATTGCGTTGATCTAATTGCTCTACCACATAACCAAACGTTGCTAATGGATTTTCATCACCCATATCGTGCGAATCACCACGTGGAGCAAGATGTACACCCACTCGACCAGCACCCCATACTTCAATGAAGGTATCTACAACTTGTAGTAATAAACGCGCACGGTTTTCAATTGCACCGCCATATTCATCATCACGATGATTAGTGCTGCTTTGCAGGAATTGATCAATCAGATAACCATTGGCAGCATGCAATTCGACACCATCAAAACCAGCGGCTTTGGCCTGTTCTGCTGCATTTTTATATTGTGCAACAACTTCTTGGATTTCTTCATGCGATAACGCACGTGGTGTCACAAAAGGACGTTTTGGACGAAGTAAGCTCACTTCACCCGCAGGTTGAATTGCACTTGGCGCCACAGGTGTATCACCATCCAATAAGTCTGGATGTGAAATACGACCGACATGCCACAGCTGAACCACAATTTTTGAACCTTGTGCGTGTACGGCTTCAACAATTTTATGCCATGCCTGCGCTTGTTCTTGCGACCATAAGCCTGGTGTATTGGCATATCCCGCTGCTTTAGGGCTAATCACCGTTGCTTCGGTAATAATAAGGCCAGCATTGGCACGTTGTTGGTAATATTCCACCATCAAATCATTTGGAATACGCTGCGCACCACTACGCGCTCTCGTTAAAGGAGCTAAAACCAAGCGGTTTTTAATCGTGAAATCACCTACTTGCAAAGTAGAATTTAGTTCAGCCATGATCGCCTCAACTTACACTTCTTCGATTTAAAGTGCTTGTTTTAAATGTTCGATATATTGCTGAATCAAAGCTTCATTGCGCGTGAAATAAGACCACTGCCCATATTTCTCAACCTTAATCAAACCCGCCTGTTGTAGTACAGACAAATGATTCGACATAGTCGATTGTGCAACTTTTCCTAAACGTTCGATGTGTCCTGCACATACACCACGTTCAAAACTACCACCACATTGCTCAACGGGTAGAAATTGCTCAGGCTCTTTTAGCCATTGCAAAATCTGTCGACGTAATGGATTGGCTAAGGCTTTGCTTATAACATCAATATCCATAGACTCACCACGTTTCTCAAGCGGCAACGCTTTGTTCAGCACCTAAATCCAGTATATCGAAATTTTAAAATATTAATATCCATTTTTTTCGATATTAATATCATATTTTTTCGATTAACTAGCAGATGCTGAACGAGATTGCCGTTTTAATTGGATTAAAACTTATAAACCTTGTTTCAAACTTGCTTCGATGAACTTATCCAAGTCACCATCTAACACTGCTTTGGTATTGGAATTTTCCACACCAGTACGCAGGTCTTTAATACGTGAATCATCGAGGACATACGAGCGAATCTGGCTTCCCCAACCAATATCTGACTTCGAGTCTTCTAAGGCTTGAGCAGCTTCATTACGTTTGCTCATCTCTAATTCATACAGTTTGGCACGTAATTGCTTCCATGCATGGTCACGGTTGGCATGTTGTGAACGTTGGTTCTGACATGCCACCACAATACCTGTCGGTGCGTGAGTTAAACGAACTGCAGAATCGGTTTTGTTAATATGCTGACCACCCGCACCCGAAGCACGGTAAGTATCGGTACGCACATCAGATGGATTGATATCAATTTCGATATTGTCATCAATCTCAGGTGAGATAAACACGGCTGAGAATGAAGTATGACGGTTGTTGTTACTGTCAAATGGTGACTTACGGACTAAACGATGTACGCCACTTTCAGTACGTAACCAACCATAGGCAAATTCACCATCCACACGGATGGTCGCTGATTTAATCCCAGCCACATCACCATCTGAGACTTCCATCAATTCAGCTTTAAAGCCGTGACGTTCGATCCAGCGTAGATACATACGCAATAGCATCGAAGCCCAGTCTTGTGCTTCTGTACCACCCGAACCTGATTGAATTTCAAGGAAGCATGGGTTTGGATCCATCGGATTACTGAACATACGGCGGAATTCAAGATTACCTAAGGCCTGTTCAGCACTATCTAATTCTGCTTGAACATCCAACAATAAACTTTCATCATCCGCTTCAACCGCAAGGTCTAGCATGGCTTTTGCATCATCTAACTGTTCAGCAAGACGATCAAATACACCTAATGTGTTTTCTAAACTGCCCTTTTCTTTTGCGATGGCCTGAGCACGGCTTTGATCATTCCAAATCGCAGGGTCTTCTAATTCTCTTAAAACTTCTTCTAAACGCTCAGCTTTTAGATCGTAGTCAAAGATACCCCCGTAGTGTTTGGCTACGATCAGATAAATCTTTCAATTGGACTAAATACGGATTAATTTCCACGCGTGTTTTCTCACAACTTTTTCACTTAATCCGCTATTTTAACATAACTGTTTTGGTCGACACAGCCATGTCATTTTGAATACCTTTATTTATTAAAATTGATTTTTTTAATTACTTAATCTTATGCCTGAAATGTTTAGTCAGATGTATTAGATTCAAGTTTTTGTATAAAAATTAGACCATTTACACTAAAACACACAATCTCTCCTAAGTTTTAATAAATCAAAACATTGATTTTTTATTAAACAATATCAATTAGATAAAATGTCAAAATTACAAGTCAATTACATTCGTACTGTTCGATTACCTTATCAAGATTGACGATCATGAAAATTGCTCTAGACTCGAGTTGTAACAAAACATGTATCAGTGTTTAACACTTGGTTTAAATCTTAATGAGGAAACAACCATGAAAAAATTAGCAATTGCATCAGCACTTTTATCTGCTATCGCAGTAACAGGCACTGCTCATGCTTATCAAGCTGAGGTAGGTGGTTCTTATACCTATAAAGACCAAGATCGTTTTGGTGACAATGATCGTTTCAGCGTAGACGGCAAATATTACTTTAACCCAGTACAAACACGTAATGCACCTCTTGCAGAAGCTGCGTTCCTTGACCGTGCGAGCAATGTAAAAGCTCAATACGCTCATGAAGAAGATGATGCATTCAAAAACAATCAATATGGCGCAGGTATTGAATACTTCGTTCCAAACAGCGATTTCTATTTAAGCGGTAATATTGGCCGTGAAGAAATCAAACCGAATTCGAAATATGCAACTGATGAAGACAAATTAAAAATCAATCACTACGCAGCAGAAGTAGGTTACTTACCAGCACCAGGTTTATTGGTTGCTGCGGGTGCAAAAACTGTTGATGTGAAAGATGGCGACCGTGAAACTAGTCCAACACTTCGTGCGAAGTATGTGACTAAAATGGGTCAAAATGACGTGAACCTAGAAGCATACACTGCTTTTGGTGACAACAAAGAAGTGAAGTTAAAAGGTGATTACTTCATCGACAAAACTTTAAGCGTTGGTGTTGATTACCAAAAACTTGATTATGACAACACTTTCATCAATTCAAATGAATGGGGTATTTCTGCGAAGAAATTCTTCAATCAACAAGTGAGCTTGGAAGGTCGTGTAGGTTTCGGTAACGATAAATCATACATCGATAATGACTACACTTCATTCGGTCTTCGTGGTGCATACCGCTTCTAAGACTTGAACAGAAGTTTGTAATATTGAAAACGCCCTGAATCATTCAGGGCGTTTTTCATTGTTTTAAATAAGCGACTTGCAATTGTAGGCTAGTGTTGCCATTAAAGACATTTCGTTCCAAGGTGTAGACTAAATCGACATAACCCAGCATTGGATTAAATTCAAAACGGTCCATCGCATTAAATGCAATCGCATCTACAGAATGTGACCCGACTGCCAATTTGAGTTTTAAATGTTGCTCTTTGAGCCAACGATAATCGATCACTTTGAATCGCCCCTCAAATTGAGGCAAGGGAAACTTCTGCCCCCAAGGTCCAAGCTGCTCAATCCAATCCAGCGTCCCTAAATGTAAATCTGCATCGCCCAGTTCACCATCAGTCCATAAGGTCGCCGTAAACAAGTCATCGTCCATTTCGGCAATAGATTGGGTGAAAGCGATTTTGAATGCAGCAAAATTTTCTTTTTTCAGGGTTAGGCCGGCTGCAGCAGCATGTCCACCAAAGTGACTGACCAAATGTGGATGTTGTTCTGCAACTTGCTCGATGGTATCGCGGATATGAATCCCATCAATCGACCGTGCGGAACCTTTGATATGGATCCCATCCTCATCAGGAGCAAACACTAAACTTGGACGATGAAACTGTTCCTTTAAACGCCCAGCCACAATACCAATCACACCTTGGTGCCACTGTTCATCAAACATCACCAATGCTGCAGGTAAATGCTCTGTTTCTACCTGAATATGTTGCAAAGCACTTAACGCTTGCTGCTTCATTTCAGTTTCAACTTGACGGCGTTCAATATTCAGCTGATTCAACTGCTGTGCAATCGGATAAGCAGTTGCCATATCAGCCGCAAGTAAACACTCAATTCCGATCCGCATGCTTTCCATACGGCCGGCCGCATTGATTCGCGGGCCGACCACAAAGCCTAAATCTTGTGCCCGCAAACTGGCTGCATCTCGTCCTGCAATATCCAGTAAGGCCAAAATACCCGCACGACATTGATGTTGCTGAATCCGCTTTAATCCAGCATCAATCAAGATACGGTTGTTATAATCCAAACTGGCGACATCGGCATAGGTCCCCAAAGCCACAAGATCAAGGTATTGGGTCACTTTACTGCTGCTTTTGTCTTGCTGGCTGCGCGAACTGGCCAATTTCGCCAATACATAAAAAGCCACCCCAACCCCAGCCAAAGCCTTACTTGAAAACGCGCAACCGAGTTGGTTTGGATTAACCACTGCCTCAGCACAAGGTGTCGGCTTAGTGGTTAAATGATGATCAGTAATGATCACCTGCATACCTAAAGCTTGAGCAGTGTCTACACCCGCATGGCTCGATATACCATTATCCACAGTAATCAAAAGATCTGGCTGATAGCTTTGTTTTGCCAATTCAGCAATTGCAGGCGTGAGTCCATAACCATACTTAAAACGATCAGGAACCAGATACTCAACTTTGGCACCCATATCTTGCAGGACAAGAACCATTAAAGCGGTACTGGTCGCACCATCAGCATCATAGTCACCCACAATCACGATCTGCTTTTGCTGATCAATGGCTTGATCAATCAATGCAACTGCCTGCTCCAACCCCTTAAGCTCAGGAGATAGCAAGTGTTTAAGCTTCAGTTCCAGCTCTTGCTCCGACTGCACGCCTCGTCTTGCTAAAATTTCGGCAATAAAAGTAGGCACGCCCTGAAACTGTTCAGGGCGTGTAAGCAATGGTCTTTTTTGAATTTGAATCTGCGTCATTTATGGCATCAAACGTTGTATAGTCCAAAGACCGTTTTGTTTTTCATAACTTAAACGATCATGTAAGCGATTTGGTCGTCCCTGCCAGAACTCATAATAATCTGCTTCTAAGCGATAGCCGCCCCAGAATTCAGGCTTATCCAGTTCATCTTGAGCCTGAGCTTGCAGCGCTTGAAAGCGTTGTTGCAATAATTCACGGCTCTCAATCACCCCACTTTGTGGGGTACTGATATGCGCAGCAATCTGACTGTCACGCGGGCGTTTATGGTAGTAATCCGTCGATTCTTGTTCAGAAATCTTCACGACTTTGCCACCAATGCGGATCTGACGCTCTAAACTTGGCCAGTAAAACAGCAACTCAGCATAAGGGTTTTCTGCTAAGTCCAACCCTTTTTGACTGTCATAATTAGTATAGAAATCATAGCCTGCTTCTGTCGCACCACGTAATAATACGGTACGCACATGCGGACGCCCTTGAGCATTTGCCGTGGCTAATGACATTGCATAGGGTTCATGTAAATTGGCAGCTAATGCATGATTAAACCAATTCAGGAATTGTGTATGCGGCTGTACGCTGATCTGGGCTTCATGTAATTCGCCCTGCTCATAGCTCAAACGCAATTCACTCAGGTCTTTAATGACATCACTCATGATTGCATTTCCTTAAGCAGCTTGGGCTTGAGCTCGTACCGCTTCTGCCAAATGATTCGCTAAAGCCTCGACTTCTTGCTGTTGATCACCTTCCACCATGACGCGAATCACAGGTTCTGTACCTGATTTACGAATCAACAAACGGCCTCGACCTTTCAATTGTTGTTCAGCTTTTTCAAATTCAGCCACCAAAGCAGGAATGGAATACGGATCAATCATATCTTGTAAACGTACATTCACCAGCACTTGAGGGAATAACACAAAGCCTTCAATCAACTCATGCAATGCTTTGCCTTGTTCGACCATCACGGTGAGTACTTGTAATGCTGCAATAATTGCATCACCTGTGGTGCTCTTATCTAAAGTCAGAATATGACCTGAAGGCTCACCCCCTGTCATCCAAGCATTTTCTTCAAGTGCTTGTAATACATAGCGGTCACCAACACTGGCACGTACGAAATCAACATTCGCTTTTTGTAATGCCAGCTCGAGTGCCATATTACTCATCACAGTTCCAACAACACCTGCTGGCTTATTTTTTGCCTGTGTTGCAAGGATATAAAGGATATGGTCACCATCAATCAACTGACCATTTTTATCTACCATCACCACACGGTCTGCATCGCCATCAAAAGCAATACCAAGATCGGCTTTATGCTCAATCACTGCTTTTTGTAATAGCTCAGGATGAGTCGAGCCACAGTTTTCATTAATATTTAAACCATCTGGTTCATTAAATAATGGAATGACTTTGGCACCTAATTCACGGAACACCGATGGCCCTACGCTATAGGCTGCACCATTGGCACAATCCACCACGATTTTTAAATTACGCAAGTCAAAATGGTACGGGAAAGTCGATTTACAAAATTCGATATAACGGCCATTGGCATCTTTCACACGGACACTTTTACCCAAATTTGCTGTGTCCTCAATCACTAGATCTTTCTCTAGCTCTTGATTGATCTGGTCTTGGATTGCATCTGGAAGTTTTTTGCCTTCGCTCGAGAAAAACTTAATCCCATTATCAAAATAAGGATTATGAGAAGCAGAAATAACGATTCCCGCATGCGCATGCAGTGCGCGGGTTAAATGTGCAATGGCAGGGGTCGGTAATGGCCCCAATAAGTGGACATAAACACCTGCAGCATTCAAACCTGCTTGCAATGCAGCTTCTAGAATATAACCCGATAAGCGTGTGTCTTTCCCCAGTACCACAATCGGTTTATTTTTAGGACTATTTCTCTTTAATACTTTTCCTGCTGCGAAACCCAATTTTAATGCAAACTCTGGGGTAATTGGCATTTGTCCAAATTTGCCGCGAATTCCATCAGTACCAAAATAGCTCATCTTTTACTCACTTTCTTATCTTTATATGGTGTCTAACCATATCCTTCTTCATCTAATTCACTTTACACCAAAACAAAAAAAACCGTCAGTGTCCTGACGGTTTTTCAATCAGCAAAGTTACCAAAAATCAACCAACGCGATAGTTTGGTGCTTCCTTGGTAATCGTCACGTCATGAACATGTGATTCTGACATGCCTGCTGAAGTAATTTTCACAAATTTCGCATTTTGACGAAGGTCTTCAATCACAGATGAACCTGTATAACCCATTGATGAGCGTAAACCACCCATCATTTGGTGCACGATGTTACCCATTGGCCCTTTATATGGAACTCGACCTTCGATGCCTTCTGGTACTAACTTTTCAGCACCTGCTTTAGCATCTTGGAAATAACGGTCGGCAGAACCAGATACACCCGCCATTGCACCCAATGAACCCATGCCACGGTATGCTTTGTAGTAACGGCCTTGGAAGAATTCAACTTCGCCAGGTGCTTCCTCTGTCCCAGCAAGTAGAGAACCCACCATAATCGTGCTTGCACCAGCACCAATCGCTTTCGCCATATCACCAGAGAAACGAATACCACCATCTGCAATCAAAGGAATTTGATCTTTCAATGCGTTGGCAACGCTGTCAATTGCAGAAATCTGTGGCATACCAATACCAGCCACAATACGTGTCGTACAGATTGAACCAGGACCGATACCGACTTTCACAGCATCTGCGCCTGCATCAAGCAATGCCAATGCTGCATCACCTGTTGCGATGTTGCCACCAATGACTTGAACTTGTGGGTAGTTTGCTTTAACCCAACGAACGCGTTCAATGACACCCGCAGAATGCCCATGTGCTGTGTCGACAACAATCGCATCTACACCAGCATCTACTAAAGCTTCGACACGGCTTGGTGTTTCAGCACCAGTACCAACCGCAGCACCAACACGTAAACGCCCCAAATCATCTTTACAACTGTTTGGGTAGCTTTCAGCTTTACGGAAGTCAGTTACGGTAATTAAGCCTTTAAGCTCATTGTTCTCGCCAACAACCAAAACTTTTTCAATGCGATGCTTTTGTAACAATGCTTGGATATTTTCTTTCGACTCGCCTTCACGAACAGTCACGAGACGATCTTGACCTGTCATGATGTTACTTACAGGCTGCTCAAGATTGGTTTCAAAGCGTGTATCACGACCTGTGACAATCCCCACGACTTTGCCATCTTTTACAACAGGCACACCGCTAATGTTATTCGCTTGGGTAATCGCAATCAGCTCACGCACTGTCGTTTCAGGGCCAACAGTGATTGGGTCTTTCACCATACCAGCTTCAAATTTTTTCACACGGCGAACTTCAGCAGCTTGCGCTGCGATATCCATGTTTTTGTGCAAAATACCAATACCACCATTTTGCGCCATCGCAATTGCCATACGTGATTCAGTCACTGTATCCATTGCAGCAGAAACGAGAGGGATATTAAGTTGAATTCCGCGAGTTAAACGTGTCTTTAAGGAGACATCTTTTGGGAGAACAGTTGAGTAGGCAGGAAGTAATAAGACATCATCGAAGGTTAGCGCTTCTTGAACGATGGTCAGCATAACAATCTCACTGGTAATTTCCGTGAGCTATTATAAACAAATTTCGATGTGATTTTCATTTTCTATGATGAAAATAATTTCAAGCATTGCTTAAAAAGCTGTCTGATCGACGCTTATTGCTTCCAAACCCGATAAATCCAGTTAGCAAACCTGATCATAATTGTCATTATTTTCAGAGGACTGCTGCTCAATCGTGACCAACGGAATCAGTTTGTGCGCCAACCGTGCCTTGTTACAATGTGAATCGGCAATCTGCACTTCCTTGCAACTTGAACTCCGAAATGGGTAGATGGAACAGCTCACTTGCTGTCCCACCTCTCCTTGCAAAGCCACACATTTGACTTGTGCTTGATTGGTTCCCTTCATACAGGAATAGACGGCTGTAAGTGGTTCAACCATGTGCTCAGGGAGCTGTTCTGCCTCAGCCCAATAGAAAGAAACACGGTAATTTGCACAGCAGGCACCACAACTAACACACGCATCTGGGGTCGCAATTTGAGACAACATTTTCTTAAAATTCTCGTTATCAAATTTAATCCTTTATCTGATGAATCCTAAGAAAATTTATTGGTGGCGACAAGAGTGCTCAATCAGCGATTTATGTATTTTCCAGTCATTTTCCTGACTCAGAAATTTAGCTCATTTCAGTCGGTAAACTAAAAACATATTCATTCATCAAATCAACACCACATTCCAGCGTTTCGATCCAGTCCAGAAATTGATTGATCATCTCTTTGCCAACAAAGGCCGTACCATGCTGCGGCACAATCATTTCAAGATCCATCTGCCGAACCATATTAACCCAGAGTCGGATTACTTTATTGGAACACATATAACGCTGATGGAAACCTTTCATTTTTTTAATATGTGCTTCAAAATCGGTAATTGGTAAGCTTGCATCATCAACAATCGAAGCGCCCATATCCCCTGAGAACAGAACTTTTGCGGTTGGATCATAAAACTGGAAATTACCCACCGAATGCAGAAAATGCGCAGGGACAGCCACAATCGTAGACTCCCCCAAAGGAATAATTTGCCCCGTATCTGACAGTTCGATCAAGCGCTCTTCCCAATTCCCCTTCATACGCTCACTCATAAAAGCTGAATTCAAATGCGGTAAAAAGCGCGCCCATAGTTTTGATGCCACCACTTTGGCATCGGTATAGACCAACCAGCGTGGCATTGAGGTAATAATGTCAGGGTCTTGATGCGAAGCCATCACATAATCCAGATTTTTCAGTTTGGTATAGCGATTAAGCTCCATGGTTAAAGGCACATAAGTCAGATCTCCACCAGGATCTAAAACAGCCGCCCGATCATGATCAATAATTAAAAACTGATTGGCCTGAATACCTTCCCCTTTAACCAAACTGGTAAAACTAATGCATTTATGTGTGCCATTATCAAACAAAATTTGCGATGTTGTCCGCTCGAAACTCATAATTTCCCCAGAAAAATTCTTTAAATATGAAATATTTTTAATTCCATAATAAAATAATGGGATTTAGTTCATGTTTCAATCAGATATTGGACTTTTATCATAATTTATAGCAAAAAGACCCATCAATATTGGATGGGTCTTTACTGATTTAATATTCGATTAGATTAGAAGAAATAATGCTGCACTAGAGTAGAGACACCTACGATCAAGAAGATTGCAGCACCAATTTTATGAATCAGGGAAATCGGCAACTTATCTGCCAGCTTATCACCAATAAACACTGCAGGTGCATTGGCAAGCATCATCCCAAATGTGGTACCCAGCATCACCCAGAAAATACTGTCAAAACGTGCTGCCAAAGCCACGGTTGCGATTTGAGTTTTATCTCCTATTTCAGCTAGGAAGAATAAGATAAAGGTTGCGCCAAAAACCCCAAATTTTTGCCATTTGTTGATATTTTCAGTTTCATCACCTAACTCATCTGGAATCAACATCCAGATCGCCATACCAATGAAACCAAGCGCAAGAATCCACAATAAAATATCCGGACTCAGTACCGTGGTGATCCATTGTCCCAAAACAGCAGAAATACCATGGTTAATGGTAGTGGCTAATAAAATAGCAATTAGAATCGGAATCGGTTTACGAAAACGTGCAGCAAGTAATAATGCGAGCAGTTGTGTTTTATCACCCATTTCAGCAAGGGCAACAATTGATGTGGAGATGAGAAATTCATACATAGTTGAATGCTCTGGCTAGCAAAATATACCGATGACCTACCCCTCCTGCTAGCCAAAATCAAATAGATTGATGCAGAGTGGTAAATCAAAGGTCTTGCCAACAAAAGCACAGCTGAAAAGCTGTTCTTGGTTCTTTGCTATGATGACCATGTTCTGTTGAACAATTATGTTGATCATCACCTCTTTACTTTGCGTAAAGAGCGGCTACTCCCCAATGAAGTAACGCCATTCTATCAAACAATAAAATGCTTTTGAATGGTTAAGCCCAAAATTTTTGGTAACTCCAGACCAATATACGGACAAGCCCCAAAAATAATGCCAGATAGGTACTGAGACCGAGAAAACCAAAACTGCCCCAGCCACTTGCACCACCGACATGCTGTGCCTGATACTCCATTGCCATCACCACTGTCGCCACCAGCACTTCGACGCCCATTACGGCGTACATGACCCAGTCCCAAGGAAAATGCAGGAAACTCACCCACAATCCCATTAAAACAAAAACGATGAGTAATAAGGGTAGCATCACCCGATAAATCACTAACATCCTTGCTCCTTGATCCAAAAAATCGTTATCAATACGAATTTATTTTAGGCAAAAGTATTCTCAAATAAAGCCATATTTTTGTCATCCTAAAAATAGAAAACCCCGCCAAAGCGAGGTTTTCTAAATTCAAACAGTCATTAGAGCAATAAGCTACGAATGTCTTTGAGTAACTTGGTCAGCTTATTGGTAAAGCGTGCTGCATCCGCACCATTAATGACACGATGGTCATAAGACAATGACAATGGCAACATCAAACGTGGATCAAAGTCTTTACCATTCCATACAGGCTGCATGGTTGCTGGTGAAATACCTAAAATCGCAACTTGTGGCCAGTTCACCAATGGGGTAAATGCTGTTCCACCAATACTGCCTAGGCTGGTAATGGTAAAATTGGCACCCTGTAAATCTTTCGGTGACAATTTGCGATCACGTGCCTTTTGGCTGAGTTCGGCCAATTCTGTTGCAATCTGCTTAATTGATTTCTGGTCAGGGTTACGTAATACCGGAACGGTTAAGCCATCTGGAGTCGCAACTGCAATACCCATATGAATTTCGTTACGCAATAATACTGACTTCTGATCATCGGCCAAATGCCCAGCAAAATACGGCTCTTCTTTCAGCAAGTGCGCAACCGCCTTAGCAATAAAGGCCAAGATGGTTAAGCTCAGACCCTGCTTTTTAAAGCCATCTTTCAGTTCGCCACGCCATGCTTCAAGCTCGGTGATATCCGCCAAGTCAAACTGTGTCACTTGCGGAATAAAGTTATTCAATGATAATTGCGGTACAGACACTTGCTGTAAACGCGTCATTGTTTTCACTTCACCGCCACCAAATGCACTAAAGTCTGGTAACTTCGGCAAGCCTGAAGCAACTGCTGCCGCTTGGGTTACTGCAGCCGGTTGTGGTGCAGTCAGACGTGTTTTCACATAAGCAAAGACATCGTCCTTCATCACACGACCGTGCTCACCTGATGCTTTCACCTGTCCAAGAACCACACCTAACTCACGTGCCAGTTTGCGCACGGCTGGACCCGCATAGACTTTCGCATTGTCAGCTTCTTGCTGTTTAGTCAACTTCTCAGCTTGTGCAGGCGCACTTGGGGCTGCTGTCGCTGCCGCCTGTGATTTTGCTGGCGCTGTCGTTGCTGCTGGTGCCGAAGGAGCTTGAGCTTTTGGTGCAGATGCTGGTGCAGCGGCCTGACCACTGACCTCAATCGTTGCCAAAGCCACACCTTGACGCACTTCTTGATTCGCAGAGACATGGATTGCTTTCACAATCCCTGCTACTGAACTTGGCACTTCAACAGAAGCCTTATCTGACTCAACCACGCATAGGCTTTGTTGAGCTTCAACGCGATCACCGACATTGACTAGAATTTCTGAAACAAGAGCTTTTTCTACACCTAGATCAGGTACTTCAATTTCAACATTACCTGTTGAGGTATTTGTTGCAGCTGGTGCTTCTGTAGTTGCGACTGGCGCTTCTGTTTGAGCTGGGGCTGCTTGTGGTTCAGATGACGTTGCAGCACTCGCAGTCTTGACCTGAATCAATACCACGCCTTCTTTGATGCTGTCGCCTTCTTTAATCTGGATCGCTTCCACAATCCCCGCAACCGAGCTTGGTACTTCTACAGTCGCTTTGTCCGATTCAACCACCACAATGCTTTGTTCAGGTTCAATCTGATCACCCACTTTGACCAGTACTTCTGCAACCAACGCTTTTTCTACACCAATATCTGGGACTTTTACATCCACAATTTGGCTTGCTGTCGCTGCTGGAGCAGCAGCTGGTTGTGCTTTTGTTTCAGCTTCGACAGGTTTTGCTTCTGCTTTTGGCGCTTCTGACTTCGGTGCTTCTTTCGCAGGTGCTTCAGTAGCAGACTCAGACTCTAATTCGATCAATGCGACGCCTTCAGTGACTTCATCGCCTTGTTGAACCAGAATACTTTTCACGATACCTGCCGCCGTGCTTGGGACTTCTACCGTTGCCTTATCTGACTCTAACACCAGAAGGCTATCGTCAACTGCAACATGGTCGCCTACTTTGACCAAGATTTCTGCAACGAGCGCTTTATCTACGCCAATATCAGGTGCTTGGATTTGCATGATTATTTCCCCTCACCTGTTTGCGCTTCATTGTATTCAGCAACTGCCTGAACTTCTGGATGCGCTTGTGGCGCCCATGCAACTGGACGGTCCGTATCTAACTCAAAGTTAGAAATTGCATCTTTGACCAAACGATTTTCAACTTCGCCTTCATCCGCTAATTTTTTCAATGTCGCAACCACGATATGTGCAGCATCAACACCAAAGAAACTACGTAAGTTCGCACGAGTATCTGAACGACCGTAACCATCAGTACCTAATGCAACAAATGGACGACCATCTGGAAGATATGCGCGAATTTGTTCGCTATACGCACGCATATGGTCTGTCGCAGAAACGACAATACCTTCAGTTCCACGTAACTGTTTAGATACCCAAGATTCTTTCACGTCTTCAGTAAGCGGGTGTAAACGGTTGTATTCTTCACATGCCATACCATCACGCGACAATTCATTGAAGCTTGTTACGCTCCAAACGTTTGAGTGGATCTGGTATTCATCACGTAAGATTTTCGCAGCTTTAATCACTTCACGCAGAATGACGCCTGAACCAAGTAATTGAACCGTTGCTTTTTCATCTTTTTCGAACAAGTACATACCACGTTTAATGCCTTCCTCAGCGCCTTCTGGCATTGCAGGATGCTCGTAGTTTTCGTTCATTACGGTTAAGTAGTAGAACACACGCTCTTGGTTCACATACATACGTTGTAAACCGTCATGTACGATCACAGCCAATTCATAACCAAAACATGGATCATAAGATACGCAGTTTGGAATCGTGTTCGCCAAGATATGTGAATGACCATCTTGGTGCTGTAAACCTTCACCGTTCAATGTGGTACGGCCAGCTGTTGCACCCAACAAGAAACCTTGTGCCTGTGCATCGCCCGCAGCCCATGCAATGTCGCCAATACGTTGGAAACCAAACATTGAGTAGTACATGTACATTGGAATCATTGGCAAGTTATTGGTTGAATAACTGGTTGCCAACGCAGCCCAAGCACTCATCGCACCCGCTTCGTTAATTCCTTCTTGCAACATGTGACCGTCACTTGCTTCACGGTAATGCATTAACTGTTCTTGGTCTTCTGGGGTATATTTTTGACCGTGAGCCGCATAAATACCAAGCTGACGGAACATCCCTTCTAAACCAAAAGTACGTGCTTCGTCTGGAACGATAGGAACTACGCGGTCTTTAATTGCTTTTTCTTTCAGTAAAGCAGCAATTAAACGCACCATCAGCATCGTGGTCGATTGCTCTTTACCACCAGAACCATTTAATACCGCATCAAATACTGATAATTCAGGAATCGCTAAAGTTTCACTCTCACGACGACGTGCAGGTAGGTAACCCCCTAATGCTTCACGACGCGCCTTCATGTACTTCATTTCTGGAGAGTTTTCACTTGGGCGGTAGAATGGAAGTTCTTCTAACTTATCATCTGTAAATGGCAGGTTAAAACGGTCACGTACATACTTCAAAGAGTCGATCTGCATTTTCTTGATTTGGTGAGTTTTATTCACCGCCTCAATTTCTTCAGACAAACCGTAACCTTTAACCGTTTTCGCAAGAATAACGGTTGGTTGACCTTTGGCTTTCATTGCTTCTGCATAGGCAGCAAACACTTTGTACGGGTCATGACCACCACGATTAAGATTATCGATGTCTTCATCGCTTAAATCTTTTACAAGTTCCGCAGCTTCTGGGTACTTGCCAAAGAATTTTTCACGTGTATATGCGCCGCCTTTCACTTGATAGCGTTGGTACTCACCATCAACTGTTTCTTCCATCACTGCTTTTAAAGCGCCCGAACTATCTTGCGCAAGTAGTGGATCCCAATGACGGCCCCAGACGACTTTAATGACACGCCAACCCGCACCACGGAATAAAGATTCTAATTCTTGAATAATTTTACCGTTACCACGTACAGGGCCATCTAGGCGCTGTAAGTTACAGTTCACCACCCAAATGAGGTTATCAAGCTTTTCACGACCAGCAAGTGAAATTGCACCCGTACTTTCTGGTTCATCCATTTCACCATCGCCCAGATAAGCCCAGACTTTACGATCTTCTTCTTTGATCAAGCCACGATTCATCAAATATTTTTGAATGTGCGCTTGATAAATCGACATAATTGGACCAAGACCCATCGATACGGTAGGGAACTGCCAATAGTCAGGCATTAAATATGGATGTGGGTAGCTTGGTAAACCATTACCGCCAACTTCACGGCGGAAATTACTTAACTGTTCTTCATTTAAACGTCCTTCAAGGAAAGAACGCGCATAAATACCAGGTGCACAGTGACCTTGGTAATAAATCATGTCGCCGCCAAAGTTATTGCTGTTTGCGCGGAAGAAATGGTTAAAACCAACGTCGTACAATGTTGCAGACGATGCAAAACTTGCAAGGTGACCACCAAGATCATCACCCGTTTTATTGGCACGTAATACCATCGCCAATGCATTCCAGCGGATCAAGGCACGGATACGGCGTTCCATATCCTGATCGCCAGGCATTGCTGGTTGTTCTTCAACTGAAATGGTGTTGAGGTAAGGTGTATTTAAGCGCTGGATTGGCACATGTTTCGCAATTGCCCGTTGATAGAGTTTTTCTAGTAAGAAGGCAGCACGTTCCGTGCCCATATGTTGTAATACTGAATCAAATGCTTCTTGCCATTCTTGGGTTTCTTGCGCGTCAGAGTCGCCATAAAACGCCATACAATTCACCTTTTCCCTTAAGTTATTTGTCGACCCTATTTTTATCATGTTTTGCTGTGATAGAACTATTGCCCCAGATGAATGCAAAACGCCTTATTATTTTCTGACAAAATAGTCATTGACCTAAATGAAACAAAACACATAAAAAATCGCCAATAAAGGCGATTTTTTTGAATATTTATATACAACTGTTAACAAATTACATTAAGGCAACATTGCTAAGTAAGTTGATGGATTTTTACGTTGACCATCTTTTACAACTTCAAAGTGTAAATGCGGGCCAGTACAACGACCTGTACAACCGACATTGGCAATATGTTCACCTGCACCAACACGGTCACCTGCACTCACGATTAAACGTGAAGCATGTGCATAACGGGTGATATAACCATTGCCATGATCAATTTCAACATATTGACCATAACCCGTACCCCAACCCGACTTTGTTACAACGCCAGGGCCTGTTGCATAAATTGGTGTGCCTGATGGTGCAGCAAGATCAACACCTGAATGGTGGCGAGTAGAACCAAGTAGCGTACGATTCCCCCAAGAAGAACTTACACGACCTTCTTGTAGAGGATGGCTAACGAGCCAAGAATAACCTGTGTTTGCAGAGAATGAAGATGCGTTGTCTTGAGATGAAATCGCTGAACGACCATATTTCTTCTCGATCGTTGCATTATTCAATTCAATGGTTTTTTCGCGTAATTTAACTGACACATTCGATACAGCTGGCAAATCCATATCAGCTGAATGACTATAAGAACCTTGAGCTAAGGTTTTTGATAATTGCTCTAAGCGGTCATCGCCTGTCGTCTGACCAATGTTCTGATAATCTGCGAAAGCAACCGAAGCAGCTGAAGCAGCTAATGAAAATGCGAGTAAAATACGACGCGTATGATGCATAAAAACCTCTTGAAACCGTCCTTCAAACGTTCCTTTATCATCTGTTCCTTGATAACAGCTGAACCAAACGCTTAAGATGGACACATTACCTCCGAGGAAGCCACATGTCTGAACCTAACAACGTTTTCCAACAGAAAGGACAACATATAAAAACTGGAAACTTAACGCTTCTGACGACGCAAGTGACACAATGGAAACAACTTACGAAAATTATTCAACCGTTATTGCCCCAACCAGAGCAATGGCAAGTTGTTTGTTATCAACAGGGTGTTTTGATCATAACGGGTGAAAATCAAGCAATGATTAGTCAACTCAGTTATTTACAAAGCCACTATGTTGCGCAGTTAGCTCAGCTCGAAGGACTCAAGGAATTACGAAAAATCCAAGTTCGCTTAAGAAACAAAAATGTTGTCTCTCGTGAACCCTCTCCCCCAACAAAAACACTGACATCAGAGACCCAAGAGCTATTACGCAGCGCCGCTGAATATGTGAGCGACCCTAAGCTTAGCCAAGCTTTACTACGTTTGGCAAGCAATAAAAAGTAAACTGCATAGATTAAGTGTTGGAATACACACTATTTTTATGTGATGGAAATCTCAGATTCAATTGTTATAACATAACATAGGCAATAAAAGACAATGACTTATGTCACACTTACATAAGGAATTGGACAATCACTCTCGTTATTAAATGTTACAATTTCATAGCTGCTTGGATCATTTTGAACATTGCGTAATAACTGATTATTCAGCGCATGTCCTGATTTATAGCCATCAAACTTGGCAATAATTTGATGTCCAAGCAAATACAGGTCACCCACAGCATCTAGAATTTTGTGGCGCACAAACTCATCGGCAAAGCGCAAACCTTCCTCATTCACCACACCTGTATCATCGACACCAATCGCATTTTCCAGACTCGCACCTAGCGCCAAATTATTGGCTTTCAAATAGTCCAAATCTTTCATAAAGCCAAAGGTTCTTGCTTCACTAACTTCATAGACGAAGGTTTCAGTAGAAAAATCGATGGTTGCTGACTGGTATTCTTTGGCAAATGCAGGGTGATCGAAGTCGATGGTAAAGTTGAGTTGGAAGCCCGAATGTGGAGAGAAAATTGCTTTTTTGTCGTCAATTAAAGCCTCTACGGGCTTTAAAATACGAATGAACTTCTTTGGCGCATCTTGCTCCGCCAGTTCACCTTGCATCAGTAAATAGATAAAAGGCCCTGCACTACCATCCATGATCGGCACTTCAGATGCAGACACTTCAACAATCAGATTGTCGATGCCTAATCCCGCAATCGCACTCATCACGTGCTCAATGGTACCAACTTTGATGTCTTCACGAACCAAGTTCGAGCACATAAAGGCTTCTTGGATCAATAAAGCGTTGGCAAGAATGTCAACAGGCGGATTTAAGTCGATACGGCGAAAGACAATACCTCCATCAATATGATGTGGAACAAAATTAATCAACACCTTCTGACCACTGTGCAGACCAATCCCGCTCGCTTTCACCACACGTTTGAGAGTACGTTGTTTCAACATGCCATACCAACTTCATTTGCAAAAACCGATATAACTTAGCATATTTTGCCATTTTAAAAAAATAAAAAAGGGGGCAATTCATTGCCCCCTTTCTCTAAATATATGATTTTATTATTTACGCTGTTGATTTTTCAGATAGTCTTGAATGCTCATTGGTGATGAACGTGGCGTAGAATTCGCTGCTGCACTCGCTGGAGCATCAACATTTGCACGTTTGCTGATCGCTGGAACATCATCTTCATCAATAGATTGTTGCGCAGATTGAGAAACTGGTGCATGCGAAGTCACCGCACGACGTTTTTGATCAACTTCACTCGCATTACGCGTTAACCCTGTAGCAATCACAGTGACACGAAGCTCATCACGTGCATCTGGATCGAATACCGTACCGTAGAAGATTTCACCTTCATCCAAATCAACGATTTGGTTCACGACATCGGTAATAATTTCAGTTTCACGTAGGGTAATGTCATCACCACCCGTGATGTTGATCAACACACCTTTTGCATTGATAATATTTACATTATCAAGCAATGGGCTACGGATCGCCTGTTCAGCGGCTTGACGAGCACGATCTTCACCGCGACCCAAGCCAGCACCCATCATCGCATAACCACGCGTACTCATTGCAGTTTTCAAGTCAGCAAAGTCGAGGTTAATGTGACCACGATTGACCACAAGATCAAAAATACTGCGCACTGCGTTCAACAATACATCATCTGCCTTTTTATAGGCATCTTTCATTGAAATATCGCCATAAACGCTAAGTAAGCGTTGGTTTGGAATGATGATTAATGAATCAACGTGTGCTTCTAAAGCATCAATCCCTTTTTCAGCAGACTTTTGACGACGACGGCCTTCAAAGTTGAATGGTGTAGTCACCACACCTACAGTCAAGATGCCCATTTCTTTGGCAACTTCAGCCACCACTGGTGCAGCACCGGTACCTGTACCACCGCCCATGCCGGCAGTAACGAATACCATATCAGTACCTTCAAGGTGCTGACGGATCACGTCACGACTTTCTTCCGCTGCGATTTGGCCTACTTCTGGATTCGCACCTGCGCCTAAACCACGCGTACTTTGTTCACCCAATTGAATTTTGAATGGAGCATTCATGCTATCCAATGCTTGTTTGTCTGTATTTGCACAAACGAACTTTACGCCTTGAATATCAGATTGAGCCATATGCTGCACGGCATTACCGCCACCACCACCAACACCAAATACTGTGAAACGGGCTTGACCGTTGCCATTGTCTAGTTCATCTTCTATAAATTCAAATGAGGCCATGACCTTTAGATTTCCTAATATTAATGGCAGTTACTTCAGCCCGTTACTGCCCTGATTTTTAAACAACTGATGTGTAGGATGCTGTTCAATAATCGCTAGCTTGTCAAGTACAGTGGCGGATTTAGAACAACTTCCTAACAAATTTTCCCAAAAATAACTACAACTTAAAAAATGGCCTTTAATTTGCTATTTAATGCATTCCAACCATTGGCAACACGATCAACAAAACTACGATCACTTGCTTCTTCTGGTTCTTCAACGGTATCTTGCAAATCACTTTGGCTAAACATCAACAAGCCCGATACTGTGGCATACATCGAACGACGCAAGGCCGGTAAATGTTGATCATCCGCATACACCTGTAATGGTGGATTGCCCAAATGTGCAGACACACCCAACATACGACGCGCCAAATTCACCATACCTTCAATTTGACAAGAATCGCCAGTGAGTACCACACCATGGTAGAGACCATGAATTGCACCGCTATGTTCCAATTCTTCACGAATTAAAGTGAAGATTTCTTCATAACGCGCAATGATGATTTCTGCAAGTTCAATACGACTGATGGTTTGTGTTCCATCAATCGCTTGCACTTGAATCATGTGATCTGGCTTAACGACGCTTAAATCAACACAACCATGTAAAATCTTGATGCGTTCAGCTTCTTCTGTTGTGGTCTGCAAAACAGCAGCAATATCACGAGTGACATTTTCACCACCACGTGGCAAAGTTCGCGCCAAAGCCAAACGGCCATCTAAATACACCGCAATATTGGTAATGCCTGCGCCAATATCAACTAAACACACGCCATATTCTTTTTCATCTTTGAGTAGACTGGCTTCAGCAGTTGCCAAGCAAGACACCACCATTTTTTCCACCCCGATATTCGCCCCTTTCATGGCACGATCAAGGTTTTGCATGGTGCTGATCGGCATCATCATCAGCTGATAATGCCCTGTCATGCTATGCGCTGACATATTGACTGGGTTTTGCACCCATTCAGCGGAATCACCTAGCTCAAAGCCTAAAGGTACAGCACTGGCCAGATAATAGTCTGGCGATACATGACTAGCTTTGGCTAACTCTAAAGCACGTACCACTTCATTTGTCGTAATAATATGATCGTGGTTAGCGACAGGAGTACGACCTGATGCATAAAAGCTTTGTAATTCTGTACTTGGAATCGACACCCACGCACTATGAATACGACATTCCGCCATATCCTCAGCTTCGGATACCGCATTTTTAATCGCCGCAATCACCTTGTCTAAGCTAACAATCTTGCCTTTAACCATACCTCGGTTGCGAGCAGTTGCCATGCCAATGACTTGGATCTTATCTGGTGCATGGATCTTACCAATCAAAACTGAGACTTTATGGGTCCCAATATCAATCGCAACAACTGAGGGAACAGCTTCACTCATTACTTCAATACCATATCTTTAGTGTTGTTTAGGACAACTGTCCTTTATTTTCAAGCCACGTATTATGGCTTTGCCTGAATTGCCCCTGCAAGGCTTGTGTCATCAATCGTTACAACTAACTGACCGTTGACAATCTTTGGCGGAGCTGCGTTTTTCCACTGAATAGCCAAGCCATTCCGATAACGCAAATCAATCGCCGTGATTTTTGACCATACAGGTTTTAAATCCGTTTGTGCCAAATGGCTTAAGCGTTGCAACTTATTCATGGTTTGATCTTGGTCCACAATAATCCGTAGGCCTGAATCAAACTGCATGAACCAAGTCATACGCTCGGTTAAATACAATTCTTTTAATCTCAAATTCGCTGGATGAAATAATTGATTAATTTCATTATAGCGACGCATCATCATTTTGGATTGGCTGGCTGGCCCATGTAAAAGCGGCAAGTTTGGATGTGCTGTTGGCACTGCCTCACTAAATACATCGCCATTGTCACTGAGCAAGCGCCCTGTTCCCCAACGCGCAATTGCATGTCGCGGCATCACCCGCACCCGAATTGCATTTGGCCAAGCCCGCGACACCACCACTCGATCAACCCAAGACACTTTTAATGCTTGATCTCGAATCTGTTCTAAATCAGAAGTGAAATAATTATCTTTAACAATTGGATTGAGAAATTTGACCAACTGTTGATTTTCAACATCTGAATTGGTCCCAACCACCTGCAACTGCGCTACACGTGCATCCGTCATGACTTTATATAAGCCAAACAAACCCAGCGCCAATACAGCAAATGCAATCACCAGCAAGACCCAACCGCCCGCATTCACCATTTTTTGTTTAGGCGAAGGCGGTTTCTCGTGAATCGAGCTAATGGCTGGGCGCGTTTTACGGCGCATAGAGGCAGGAAGCTGAGCCATAAATCGTTAAGCCGACGTTGCTAAGGTTTGCTCTAAAATCGCAACACAGAGCTGATCAAAGTTATAACCCACTGCTTGCGCCGCTTTTGGCACCAACGAGTGACTGGTCATTCCTGGAACGGTATTCACTTCCAATAACCAGAAGTTGCCTTGCTCATCCTGCATCGCATCAATACGCCCCCAACCTTCTGCACCAACGGCTTGGAATGCACGTAAACACAATGCTTGTAAGCTTTTCTCTTCCGATTCGCTTAGACCGCAAGGAATCCCATATTCCACATCATTACGTTGATACTTTGCTTCATAGTCGTAGAACGCCACATCTGCGGGTGGCTGTAAACGAATCACCGGTAATGGCTGACCATTCAAGAATGAAATGGTGAATTCACGACCTGTGATCCATTTTTCTGCCATGACTACCGCATCATGCTGAGTCGCTTTTTCAATTGCCGCAGCAAAATCTTCCGCTTTCTCAACCTTACTCATGCCGACACTTGAGCCTTCATGTACAGGTTTGATAATCACTGGCAAGCCCAATTCAGCAATTACTGCATCAAGATTCGTATCTTTAGTGACAATACGGTAAGGTGCGGTCGGTAAATCGCTGCCTTGCCAGATTTGCTTGGTTTTAACTTTATCCATACCAATCGCTGAGCCTTGTACGCCCGTACCCGTATATGGAAGGTTTAACCACTCCAATACACCTTGGATCTGACCATCTTCACCACCACGACCATGCAATACGATAAAAGCACGATCATAAGCAACTAACTCAGTCACACTACGATCTTGTGGGTCAAATGCTTCTGCCTGAACGCCCGAACGTAATAACGCCTCTAAAACAGCTTGACCGCTGTCCAATGACACAGCACGCTCAGCCGACTTCCCACCAAACAACACAGCAACTTTGCCGAATTTTGCAGCATTTGACACGTTTATATCCTTAAAACTTTTCTAAATTCTCTAAATCTCCCCTGCCCCCTCTTTATGAAAGAGGGGAACTCCTCCCTTTAACAAAGGGAGGCTGGGAGGGATTTTCTAAAACTATTTGGCATACAAGCGATGCTGAGCCAATTCTACCGAAATTGCGCCAACGTTACCCGCGCCTTGTGTTAATAACAGGTCATTTGCTTGTAACACTTTTTGTAAAACGTTCGGTAAATTGCCTTCCACTGGATCAACTAAAATCGGTTCAACATCACCACGTAGACGAATACTACGCGCTAAAGCACGACTATCAGCACCCACAATCGGCTTTTCACCTGCTGGATAAACTTCCAGTAATAACAACTGATCCACTTGTGATAACACATCAACAAAGTCATCAAAACAATCACGGGTACGGCTAAAACGGTGCGGCTGGAACAACATTACCAAACGACGGTCTGGATGGCTGGCACGTGCTGCCTTAATGGTTGCTTCAACTTCTTTTGGATGGTGACCATAGTCATCCACCAATTTTACCAAGCCTTCATCAACCTCAAATTCGCCCTGAACTTGGAAGCGACGACCAACACCACTAAAGCCTTCTAAGGCACGGCAAATCGCGCCATCAGACACGCCTTCATCAGTTGCCACACCAATCGCAGCAAGTGCATTCAAGACATTATGCAAACCAGGTTGATTGATAGTGACACGTAATGGTTCGCGATCTTTACGCAATACGGTAAAATGCGATTGCATACCGTCTTGCGCCACATCCACCGCACGGATGTCATTATCTTCAGCAAAACCATAAGTCAATACTGGACGACCCACGCGCGGAAGAATCTCACGGATATTGGCATCATCACCACAGACCACAGCCAAACCATAAAATGGCAGGTTATGTAAGAACTGGATAAATGTATCTTTTAACTTATCAAAGCTACCTTCATAGGTGTCCATATGATCTGCATCGATATTGGTCACGATCGCAGCCATTGGTTGCAAATACAAGAAAGATGCATCTGACTCATCCGCTTCAGCCACGATAAAACGGCTTTCGCCTAATGCAGCATTTACACCTGTGCTATTCAGCAAACCGCCAATCACATAAGTCGGATCAAGGTTTTCTTCTGCCAACATGGTGGTTAATAAGCTTGTCGTTGTGGTTTTACCATGCGTACCCGCAACCGCAATCCCGTGACGGTAACGCATCAACTCACCCAGCATTTCCGCACGACGCACGATTGGCGTACGTTGTTCGATAGCTGCTTTAATTTCTGGGTTTTCTGGATCAATCGCAGTCGATACCACCAGTACATTGGCATTTTTAATATTGTCAGCTGAATGACCAATAAATACTTTAATACCATTCGCTTCGAGTTGAGCCGTGGTTTTCGACGCTTTAATGTCTGAACCTGAAATTTTATAACCTTGGTTACTCAATACTTCGGCAATACCGCACATCCCCGCACCACCAATACCAACAAAGTGGATATTTTTAATACGGCGCATTTCTGGCACTTTAATCAGCTTTTTGGCTTGGTTTGGATTTGTAGGAGACATAAATAAACTCGAATTACAATTTTTTAATCAGATCAACCACATGCTGAGTTGCATTCGGTTGCGCTTGTTGACGTGCTTTTACAGCCATTTCAGAGAGTAGCTGACGATTTAATAAGCTCGCTAATAACTCATCTAAAACAGCAGGTGTCATGTCTGCTTGCTGGCAAATCTTGGCTGCGCCAGCATTCGCCAAGAATTTCGCATTTGCCGTTTGGTGGTCATCCACCGCAATCGGTAAAGGCACAAAAATCGCCGCCAAACCTGCGGTTGCAACTTCCGTCACTGTTAAAGCACCAGCACGGCATATAATCAAATCTGCTTCACTATAGGCTTTTGCCATATCGTGAATAAAGGGTTCCACTTGAATGTCTAAACTCGCAGGTGCACCTTGATATAGTGCACGCGTGGCATCTTGCTTGTTTTGACCACACTGATGGAAGACCTTGAGCGGAACATTGACCTTTTTCAAAGCTTCAGGCAAACGCTCATTCAATGCTTGTGCACCCAGTGAACCGCCAACAATTAGAAGATTGATAGGCAATTGTTCCTGTTCACGGGTTTGATAGCGCCATGATGGATTTAAAATCGCAGTAATCTCCGCACGCACAGGATTACCTGTGGTCACGACTTTATCACTGTTTGCAAATGTATTTGGAAAAGCCTGACACACGGTCTTGGCAATACGTGCCAATTGGGTGTTGGTAAAACCGGCAATGGCATTTTGCTCATGAATCAGCACAGGAATACCCAGTAAGCGTGCAGCTAAACCACCTGGGCCTGCCACATAACCACCAAAACCTGCTACAGCATCAATTTTGAGCTGTTTCATATAGCGCATCGCGCTTAAAGTCGCTTTTAAAATTTTAAAGGGTGCACTGAGTTTACGAACTAAACCATTGCCGCGTACACCTTGAATATCAATTTGATAAATTGGAATATTTTGATCTTTCAGCAACCGATTTTCCATTCCCGCAGGCGTCGCTAACCAAGAGACTTGGCAGCCTTCCTGTTGCAGCTGTTTGGCAACAGCAAGCGCGGGAAACACATGCCCACCAGTACCTGCGGCCATCATCAAGACATGTTTGGGTTTGTTCTGCGGTGAATTGGTCACGGTCTAATTCTTCAACTCAAAAAAAGAAAGTTATCGTCTATTGTTTTCGAGCGTTATTTTAATCCTAAAGCTTCATTCACGAAAAGCGAATTTCACTTGTTTACAACAGAAAGCTATGCTTTTTTCGATTCTTTGTTAAAAACAAGGTACTGCCGATATGCAAATGCCCATTTGCATGCAAATTTTCATTCAATACAAACGGGCAATTCGGTCAAAAATGCAACTTTTTAGTTTTTACGACCTGCTTCTAAAACATCAAAAAGATCGTCGGCAATAGAGGTGCCAAATTGTGCATCAATCTCACGGATACAGGTTGGACTGGTCACGTTAATTTCAGTCACATAGTTACCAATCACATCCAAACCAACAAAGATCAGACCTTTTTCACGCAGGAATGGGCCGACTTTTGCCGCAATCAATTTATCATTTTCAGTCAGTGGGCGGGCTTGACCTAAACCACCTGCCGCCAAGTTACCACGCACTTCGCCATTTTGCGGAATACGTGCCAAGCAATACGGAATCGGCTCGCCATTGACCATCAAGATGCGTTTATCACCTTCGACAATTTCAGGGATATAACGTTGCGCCATAATTGGACGTGTACCCATTTCCGTGAGCATTTCCAAAGTTGAACCAATGTTTACCCCATCTTGATACAGACGGAAAATCCCCATCCCACCCATACCATCTAATGGTTTTACAATCACATCGCCATGTTCTTTGATAAATTCACGAATCAGGCTTTGTTGTGAGGTTACCAAAGTGGGTACTTGTAATTCAGGGAATTGGGTCGCGAACAGCTTTTCATTACAGTCACGTAGCGATTGTGGTTTGTTAATAATCCATACGCCTTCACGCTCTGCCTGCTCCAAAATATAGGTGGTATAGACAAAATTCATATCAAATGGCGGGTCTTTACGCATCAACACCACATCGTAATCCGCCAAAGATTCTTTTCTTTTTTCACCCAACTCATAATAATGGTTATAGTCTTCAAATACTTTCAGTGGTGAGATCAGGCCAAAGGCTTTACCTTGGTCGATATATAAATCGTGTTGTAATGCATAACCCAATTCATGTCCGCGACGACTGGCCGCCCATAGCATCGCCATAGTAGAATCTTTTTTGAGATTCACAGTTTCAATCGGGTCCATCACTACAAGTACACGCATAATCTGACGCTCGTATTTTTAATCTTGGCAAAAAGTATAGCGAAGTTTGCGGTCAATCGTGAAACAAGTTGTATAAATCTTAAAGATTAAAAAATCTATTTTGTTCAATTAATTACAACATATTAAAAATGTTCAGCTTTATGATTCAATTTGCTTCGGATGAGGAAATCACCAGTGGATGCACCGTAGACCAGTAATTTCCATCTTCCTCATTTTTAGCCTATTTATCCCAATAGCTTTTGAATATCTTTTGCAATTTTTTCAGGTTTGGTAATCGGGGCATAGCGTTTGACCACGTCACCGTTTTGATTGATCAGGAATTTAGTGAAGTTCCATTTAATGCTGCTACCTAACAGACCCTTGGCTTCAGAGGTGAGGTATTGATATAAAGGATGTGCGGTTGGGCCATTTACATCAACCTTGGCAAACATGGGGAACGATACGCCATAATTGCGCTGACAGAAGCTGCCGATTTCTTCATTGCTCGATGGATCTTGGTTGGCAAATTGATTACATGGAAAACCGAGAATCACCAACCCTTGTTGTTGATAGTCCTGATATAACTTCTCCAAACCCTCAAATTGTGGTGTTAGACCACACTGGCTTGCGGTATTCACCACCAATAACACTTTGCCTTGGTAATCCGCGAAGTTCTTTTGTTCGCCTTCTAACAATTCAGCCTGAAAATCATAAATCTTGCTCATAGGTGTTCTCTCTTCTATCCAATAATGGATGTACTCAAAATAGTTTGCTGAATCATTCAGCTCACCTATTTAATATTTCACACAATTATCTTGTGTGCAAGTTAATTATGCGCAATGTACTTTTAAAGCAATCCAATTTATACTGAATGTTCAACAATCGAGTCGAGGAAAAACCATCATGGCTGAAGTTTCATTTTTGGATAACCAAGTGTGTTTTGCCATGTATTCCGCGACCAATGCGATGATTCGCCAATATCGCCCTTTGCTTCAGGAATATGATCTGACCTATCCGCAATTTATTGTATTGCTGGCTTTGTATGAGCAGGACAATGTGATGTTGTCTGAGATTGGACAAAAGACTTTTTTTGATTCTGGAACGCTGACACCGATTATTAAAAAACTCGAAGAAAAGCAGTTTTTAAAGCGTGTTGCGGTCAAAGAAGATGAGCGGATGAAGAAAGTAATCTTGCTGAAAAAAGCACTGGCTGCAAAAGATGAAATTACCCTGATTCCGTTTAAGCTCGCCTGCTCATTGAGTATGGACCCAAATGATTTAGTGGCGATTCATAACTTATGCCATCGTTTCTTAAAGGGTTTGGAACAATCTAAACTCGAAAGTCTGGAAAATTAAATGCAGCAAGCGATTGTCGGTTTTCATCTCGATGAAGAAGGACATTATGTTGCTGATCTCGCCTGTGGGCATGGGCAGCACGTCCGTCATGATCCACCGTGGCAAAATCGTCCTTGGGTGTTAACCAAACAAGGGCGGAAAGAGAAATTAGGGGTAATGTTGGAATGTAAGAAGTGTGAGGGAAAATAAAACCTAATACTGCATCAAAATTTAAGAGAAACATCAACTAAAAAGCCCAATAGATGATTGGGCTTTTTAGTTGATACATATTATTTATATATCCATTTTCTTAAATAAAAAGAACGGTAAATTTCGAATAATCATCATAATAATTGCCCATTTACCTGGTGTATAAATGGTTAATTTACCTTTATCGATTCCTTGCACAATATCGCTAGCAACTTGCTCAGGTGAAGCAAGCTTGCCTTTACCAGACATTCCAGCCGTCATAGGGGTCGCTGTCGGACCAGGCTTGATTAAAGTCGCTGTGACTTGAGAACCTGTTAACGCTAAGCGATGTTGTAATCCTTGTAGATATTTATCAAGCAATGCTTTGGATGCACCGTATACATAATTCGATTTACGACCACGGTCACCTGCTACAGAACCAATCACCGCTAATTTCCCATGATTATGTTCAATCATATGTTTAGCAATAGCTTCAGTAAATAAGACTGGTGACAACGCATTTACTTCGATTGCCTGCTGACATTGAACTAGATCATTTTGACATTGATCTTGATCAGGTAAATTACCATGTGCAATCAGGGCAATATCGATTTTTCCCTGTTGATTGATGGTATCAATACAATCTTGAATTGCCGCAGCATTTAAAAAATCGACGGTCTGTAATTGGATATTGGCCTGCGGGGTACGGACTTTAAGATCATTCGCAACACGCTGTAATTTGTCTTGGTCTCGACCCAACAGAATAACTTCACAAGGCTGCTGCTTAAGCCAGAGTCTGGCGCAGTGTTCAGCAATAGCGGAGGTTCCACCTACAATTAAGATTTTTGGTTGATTTGACATTTAACCCCCTAATAGACGACGAGACATTTCCGAGCTGATGCCTGGGTCCCGATATTTTAAAAATTCATTCAAGTGCGGATAACCCGCTTCAAATAATGACCTTGGCATACGAGCATCTTTGGCTAAATAAAGGCGGCCTTGTGCTTGCTGCACAATATGATCCAATTCATTTAACAGTTTTAAGGTTTTTTCACCACGATTAGGGAAATCCAACGCCAAAGTAACACCAGATTTTGGAAAGCTCAGTAATCCACCAGACTCACGATCACCAAATGTTTTTAATACCGCTAAAAATGAGCCTTCGCCTGATTTTTTAATGGCGTTTAACATATCTTGAGTGACTTCTTTGCCAATCTCGTTCGGCACCACACTTTGATATTGATAAAAACCTTTCGGTCCGTACATTTTGTTCCATTCATGCATGGCATCTAATGGATAAAAGAATGGCTCGTAATGTACTTTTTGCGATTGGCTTTTGAGCGAGTTCCCATGAAAGTAGGCAAAATTAAAGACTGGTAAACTGAGTTTATTCACCAATGAAATCGGAGGAGTAATCGGAAATGTTTTATCGTTTATTTTAGGTTCCGCTTGCGTAGATGCACTCGCCAAATTTCCCCGTGAAAAAAGTCCCTTAGCATTAGCACCATTCATACAGTCAATCCAAGATACCGTATATTCCCAATCAGGTTCAGATGAATCAGAGAGTGCAAAAAACTCATCTAGATTGTGATAAGGAATAGTTTCTGAATCAATCCACGAACTTTGAACTGGACGTAATTGTATTTTTGCTTCTAAAATTATACCTGTTAGGCCAATTCCACCTACAGTTGCATAGAACCAATCAGCCCTTTCAGTCTTTGAACACTCAATAATTTCACCATCAGTCCGCATCAGCTTAATCTGCAGAAGGTGGTCACCAAAAGACCCAAAAGCATGGTGGTTTTTGCCATGTACATCATTTGCAATGGCCCCGCCGACAGTAATCATCTGCGTGCCTGGGGTTACAGGTAACATCCAGCCTTGTGGGATGAGTGTTCGGTGAATATCTTGTAAGGTAGCACCTGCTTCGCAGTGCAAAATTCCAGTATTTAAATCAAAAGAAATCAAATGATTCATGGCTGTGGTCAGCCATAAAAGGCCATTGCCATTTAATGCCACATCACCATAACTACGTCCCATACCATGAGCGATACCTGGGAACGTGCCATGTTTTATTTGTTTGGATGCTTGTGAAGGTGTTATTAAAGGGATAACGTGATGTTCAGCGTCAGAAAGCCGACCCCAAGCCTGTATTGTTTTCATTTATGCCTCAACTTTACGAAACACAAAATGTTTATCTAGATAATATTTGCAAATATAGCCAATCATTAGACCGATTATTCCACCCACGTAACGCATCTCTTTGGTTCCAAACGCTGCATGAAAGCCAAATTCAAAACCCCAGAAAATAATCGTAGTAAAGATACCCATAATGGTATACAGCATAAAAACCTTTCCATCATGTTTAGTATTATGTGTTTTATATTTAAAAATATACTTTTTATCTAAGATATACTTAACAATTAAACCGACACCTGTGCCGACAAAAATTGAAATAAAAATATAAAAATTTCCAACATAAATATAACTGGAAATATCTTGTGCTATAATATTGCAAAACGTAGCAACCATAGCAAATGCTGTATAAAGCAGCGCGAGCTTAATAGAGTCCATCATTTATATTTAATAGCGCTGAAAAAAAAATGTATGATATAGCAGAAAATCGGTCTTTTCTAGCGGAAATCCCAGGACTGATAAAACTAATAAGACCTAAACAATGGCTTAAGAATAGCTTTGTTTTCGCACCGCTGATCTTTGCAGGCGAATTCCTAAATTTAGACTCTATTTATTCCGTATTATTTGCGGCATTTTTATTTTGTCTAGCGGCCTCAGCGGTCTATATTGTTAATGACTTAAAAGATATAGAAAAAGATCGGGCACATCCTGAAAAGTCATTGAAACGACCTTTAGCTTCGGGTCAAGTAAGTCCCCAAAGTGCAATTATCCTATTAACCTTGATTTATATTGCTTTAGGATTCGCTTGGTTAGTTGCGCCAAAGGTCATCTACGTGATCGTGGTATATTTACTACTGAATTGGGCCTATACCTTTAAACTGAAGCATGAACCCGTTATTGAAATTTTCATTGTAGCCTTTGGTTTTGTATTACGAGTATATGCAGGCGCTGTAGCTCTTGCCGTGCCAGTTTCTCACTGGATGTTTATTACGACATTAAGTATTTCACTGTATCTCGCTTCAATTAAACGTCGTCAGGAACTAATACAAAGTGGCTCGCAAGGGCGTGGTGTACTTGAACACTATTCAGTAAGTCTGATTGACCGCTTTGCAGGTATCTCAGCCGTTACAGCCATTGTTTTTTATAGCTTGTATACGATGGAAGTACAGCCACAACTGATTATCACTATCCCATTTGTGATGTTCGGCTTATTCCGTTACTGGTTTATTGTTGAAACATTAAAAGGTGGAGAATCTCCAACTGACGTGATCGCTCAGGACTGGCAAATATTATTAACCGTTGTTTTATGGGTCGCATGTTGTATCTGGACATTATTGCCAGCCTAATTTTATTTTGGATTGTTTTGTGACGTATTATATTTACCTTATTACCCCATTTTTAGCTTGGCTAGTTGCTGGCTGTCTAAAATTTCTTATTAATTCAATTAAAGCCAAGAAATTGGCTTTTGGATTAATTGGCTATGGTGGATTACCAAGTAATCATAGTGCCATTGTAAGCAGTATGGCTGCGCTTATTGCCATTAAGGAAGGGATTGATACACCTGCTTTTGGTGTTGCGCTTACCCTCTCATTTATTGTGCTTTTAGATGCGAATAGCTTAAGACGTGCTGTTGGCAAACATGCTGCAGCTATCAATCTTTTAGCTAAAAATACGCCTGAGTATCAGCATTTAAGAGAGCGTATGGGACATACAAAGATTGAGATCTTAGCTGGTATCGTTGTAGGTGTTTTCGTTGCTTATTTAGCAAGCATGTTATAAGTCAAATATTACCTTGGGACTATATAACTTATTAAACGTTAATTTAGTCACCAATCTAATCTTTGCCTACCCTCCCAGTATTAGCTAGCCAATAGTTATTTCATAATTAAGTTTTAGTAGCGCGTTTATGAACATGTTCATTAAAAGCAATAAAGAAAATATTAAATTTATTTTATATTCTTTATTAATCCTCATTGTTATTATTTTCATCCACAGCAACATATATTCTTTTAACTTTACAATAAGGTTGCATGACTATTTATACTCACAATGGGTATTTAGCTATGACTATGGTTTTGTTAGAAGAGCTTTGCCTGGTGAAATATTAAACATTTTCGGGGTGGATCCAACTTATAGACATGTTCGCCTAGTATCCATTATTTTATTACTTATACTATTCTATCTTTTTTCTAGAATTACATTTGTTTTCTTCAAAAAATTAAAACTTGAAAACAAAGATGTTATCATTTTTTCATTATGTATTTTTAGTTTATCTTTTCTAACCTCTCAATGGGTAAGAGAATTATCTCGTTTTGATCATGTCGGTCAAATTATTCTGCTCACCTCTATTTTACTCATATTAAAAAATTCAAAAAATTTCATTGTTCTAGCTTTTATATTATTATCATTACCCGTAATGGCATTGACGCATGAAGCGATGCTAATATTCTTTGTTCCAACTTTGGCATTTATATATTATCAGAAATATAGAAAAATAAGTCACATTTTCCTTATTGGGATAGAGTCTGCTTTACTATTAGTAGCAGTAGTGATCTATGGAAAGATGTCTCCATTCCAAGTTAACTCTATCATTAAAACCTTTATGTATTACGACCATTTTCAATCTTATGCTGTCAGCACGTCGCTACTGACTTTAAAAGAAAATTTCGTAACAAACTATCAAACATTTTTTGAAACCAAAGCATATTTAAAAATATTTTTTACATTCCTATTTTGCTCACCTGTACTTTTATTTATTAAAAAATGCACAGACAAAAAAACGTTTATTCTCATCTTGTTTTTTTCAGCATCTCCGTTGGCGCTAACCTTAATAGCATTTGATTATATTAGATGGATTGCACTATTCTTATTTAACTTGTCTGTAATATTCATGTCATTAGCAATAATGAATAAAATTGACAGAAATTTAATTACATCAAACTTCATGAGTTTTAAAAAGCTCATATACTCTTATGCTCTTGTTTGCTTATTACTTGGCCCTTTAGGGATAGGCAATACCTTTATCAACTTCTATGAAGTAAACTTCCCTTGGGAAAAAAGAGAACAATGGGACCAAGACTTACTTGTTAAATTGAATGATCCAATCCCCTTATCTAATATTAGGTTAAGTATTGATGATGTTAACTCAATTACACAACTTTACTTTTTAAACCAAGAAAAAGTTAAGCAAGAGAAGATAAACAAAGCTGTTATTCGTTACTATATCAAAGCTTCAAATGAAGGAAATAGTGACGCCCAAAATACTCTCGGTTTTTTCTATTTCTATGGGATACATACATCTATAAACTATTGCTCGGCTTTAGAAATGTTTAAAATGGCTGCCCAAAATCAAAACAAGCATGCCTTATATAACTTATCTACTTTATATAGAAATGGAATTTGTGTCGAAAAAAACATTAAAAAGGCGAATAATTTATTAGCACAGGCCTCTTTACATGGAAATGACTTAGCTAAATTCATGTTAGCTATTAATTATTTACATGGTAAAAATGGGTTTGTTAAGAATAAAAAAGAAGCCTTGAAAATATTAGCTGAATTAAAAGGTAAAGGAAATTTACCAGCAGAAATTTCGTTGGAAGTACTTAAACTAAAATAACATCCAATATCTAAGTTTAACAGCAAGCCGTTCTAGAGTTCAGTACACTGGAGCGGCTCGCTGGTAATTTTTATTTTTTAAACCATTATCAGCCAGAACCAATCAAATAAATTAAATAAGCAAGCCTCAGATATTTTTATAGCCCAAACTTAGCTCTTGACCTCAATCTAAGTTGAGTTTTTATAGTTGTCCCTTAATCTACAAAATACGGATAGATAAATGGATAACTTGAATAAAACATTTCTCATATACGGCGTCAGTAAGGGACTAGGGAAAGCCATTGTTCAAGCTGTGCCAAAGCCAACAGATACCATCTATGGTGTATCTCGCACCCAACCACAAGAAATGCCGAATTTAAACTGGATTCGTGCTGATCTTTCTAAATCTGAACAAGCTGTAAGTGATATAAAGACGACAATTAGGCAGCAAAAAATTGATGTGCTGATTTACAATGTCGGCATTTGGGAACAACAAGCTTTTAGCAATGATTATAATTTCGAAGATGTTTCTGCTGCTGAAATCAACCAAATCATCAATACCAATATCACCACCTGTATACTGTCGGTTCAATCATTGATCGAAAATCTCAAACTATCCAACAATGCCAAAATCATTCTGATCGGGTCGACATGGGCTGTTGATAATCATAACGGTAAAGAGCTTGTTTTCTCCGCAACTAAATTTGCGTTAAGAGGCATTGCGCAATCCCTTCGAGAAATCTTGCGTGAACACCTGATTGGGGTCAGTGTACTGAACTTAGGCTACCTTGCCAGCGAATATGAAATTGATAAACCCACTAAAGACGTTTTAGAACAAACCGAATATTCCCTTATCCCTTTAGCCGATGTGATTCAGACAATTCATTTTATTCTTTCAACCAGTAAAGCAAGCTGTGTTAAAGAAATTTTGATGCCTGCAATGTTGGACACAAATGTTTAGCTGTTTATGAATAACCTAAATAGCCGACATAAGATGAGCCAATGTCTTCCAAGCCCATTTGGTGATAGAGTTTTATTGCTGGGAAATTATCGATGTCGACAATCAAATGTGCGATGCGTCCACTCTCAACGATTTGGTTGATTGCAAACGCTAATACACGCTCAGCATAACCCTGCCGTCGATATTCAGGAAAGGTGTAAGTTCCGCCTATACTGACCAGACGATGAGTTTCAATCCCGAATCGAACGATAGAGACAATTTGACCATCAACTTCATGCACAACAACCTTAGCCTGCTGAATAAGCACATTCCAATCAGATCTTTCATCTACCGAACGTTCTTGATTGTATAAGTGTTGATATTCAATTAGGCGAGGAATATCTGATGTCATGGCGAAACGGCCACTCGCCTGTGGGAAGCGATGCGAACAGACCATGACTGATTGATCATACTCTTGCAATATGCTCATTTGATGCCCCATCATAGAACGCAGTATATCTCGCCCAAAAGACGTAGTAATAATACGATGGGGTTGAAGTTTAACAATCGTTGAACAAAGTAATCCAGCAGAGCTGCTTTCCTCTGGTAACCAAAAACAAGTCCCTCCAACAAGTATGACTGCAACACCGAGGAGTTCATCAGACTGATTAGAATCATATAGTCTTAACAGTTGCCACTGTGTATCAATGCCTTGTGTACGATCAAGAAATACAGTGATCCCAAGAGAGTGATAAAATTGAGCATCCAGCCATTGAAAAATGAGTTGGCGCTCACTTTGAGATGTAAAAGATCCTCTTATAATTTTCACATCAGGATTTGCCTGCTCAATCTTGTTTTTCACTTTTCTTTTCTCTAACTCTGGTTATATCAATTTGAAACAAATGAAAATATCTGTGATATCCAAGCTAAGTTAATTTTCAACAATATGCTAAATATTTTAATTCTTTATTTTATTAAAAGATTATTGAGCTTTAGCTAACCTAGAAATGAAGAAAAATATGTCGTAACCATTAGTAATCAATCCTTCTGTAATGGCTTCCCTTCTCCCTTGATATTCAGATAAATTTAGCTAAGTGTCACAAATATTAATCATGATGTTACATCATTCAGAGGTACATTAAGGTTTGGTTTTTAGCTGAAAATTTAGTAAATATTTAAGGAAATATAGGGATGCAGAAGAAAAATATTGGCATTATATTTGGGGGGAAATCTACCGAGCACGAGGTTTCGCTTCAGTCTGCAAGAAATATTGTTGATGCGATAGATCGAGAAAAATTTGATGTGACATTGATCGGTATCGATAAAAATGGAATATGGCACCTGAATGAAAGTACTCATTTTTTATTAAATTCAGATAATCCATCTCTCATTTCACTACATCAATCAGGACGAAATATTGCGTTCATTCCAGGGAAAAATGAAAAACAAATCATAGAGTTTCAAAACAAAACTCTATCGCAATTGGATGTGATCTTTCCGATCGTTCACGGAACACTTGGAGAAGATGGCTCATTGCAAGGATTGCTAAGAATGGTGAACCTTCCATTTGTTGGTTCTCAAGTCCTCAGTTCTGCCATGTGTATGGATAAAGATATAACCAAAAGATTATTAAGAGATGCTGGCTTAAATATTACCCCCTTCATAAAGCTAACGAAGAAAAATAGAAAAGATATAAGCTTCGAAATTGCCAGTTCACAATTAGGCTGCCCATTATTTGTTAAACCCGCTAATCAGGGTTCATCAGTAGGTGTGAGTAAAGTCAGCACTCAAGATGAATTTGAAACAGCTCTAGATACAGCGTTCATTTACGACAATAAAGTTTTGATTGAACAAGGAATTAATGGCAGAGAAATAGAATGTGCCGTTATCGGTAACGATGAGCCTTCAGCAAGTGTTTGTGGGGAAATTGAGCTTGAAGATAGCTTCTATTCGTATGACACAAAATATATTAATGATAAAGGCGCAACAGTAACGATACCTGCAAATATATCTGATGAAATCAGCCAAAAAATTAGAGAGATCTCCATCAAAGCTTATGAAGTTTTGGAATGCACTGGACTCGCAAGGGTTGATGTTTTTTTAACAAAAAATGGAGAAGTTTTTATTAATGAAATAAATACCTTACCAGGTTTTACTAATATAAGTATGTTTCCAAAGCTATGGGAAGCGAGTGGGTTAAATTACTCTGACCTCATTACCCGTTTAATAGAATTAGCAATTGAACAGCATGAAAATGACGCTCAACTACAAAATACAGTTTTTTTAAATGAGATAGATTAATCGTATTTTCCCACTCAAAACCAAGGAATAAAAAAGGAAGCCTTCGCTTCCTTTTTCTTTACATCTAAAACTTAGATGCCATATTTTTCACGATAAGCCTGCATATTGGCTAAAGCGTCTTTTTCGCCTTTCGTATCTAGATAATCCATCAAATCTTTCATGGTGATCAATGCATGCACAGGAATTTCGAGTTCTTTTTGCACTTCCTGAATCGCAGAAAGCTGACCTTGGCCACGTTCTTGACGATCTAACGCCACCAATACACCTGCAATTTCAGCACCTGCATTTTTTAAGATGGTCACAACTTCACGAATCGCTGTTCCCGCAGTGATCACATCATCAATGATCCAGACTTTTTGACCTGCAACCGACGCACCCACCAACACACCGCCTTCACCGTGATCTTTGGCTTCTTTACGGTTAAAGCCCCAAGGTACACTTTTGCCATGCACTTGAGACAATGCCACAGCTGTTGCTGCGACAAAAGGAATCCCTTTATACGCTGGGCCAAAAATCACACCGACATTGTCACACTGTACCAGTTTGTCGGCATAGCCTTGCGCTAACAAAGACAGTGCTTCACCATCGTTTAACAAACCTGCGTTAAAGAAATAAGGACTGACACGGCCTGATTTTAAGGTAAACTCACCAAATTTAAGCACTCCACGTGATAATGCGAGTTCGATAAAAGCTTGCGGATGAAATGACACAGGCGTTGTCATATAAAGTGCTCCAAATTCTTCAATTGAGGTTAAACAGACGTATGATACCAAAGGATAGCTATCCAAGTGATGTAAAAATTCTTCGAGTCGTTTCAATTAACGTAAATGGCTTGCGCTCATCAGTTACCAAAGGTCTACTCGAATGGCTAGAACAGTCGGGTGCTGATGTGGTTTGTATGCAAGAAAGTCGCATTACCCATGAACAATGGACCGATAAATTTAAACCTGAAGGTTGGTATACCCACCTGTTCCCTGCTGAACGTGCCGGTTATGCAGGTACGGCGATTTATAGCCGTCTGCCATTCGTTTCAGTGAAAGATGGTTTAGGCTTTGAACTGGCTGATTCTCAAGGACGTTTTACGACTGCTGAATTTGATTTAGGGCTGTCACAAACTGTTCATATTGCCTCGCTATACTTGCCATCAGGATCAAGCGGTGACGAAGCGCAAGCACGCAAAGACGTGTTTTTACAAGAATACGCCAAAATACTCAAACAGTGGCGAGATGAAAATAAATCAATCATCGTGTGTGGGGATTACAATATCGTGCATAAACGCATCGATATTAAAAACTGGTCAGGTAACCAGAAATCTTCTGGGGTACTGCCACATGAACGTGCTTGGCTCGATCATATGTATGATGAGTTAGGTTATGTGGATACTTTCCGCGAAGTTCGCCCTGAAGCAGAATTGTATTCGTGGTGGTCCAATCGTGGTCAAGCACGTGCGAAAAATGTTGGGTGGCGTATTGACTACCATTCATGCTCTCCAGACTGGAAAGCACGTACAACAAATGCATGGGTCTATAAAGAACAATGGTTTAGTGACCATGCACCCGTGATTATCGACTATAAAATACACGAATAAGTGAACACCTGTTCACTTTGATCGCTTCTTTAGCTTACATAACTTGTCGCTTTTGTGTATTTTTATTTCGCATCTAGAACGGCATTATAGCTTCACGGCACAGGGAAGCGGTCAGGATGACCAAAAAGGGATAGGAAGCCGTAGGAAGATAAAATAAACTTAGATTAAGTTTATTTGCAAGGATGAGACATTGGACGTTGAAATGAGACCCGCATAATCAGGAAGATTATATGCGGGTTTTCTCTTTTCTAGATATTAGATTTTCTTTCTTGGCTTTGTCTTTAGCCCTTATGCTCAAATCACATGATCATTTTTGTCATTTAATTTCTGCTTCACATATTCTACCGATCAACTTGATAAAAAATTTCAACTGGTATACCACCCTTCTTTTGCGTTAGGCTTTGGCCCATATCTTTTATTCTTTTTATGGTTTTCGGTATGTTTAAAATTTACGGCATTAAAAATTGTAATTCGATGAAAAAAGCTTTTGATGCTTTACAAGCCAAAGGCATCAATTACGAATTTCATGATTATAAGAAACAAGGCATTGATACAGATACTTTAGCGATCTGGTTAAAAGAGATTGGCGCAGATAAAGTACTGAATAAAAAAGGCACCACATGGCGCAAATTAAGCGCGGATGAGCAAACACACGCGACCAGCAATGAACAGAACCTGATTGAAACCCTGATCGCGCAACCAAGCCTGATTAAGCGTCCTGTACTGCAAACCCCACAAGGTTTTGTGATTGGCTTTGATGAAGCCACTTATCAAGCTTTATCGGCTTAAATTCTATAAATCAACAATAATAAAAAACCGAGTCTTAGGACTCGGTTTTTTATTATTTAAATCTGGCTTAGTTAGTACGAATCCAAGTTTGGTTACGACCTAAAGCAGCTACACCGATATAACCACGTAATTTCAGCTTTTTACCACCTTCGATAATTTCAGCTTTCAATTTATAGGTTTTACCATTTTTAGGATCGATAATTGAACCACCATCGTAGTTCACACCACCGACATTTTTCAGGCCATTTACAATAGTCACGCCTTTCAGTGGTTTGTTATGGTACGTTCCTTCACATTTAGAACAAGCATTTTCCTGACCTGCCACTAAATATTTTTGAATCGACGCCGTTAACGTTCCATCCTTTTGCTCCGTGAACTTCACGATCGCCTTTGGCTGTTTTGTTTCATCATCAATGGTCTGCCAAACACTGCCATTCAGCGCATCCGCTGCATTGGCAAAAGTTGTCAAACCGAGCAATCCAAATGCTAAAGCAATTTTCTTCATTTTTGTAATATCCTTAAGGGGTCTTTCAAACTGAAAGTATTGAGAACTTCAATCAATATTGCAATTCTTGATTATGACTATTTGGTATAACCTGAGTAAGAGTGTCGTAGTGCACATTTTTTCAGATTTTATCGTCGTGCTTAGACATAGCTTATTTTCAAGAACTTTCTTATTGCTATACTGATCTAACAATATGGAAAAATTATGAAATTTGCTACTGTTTGGAAATATTATTTTACTGAATCCTTACTTAAAGCGACGATTCGGACACCTAGTCAATTTAACTTGGCTCCAAATGCATTACGTCCGTTGCTCGATCAACTGTGCCGTCTATTTCCACAAGATTCAACAGTACAAGTCCGTCCAATCCGTCTGGCTGGTGTGCGTGGTGAAGAAATCAAAGCGCAAGCAGCTGCTACACAACTGATTTTCCACATTCACGGTGGTGCTTTTTTCCTTGGCAGTTTAAATACTCATCGTGCATTGATGACAGATATTGCTGCACGTACTCAAATGCAAGTGATTCATGTCGATTATCCACTTGCGCCTGAGCATCCATATCCTGAAGCCATCGATGCAATTTTCGATGTTTACCAAGCACTATTGGTACAAGGGATTAAACCGAAAGATATTATTATCTCAGGTGATTCTTGTGGTGCAAACCTTGCCTTGGCGCTGTGTTTACGTCTCAAACAACAGCCTGAACTGATGCCAAGTGGCTTGATTCTGATGTCGCCTTATCTTGATCTCACCTTAACCAGTGAATCACTACGCTTTAATCAAAAACATGATGCCTTATTGTCGATTGAGGCCTTACAGGCAGGTATCAATCATTATCTGACCGATAATATTCAAGCCGATGATCCACGTGTTTCACCCTTGTTTGATGATTTAAAAGGGCTACCACCAACTTTGGTGCAAGTGGGTTCGAAAGAAATTTTACTGGATGACTCAAAACGCTTTAGAGAAAAAGCAGAACAGGCTGATGTCAAAGTTCAGTTCAAACTGTATACCGGTATGTGGCATAACTTCCAAATGTTTAACGCTTGGTTCCCTGAAGCCAAACAAGCATTAGCAGATATTGCTGAATTTGCACATGCGCTCGATCGTGACTAAGCAAAATAAAATCGTGTAAAAAATGGTCAGCTATGTCTGACCATTGTCATTCTTAATTCACTTTTGTCATCATAAAATAAAATTGATTGGATATTCAGATAACAGCTGATTTTTCAAAGAATTTTTCCCGTCCTATTTTGCACTCAAAAGCCCAGAACTAGACTTTTTTCTCATTCTAAAGATGCTATTGTTATTTTAATTATCGTTCCTCAATATTTTGACGACAGATATACAGTTCCTAGGAATCTCATTGCATAAAAGGATGCATGCCAATGGTGAAGATTCGTTTTAATAGGTCAACTGACACAACAGGATGGGGCTTTAGGCTTTCTTGGGAACATCACATTGTAGTCAATTGGACCATACTCAAAAAAAGTATTTTATTGCTGATCCTTGCGGCATTTATGAATCTGTTTTGGATCAGCTGGGATATTTTTGTCTTAATCAACCCACAGTACAATCAATGGGTGCACTTGAATCTGGTACGTTCACAACTATGGACCAGTTTGATCATGCTGGTCGTTTTATTATTGCTGATTATCCCTTGTCACCTATTTAGAGAACAGCTTTGGGCACAAAGTATTTTGCCCATTCTGAGCGTTCAGGTTTTTACTGCAATGCTGTGTCATAACAGCTATTTGGTTGGAAGTTTCAGTCCTGCTACTATGGTGGGTTATGTCAGCGTAGTCGGTGTAGGTTTGGTGCTGTTTGACCGTAGGATGGTCTACTGCGCACTCATTCCTGCAACATTTGCCTTATTGCTATGCAACTACCTCAGTATGGTTGGGGTACTGACTTATGCACCATTGTTTAATATGCAGCGGCTGAATGAAGTATCGATGCACCCATTTTGGGTCGGCAGTATGATGTTTTTCTTATTGCCGATCATGTTGGCCTGTTTATTTCTGTTTGAAATTCTGCTGACGCAATGGCGGACTCGGGAGATGACCATTCAAATCCTGAGTCGACTGGATCCACTGACCAATGTGCTGAATCGACGCAGTATCGGCAGTCACTTAGAAAAGTTACATCAGCAACCAGACCCGCTTTATTCGATTGTTCTGCTTGATCTCGATCATTTTAAAAGTATTAATGATCATTTTGGGCATAGCATGGGTGATCAAGTGTTGGTCACTGTGGCAAAATGCTTGGCAAAAAATTTACGTGACCAAGATATTATTGGTCGTTTTGGTGGTGAAGAATTTATTTTATTACTTCCCAACACCACCACAGTACAAGCAAGGAATGTAGCTGAACGCTGCCGCCTAGCGGTATCACAACTACAGTTTATTAGCGAAGATAAGCAAGAGTTTGTAGTAAGTGCCAGTTTTGGAATCAGTAGCTCACTCAGTGCCGATGAACCGCATCTCATCATTAGCCAAGCAGATCAGGCACTGTATGCGGTCAAAGCTGCGGGACGTAATCAAGTTAAAATTTTTACCGAACTTACTGCGAGTTAGAACAATGAAGGCACAATATGCCTTCATTGCAATATTGATTAATCTTTCAAAAACTCTTCGCGATGTTGACGATAAGGCTCATCAAAAGGTACGAACATCTGCTCTTGTCTAGCTTCGGTAATCCATTGCTGTACCGATGCCAAAGACAAGATCTTTTGTGCATAGGCTTGGCCTGATACTGACAGCGGTAGCTTAAAACATTCGAAGCGCATTACCACGGGTGCATAGAACGCATCCGCAATACTAAATTCACCACATAAAAAACTGTCTTCACTCGGACGTTCTGACCAGATCTGATCAATTCGAGCAACTTCGGCACGTAACTGTACATGCTCTGCCCAGAGTTGCTTGCCAATATGGGCCAAATCCGCTTCCACATTCATGGGGCAAAGATTTCGTAAGCTTTGAAAGCCACTGTGCATTTCTGCACTAATACAACGTGCTCTGGCACGTAATGTCTTCTCTTCTGGCCACAACCTCAGTTCAGGATGCTGTTCGGCAATATATTCACAAATCGCCAAGCTATCCCAGACCACCAAATCACCATTCACAAGTGCAGGGACTTTACCCGTTGGATTAAGTTTTAGAATCTCTGTTTTAAATTCACTTTCCGGTTCAAAGCTATCAAACTGAATAAGCTGTTCCTGAAAGGAAATCCCCGCTTGTGTAAGTAAAATCCATGGACGCATCGACCACGTGGAATAATTTTTATTGCCAATAAAGAGTTGATACATTGTTATTGTTTCCCTTTAAATAAAGCCAATTGTTGTAATAGCTCAGCTTTTTGGAATGCACCCGTTAAGCGTAGCGAGCGAATTTCTTGTTGTTGCTGATCTAGGAACAAATAAGTCGGTGGTCCTAAAATATCCCACTGTGCTAACAATGCTTGGTGTGACGCATCATAATGGCTTAAATCCATTTTAATTAAATAATAACCTGATAAAGCCTGCTGGACTTCGGCATCTTTTAAAATACGATGCTCAATCGGCTGACAAGCCACACACCAATCCGCATAGACATCAATCACAATGCCACGGTCTTTGGGTGCATTGGCTAAAATCTGCTGAAATTCATCTGCTGTTCTTGCTACATGCCATTCGGCCAATTTATCTGCCTGGACTGAACTGAGACTTTGAAAATGCTGATATTGATTAAAGGTCAATGCTGGAATCGCTAAGATCAGTAACAGTGCATATAACCATTGCAGCTTACTTTTCTGCCAAAACAAGCGATACGCTGCATAAATAATAAAGGCTAAACCCAGAATTAAGCTGAGAATTTGAATCGCTAACTCTGGCAGCAAAGGACGGATAAAGTAAATGCTCAATGCCAGCATTAAAAAGGCAAAAATCACCTTGATTTGGTTCATCCAGTCACCTGCTTTGGGTAAAGCTTTTGCCCCCAAAACACTGGCCAACAGCAATGGAATGCCCATGCCGAAACCCAGTGTAAACAGTAACAACCCACCTTGCCATTGACTCTGTGTTTGCGAAATAAACAGTAATACCCCAGCCAAAGGTGCGGTCATACATGGCCCGACCAACAGTGCAGAGATCATGCCCATAACACCAGCACCGACCAAAGTACCGCCTTTTTGATTGGACTGCAGTTGATCCAGTCGATTGACCCAGTTCTGTGGTAATTTCAACTCGAACAGGCCAAATAGATTGAGGGCAAACAGTACGAACAATAAGCTAAATGCAATCAGTGTCGCGGGTTGTTGTAACCAGCGTTGGAAATTCAATCCGGCCGCTGAAGCAATTAGACCTAATACTGCATAGACCAAAGCCATACTCACGACAAAAGTCAGTGCAATCGACCAAGCTTTAACACCTTTATTGTCACGCACAATCAATGAGGTCAGAATGGGTAACATCGGTAAGGAACACGGCGTAAATGCCAGTAATATCCCTAAACCCAAGAACAATAAAATGCTATAAGCCAAGGAATGCTGTTCGAGTGCACTTGACCATTTTTGGTCTTGTGCCATTACACCTGAATTATTTGAATTTGTCGTTTTTGCTGTAGGCTCAGTTTGTACTTCATCACTTGCTGCCATTTGAGCATTTAAGGTGTTGGATGAACGCGCCACATCCAAAAAGCTTTTTTGTGAGTTTGCACTGACATTCTGAGCACTGACCAGACCATCTGCATCGGTCTGAAATTCAATATTTTGTGGAGGATAACAAATTCGGTCTTTGGCGCAGCCCTGCCAAGTGACACGATAATGCTGCGAGGCTTGAGTTGGAATACTAAATTCAGCTTGTTGATAATAAACTTGGCTGTGACCATAGTTCTCATCATACTGCTCTACCGCTTTCGGTAAAGTTAGTGCGACGGGCTGATTGCCCTGCTGCACTTCAAACTTATGCTGATAGAGATAATAATTTGGCTGGATCGACCAATGCAAACGTGCCTGATTCTGTGCAGTCGATTCAACCGTAAATGCAAAAGCCTGTTCAGGACTAAGCAATGGTGCGGATGAATTCTCTTGGGCGTAAGTCAAAGACCCACATAACAGCAATAAAGTCCCAAGAAAGTAACTCATCAGCGGGAAAGATTTCCCAGCCTGAACAGACATTTTCATGATTATCTCACTATCACTCTCCTGAGCCTCCCTCCCACTTATGCAGAAGTAAATTTAAGAGAATTCAGGAGCATTCATTATTGTTAGAATAAAACCGATACGCCAAAGCCACCGTTATAACTTTTTTGATCACCATTGAGATCAACGCCAATGCTTGCATCTAATTGCGTGCGATTATTCAAGGCATAAATCAGGCCTGTACCGAGACCATACTCATAGTCTTGGCTCTCTGCTTTACGATAAACAAACTCTGAATAGCCTGATAATTTTCCTGCAATTTTATAATCAATCGTTGGAATGGCAGTCACTGCCCAGTCACTGTTCTGTGCTTCATAACGCATGGTGATCGACGTACCGATCAAATCACTAAATTCATAAGCAACAGCTGAAGTGAGACTATAAATATCATCATGATTGGTGAATTCATCATTACCCGTTGCAATAATCGCTTCAGCCAACAATGCCATTGATAAACGATCATCTTTTAGATCAATGGCTTTTTTCAAACCAATGCTCACATCGCCTAGACCATTACTTTCTTTTTTAGTGCCTGCACGTTTGTATTGCTGCCATACTGGACCTTGCCAGCCCAATTGTAATTCCAGTCCATCGGCCAAACCAGTACGCAATAACATGTCACCATTCAGCGTCAAGGTCTTGTCTTTGACACCATCAACTTTGCCTTCTTGGTAGCTCACGCTTGGTAGACTTTGCTCCCATGCTAACTTTCCAACAGGTGTGATCCCTGTGCCCATACCCGCGCCTGGGCGGTCAAAGGAAAAATCAGCCGCGAAAGCACTCGTGGTTATCATTGATGCAGCAATTAAGCTCAATGTTTGCAATGTTTTCATTCTATTCCTCGTTCTATTTCTAATGGCTTGGTTTATGCACCTAGCTCTTTTGACATTTTTGCACCATGCTGACGTAACAATTCCAGTGTTGCACGTTCTTCTGGCAAGGATTCTGACCAGTCAATTTCATCAAATTCACAGTCAAAGAAAAGCTGGCTAATAGATGATAAAACGGTTAAACCTTCTTCATCACGGGTATTTGGATCTACTTTTTCATCAAGTAAGCGTTGTACTACAGGCACGCAAGCAGAACTCGCCGCATCCCAAAGCGGACCATAGAACTCTTCTGAATCCCATAAATGTAAATTTGCTTTGGCTTGAATCAAAGCTTCTAAAATATCGATATAAACTTTGAGCTGTTGTTGCTTTTCTTCTTCAGTGAAAGGCTTGCCTGCTTCATAAGCTTCACAAATTTGTTCCCACCAAGCGAATAAACCATCGCAAACCACCGATACAGGCGGTCCTTGCTCAGGGTCAATAAAATTCGGGTCGAGTCCTTCAGCAAGTAAAGATTGCACTTGGTCCAAATCGAGTTGTTGTATGGCTTGCACCAAGGCCTGCTGTTGCTTATTTAACATGACCAGTTCTCACAATATTTTTTAATGGCTCTATTATGCCGAATATCCTGACAGGATTTTATAAAACCATCTAAAAAATCATGTAGAAATTTGATACAGGCATAAAAAAAGCCCAACAATTGGGCTTTTTCTTTAGGTTTGTGGCTATGCTTCATCATCCACTTTTACGTCATCATCGACATCAACATATTCGGGTAAACCACCACGATGGTGCTCTTTTTTCTCATAAAGATGCTCCAGACTACGTTTCAATTTATCAATCGCACCATGAATCGAGTTATCAATATTTGCTGCTTTATGTGTCACTGCGACAGGTTTCATTCCTGCTGGGCGAGCTTCAATCATACAACGTTTGTCATGATCGCCCGTTTTATCCCCGTTTTCATCACTAATATGAACCGAAAAATGTGTAATACGCTCGCTATAACGTTGGAATTCTTGTGTAAGTTCTGCACGAACATAACTGTTTAAGCGTTCACTACCTTGAATGTTTTTATCTGTACGGATTTCAATATTCATAAATATCTTCCTCTCTTTTCTGTGAGACGGTGCTACAAAACTTTTTTCTTTGCACACTTTGAGCTTGCAGTCATTCAGTGCAGTTGTATATTTTGATTATGTAAATGCTTGTTGTCTCCTCGCTTTGCATCTGTTGCTTTTCAGTATGTAAGAAGATCTTCTATAATTCCAATATCTGTCTTTCCTCGAAAATATGCAAGCTGATTTTTGACATTTTCATTAAAACTTAAAACAAAAATATTTTTAACTTTAGGGGCCATTTTATTTTGGCCTGCTATATACAATTCTTTTGTTCATTTGGTCAAATTTGGCTTTATTTTTGCTTAATACCTTGTATCCTTTACACGCCTTTTGGGGGGAGATTTTTTAAATGCAATTGAAGCAACTTGCAGCAACATGTTTATTGGTATCTACAGCAGCTTTCGCTCAGGCGAAGCCGATTTGGCAAGATTTCAGCTTGACGGGTTTGTATGGTGAAAACTACGAAGTTGTTGATGAAAAACAAACAACTGTAACGGTTGAATATGCAGCAAAAGTCAAATATGCCGATGTATTTTTCTTTATGGACCGTATGCGTGGCAGCGATGACCATAAAAGCACCTATTTCGAACTTTCTCCACGTTTAAGCTTGGGTGAAATTTCAGGTCAGAAACTTGCGTTTGGTCCAATTAAAGATGTGTTGATCTCAACCACTTGGGAAAGCAACAATGATGACTTCGCTAGCTTTGACAACTTCTTGTATGGTGTAGGTTTTGATCTTGCCATTCCATATTTCCAATATGCGAATGTGAACTTCTACCGCGCCAACAATGAAAATACGGCTGATGACTATCAAATGACCATTGCTTATGCTTTGCCATTTAAAGTATCAAACGAAGATTTCTTGGTGGATGGTTTCCTTGACTGGTCTACAGGTGAAAAAGATCACGCAAGTGAACTCAACTGGACCACACAATACAAGTGGAACTTGGGTAAACACATTTCACCTGATACTCGCCTTTATTTAGGTGTTGAGCATTCTGTTTGGAATAACAAATTTGGTATGAAAAACCGTGACGAAAACAACGTCAGCGCTTTGATCAAATACCACTTCTAAGCCTTTTAGAATGTGAAAAAACAGCAAGGATTTCCTTGCTGTTTTTGTTTGTATCATCGAATATAAATGTGAGCTGACCTTTTGCTCTATCCACATCATACCTGTTTATTTTGTCTAATTTGATGACCTTTGCTTATGGTTGAAAATATTGCACTTGCCCCATCTACCTTAGCTGCACATTTCCACATGCGTTTTGCCACAACAGATGACCTAGAACAAATCCTCGCGATCTATAATCACGAGATTTTAAATGGCACAGCCAACTGGAATGATCAGGCGGTTCCCTTAGCAGATTATCAGCAACGTTTTCACGGCATGCAGCAACAGCACTTCCCCATGATCGTGGTTGAAGACTTGAATAGCCATCAAGTCGCTGGTTATGCCTATTACACTGCATTTCGAACCATCAGTGGTTATCGCCAAAGCATTGAACATTCTGTTTTTGTAGATCCCAGCTATGCTCGCCAAGGGCTGGGCAAAGCCCTGATGCAGCAATTGATTCATCTTGCCAAACAGCAAAACATGCACATCATGGTTGCCGCGATTGATAGTGAGAATAAGGGATCCATTGTGCTACATGAACAATTGAGCTTCGTGCAAACAGGTTATATGCCACAAGTGGGACAAAAGTTTGGCACATGGCGAGATTTGGTCTGGATGCAACTGCAACTCACAGAATCTCAATAAAAACCTCACTTTTACCCTACTGTCTTACGGCTGAATTGTGGCTTAGAATGAAAGCAATACTTGATTTCAAAAATAGCCAAAATGATTAAAACATCTCAACTCGGTCTGTGTCTTTCCATCGCAATCGCTTCAAGCGCGAGCTTTGCAGAACTTTCCTTCGAGCAAGAATTGCAACAGGGCTGTGCCAAAGTAAAACAATATGCACAAGCAGGTAAAAAGTTCTACGATCAAAAGCAATATCTCAAAGCAGCCAAGCAATTTCAAGACCAAGCCGCATGGGCACATTTCTGTCAGGCCAATGCAGATGAAAGCGGCATTCAGGTCAGTGACCGAGACATCGAAATCGCCAACAATAATGTGGGGTTAAGCTACGCCAAACTCGGCAAACCGCAATGGGCCAGAGTTTGGTTTCTCAGAGATAAAGACTCGAAAACCAGTCAATACAACTTAAAACAATTGCCCAAGCCAAAACTACCTTCCGATCTACAAGGGACTTATGTCCGCGCCAATGGTTTTGGGCAATGGGATTACATCAAGGTCAGTAAAAAGCAGAATAAATATGCGATTGCATTTGATGGCTATTACTTTGGCCTACGCGGTTTGATCTATGGACCCAATATGGGACAGTTTGAAACCAGCATGCCAATCAAGTCAAAACAAGCCAGCTATCGCTATGAGGACTGTCAGATCAAACTTCAATTTGCCAATGATGCAAATCTAGGTCAAAAAATTGAGGTTGAACAGCACAATGGCGAGTCCTCATGTGGCTTTGGACACAATGTCTATGCAGGCGGAACATTTTATAAGGTTGAAGACAAATAAATCTAGGCTAACCATTTAATGTTCTAAATTGCATTTTCCCAACGTTCACTATCGTGATAGGCGACATGGATGTCGCCATGTTCGACTGCCTTGCGCTGCTTCCAAAGCCATGCTTTGGAATTGCTCAGGATGTAACGTCAGTCGAACAAAAGATTTTTGCTTACTTTTGATCTCTCAAAAGTAAGGTCCATCATAAAGATACATTCCTTAGAACAAGGATAAAGTAACTGTTAGCCAAGAAATACTAAATCGCCACCAACTCCCGAATCCCCTTCTCAGGCATATCCTCCCCCCGCCCCTGTGCAATCACCTGCCCACGCGCCATCACGGTATACGCATCCGCCAACTCTTCAGCAAAATCATAAAACTGCTCGACCAAAATAATCGCCATCTCACCTTGATCCGCCAATTTACGAATCACCCGACCAATATCTTTAATAATTGAAGGCTGAATCCCTTCGGTCGGTTCATCTAAAATCAAAACACTCGGCTCCGAAGCCAACGCTCTAGCAATCGCAAGCTGCTGTTGCTGGCCACCCGATAAATCTCCGCCACGGCGATGTTTCATTTCATCGAGTACAGGGAAAATTTCATATAAATGGCTTGGCACCTTACGCGTCTTGGCACCCGAAAATTTAGCCATGCCAATTAAAATATTTTCTTCTACCGTTAAAGTTGAAAAGATATCGCGACCTTGCGGCACATAGGCCAAACCTGCACGTACCCGTTGCTCAGGGGACATCTTGGCGATGTCTTTGCCATCTAACAAAATCTGCCCTGACTTAATCGGCAGAATCCCCATCAGGCATTTCAACAAGGTGGTTTTGCCTACGCCATTACGGCCTAGCACCACACTACACTCACCCACAGGCGCGTTAAAAGACACATCACGCAGAATATGACTGCCACCATAGAATTGATTAATTTGTTTCACTTCTAACATGTGCCTCTCCTAGCGTCCCAAATATTTTTCGATCACATCTTCATTGGCCTGAACCTCTGCCAATGTGCCTTCTGCCAAAATCGCCCCCTGCGCCAATACCGTGACTTTTTCACTGATGGTATCAATAAAGCTCATGTCATGTTCCACCACCACAAGGGTGTGATTTTTTTTCAGTTCCAGACACAGTTCAGCCGTGCGCTCGGTTTCAGCATCGGTCATACCTGCGACAGGCTCATCCAATAAAATCAACTTCGGCCGTTGCATCAGCAACATGCCGATTTCCAACCACTGTTTTTGTCCATGTGACAGCAGACCTGCTGGCTTGTGTACAAACTCCTTTAAACGAATCTGTTCCAGACTTTCATCCAAAGCCAATTGCGCTTCTGGGTCTAAACGAGAAAAGAAGCTTTTCTTCACCCGTTTATCTCGTGGTGCTGCCAACAGTAGATTTTCCATGACTGTAAAATTTTCAAACACCGTTGGTTTTTGGAATTTTCGACCGATGCCCGCTTCGGCAATTTGCTCGGTACTCATTTTGGCAAGATCATAGTTTTGCCCAAAAAATGCCGTACCTGTGGTTGGACGCGTTTTACCAGTAATCACATCCATCAAGGTGGTTTTTCCTGCGCCATTCGGCCCGATGATGCAGCGTAATTCACCCTCGGCAATGTACAACGACAAATCATTGAGGGCTCGAAATGAGTCAAACCAGACACTGACTTTTTCCAGATATAAGGCAATACCGTGGCTAAAATCCGCACCTTGCGGCTTGGCACGACCATAGCCCTCGCCCAGTTGACCGCCATGTTGAGCTGAGTCTATTAATACATCACTCATTTAATCACGCTCCTTTTTAAAACGGTCAAATAAACCAATCACACCTTTTGGCAAGAATAAGGTCACCACGATAAACAGTGCGCCCAAAATCAATAACCATGCTTCTGGCGCAGCCACAGTGAAATAGGTTTTCACTGCATTAATTAAACCAGCCCCTAAAATCGGGCCAATCAAAGTGCCACGTCCACCCGCAGCCACCCACACCGCCATTTCAATTGAGTTGACTGGGTTCATTTCACTTGGGTTGATAATACCAGCCTGCGGCACATACAACGCCCCCGCGATGCCTGCAATCACCGCGGACAATACCCATGCCGACAGCTTGTACCACAGCGTACGATAACCGAGATATTGCAAGCGATTTTCACTGTCACGAATCGCACCCAACACACGACCATAAGGACGATTCATCAGTTGGCGCAGACCAAGGAAACACAACATCAACATTAACGCAGTCACAAAGCACAGCGTTGCGCGCATTGGTGCAGAGGTAATGTCAAAACCCAAAATAGTTTTAAAGCCTGTAAAACCATTGTTGCCACCAAAGCCTGTTTCATTACGGAAGAACAGTAATGCGGTGGCAAAAGTCATGGCTTGGGTAATAATGGAGAAATACACGCCTTTGATTTTGGAACGAAAGGCGAAGAATCCAAAAATAAACGCGATCAAACCTGGTACCAGCACCACCAGTGCCAGCGCCCAAGCAATGTGCTCGGTACCGATCCAATACCAAGGCAACTCAGTCCAACTCAGGAAACGCATAAAATCAGGCAGTCCGTCACCTGCGGATTGGCGCATGAGATACATGCCAAAGGCATAACCGCCCAAGGCAAAATACAAACCATGTCCCAAGCTTAGAATCCCGGCATAGCCCCAGACCAGATCCAGTGCAAGAGCCACCAAAGCCAAACACATGATCTTGCCAATCAAGGTGATCCAGTAAGCAGATAGGTAAAAGGCCGAGTCAGGAGACAACAAGTGTAGCCACGGCAACAGCAATAACACGCCAAAACACAGTGCAATCGCTACCGCGCTATAGGGCTTGTCGGCAAATAAGGAAGTGATTTTCATTGGCTTACTCCACAAAACGGCCTTTGATGGCAAACAAACCTTGTGGACGCTTTTGGATAAACAAAATCACAAGAACCAAGAGAATAATTTTTGCAAGCACTGCGCCTAAACCAATCTCTAAAACTGTACCGCTAATCCCCAGTCCGAGTGCCGCCAATACCGCCCCCCAAACTTGACCGACACCACCCACAACGACCACAAGGAAGGCATCGATAATGTAGTTTTGTCCAAGGTCAGGTCCAACATTACCAACCTGTGCCAAGGCACAACCAGCCAAACCCGCCAAGCCTGAACCCAGACCAAAAGCCATCATGTCAACCCGTGCAGAACGGATACCAACAGCGCGGGCCATTTGACGGTTTTGTGTCACCGCACGTACAAATAAACCAAAACGGGTTTTATTGAGTAAGAACAGCAACAGCAATAACACTGCGATGGTAAAACCAATAATCGCAATACGGTTATAAGGCAGCATTAAGCTTGGCGTCACCGCGATACCACCACTCAGCCATGCCACGTTAGAAACCTCGACATTTTGCGCACCAAACACCATACGTACCAATTGCATTAAGATCAGACTCACTCCAAAGGTCGCAAGTAAAGTCTCCAATTGACGACCATATAGCGGACGAATCACGGTGCGTTCAATCAACATACCAATCAAGGCACTCACCAGAAATGCCGCAGGAATCGCAGCCAACAAATACCAATCGACTAATCCAGCAAAATGGGTTTTAAAAAAACTCTGGATTACATAGGTGGTATAGGCACCAATCATGATGAGCTCACCATGTGCCATGTTAATTACCCCAAGCAGACCATAGGTAATGGCTAAGCCAAGTGCTGCAAGCAGCAAAATGCTGGCCGTACTTAAGCCTGAAAAGACATGGCCTGACCATTCACTGATTTGTAGGCGGGTTTTAATTTTATTGTGTGCATCCAACAACGCTGCCTTTAATGCAGGATTGCTTTGTGGTTGTTCTAAAGTTTGGTTAATTAAGGCGAATACATCAGGACGATTTGAATCTGCCAAGACTTTGACTGCTTCAAGCTTGGTAAACTCATCAGCACTGTTAAAGTCCAAACGAGCTTTGAGCTGTGCTAAACGTGCTTTAACCTGATCATTTTTTTCATTCAAATAAAGCTGCTTCACCATCGCCACATCAAGTTCAGCCAAATTATTTTCTAAAATATCAACTGCAGCTAAACGTTGTGAGGCATCGGTAGAATTGAGTTTGGCCTTGGCTTGACCAAAATTCAGCGCCTTGCGTAAGGTATTCACCAAAGTCACTTGAGATAGATCGGCTGGCCATTGTTCCAATGCTTGCTGCTCAGGATAGCTGAACAGCTTGTCATCATTTTTCAGCAAATAGGTATTGCCTGCGCTATCGGTATAAAGTTCATTTTGATCAATATATGCCACCAACTGATCCAGTTGTTCAATACTGGCAGGCCATTGATTGAGCATGGCACGACGCGTCGCAAAATCGGACTTCACAAAGGTCTGAATGGCATCTTGAGAAGCTGTAGACGTTGCGGATGTGGCTTCTGCCCATGCTGGACTAAAAATCATCTGTGCCATGATGCAGAGCAGTGCCAAAACATAGTGTTTCGCCATAGAACTCCCCTTATTATTACGGTTTTAAATAGATCAAACAAAAAATCAGAATAGAAAAGCCTGCTGTGAATACAGCAGGCTAAAAGTCACTTATTTCGGGATATACGGACTCCAAGGCTCCGCCTTGATCGTTTGTGGTGTTTTATAGACCACGTCGAATTGGCCATCGCCACGGATCTGTCCAATCATCACTGGTTTATGTAGATGGTGATTAGTTTCATCCATTTTTAAGGTATAGCCTGATGGCGCAGCAAAAGTCTGACCTGCCATCGCATCACGGACTTTGTCGACTTCTGTAGAGCCAGCTTTCTCAACCGCTTGCTTCCACATATTGATACCGACATAGGTTGCTTCCATCGGATCATTGGTCACCACTTTGTCAGCATTTGGAAGTTTGTATTCCACCGCATATTGTTTGAATTTATTCACAAACTCAGTGTTTTTAGGATTTTTCACTGACATGAAGTAATTCCATGCCGCTAGATGACCCACCAATGGTTTGGTATCGATCCCACGTAATTCTTCCTCACCAACAGAGAACGCCATCACAGGAATATCCGATGCTTTGATGCCTTGGTTACCTAGCTCACGATAGAACGGCACATTGGAGTCGCCATTGATGGTCGAGATCACCGCAGTCTTTTTACCTGCAGAGAACTTCTTAATATTAGAAACAATGGTTTGATAATTGCTGTGACCAAATGGCGTGTATTCTTCCATGATGTCGGCATCAGCCACGCCTTTCGACTTCAAGAAAGCACGAAGAATTTTATTGGTAGTACGTGGATAGACATAATCTGTACCGAGTAACACAAAACGTTCTGCTTTACCGCCTTCATCCCCCATCAGATATTCAACCGCAGGAATCGCTTGTTGATTTGGTGCTGCACCCGTGTAGAAGATATTTTTAGACTGTTCCTGACCTTCATATTGCACTGGATAGAACAATAAGCCATTTAGCTCTTCCACCACAGGCAAAACTGACTTACGCGAAACGGATGTCCAACAGCCAAAAATAACAGCTACTTTATCTTGGGTAATCAACTGACGGGCTTTTTCTGCAAATAATGGCCAATCCGATGCAGGGTCAACAATCACAGGTTCTAATTTTTTACCCAGTACTCCACCATTGGCATTGATCTCATTAATGGTCATCAAGGCAGTGTCTTTCAGTGAGGTTTCAGAAATCGCCATGGTGCCTGAAAGCGAATGTAGAATCCCCACTTTAATGGTATCACCGCCGGCTGCGGGTGCAGTTTTGGCTTCTGTTTTGGTCTGTTCTGTTTTTTCTGCTGGTTTTGAACAGCCAACTAGACCGATCCCCATCATGGCTGCCATGAGCACTGACATCGACATCAAATTGTTTTGCATCTTGTTTCTCCACCCATCAATAATTGTGATTTTTACTGGGTGGAGTTATTCAATTTCTGTGCCAACACAATAAGATATTGTTTTTAATTAATTTAAATAAAATTTAAGTCTTAATTCTTTCATCTTGTATACAACATTGCATACAAAAAATACGCAACGACCTAAAATGATGCAAATTTGTTCAGCTCGGATATTAAAAGTTCAACAAAAGAAAAAGCCAAGCTAGTGCTTGGCTTTAATCCGATAATGAGACAAAGGGCTTAAACCGTAATATCTGCCAAATTACCCTTTTGTTCTAACCAGTGTTTACGATCTGCTGAACGCTTTTTCGCAAGTAATTTATCCAATAACCCTGCGGTTAAATGTGCATCATCCAAGTCCAATTGCACCAAACGACGCGTATTCGGGTCCATTGTGGTTTCACGCAACTGGCTGGCGTTCATCTCGCCCAAACCTTTAAATCGGGTGATCTGAGGATTTTTATTGCCTTTAACTTTTTTCAGGATACTTTCAAGCTCATCATCATCCAAGGCATAGTACACCTCTTTACCAATATCGATACGATAAAGTGGTGGCATAGCGACGAACAGATGCCCTTCCTCAACCAAAGTCGGGAAATGTTTTACGAATAAAGCGCATAATAAAGTTGCGATATGTAGACCATCCGAATCCGCATCGGCAAGGATACAGATCTTGCCATAACGCAATTCAGACAGATCATCACTGCCTGGATCGACTCCAATTGCGATGGCAATATCATGCACTTCTTGAGACGCCAACACTTCGTCTGAAGAGACTTCCCAAGTATTCAGGATTTTTCCACGAATCGGCATAATCGCTTGGAAATTCTTGTCACGTGCCTGTTTGGCACTACCGCCCGCAGAATCCCCTTCGACAATAAACAGCTCACTATCTTCACGGGTTAAACCAACACAGTCTGCCAGTTTTCCAGGCAGCGCAGGGCCTGCAACAATCTTCTTACGTTCAACTTTTTTCGCTGCTTTTAAACGACGTCCTGCTTTGGCAATCGCCATTTCCGCCAGTTGCGTCGCAATCTCGGCATGCTGGTTTAACCATAAGGCAAATGCATCTTTGGCAATGTTCAGTACAATATTGGATGCTTCACGACTGGATAAACGTTCTTTGGTTTGCCCAGAAAATTGTGGCTCTTGGAATTTCAGCGATAGAATAAAGTTTACGCCATCCCAAACATCTTCCGCAGAGAGCTTCATATTACGCGGCAACAAATTGCGTAATTCACAAAATTCACGTAAAGCCTCGGTCACACCTGAACGCAGACCATTGACATGGGTACCGCCTTGCGCGGTTGGAATCAAGTTGACATAGCTTTCCTGAATTTGCTCGCCACCTTCAACATTCCAGCAAATCGCAAATTCACAGGCTGCGCGGTCTGCTTGTCCACTGCTGACAAAAGCAGGATCTGGCAAGATGTCTCGATCTTGCAGTTCATCCATCAAATAGTCGACCAGACCATTTTCGAACTGCCATTCGATCTTTTCGTTATTGATTTTATCGTCATAAATTATTTTTAAGCCCGCAGCTAAAACAGCCTTGGCTTTTAAATTATGTTTTAGCGCCTTAAGTGCAAATTTAGGGCTATCAAAATATTTGGTTTCAGGCCAGAAACGTACTGTGGTGCCTGTCGCACGCTTAGCGACCTTACCTTCTAAAACCGACAAAGGTGCAACTGGCTCGCCTTGTTCAAAGGCCATTTGATACAGATTACCTTGACGCTGTACGGCCACTTCAACACGGGTCGACAAAGCATTGACCACCGAAATCCCAACGCCATGCAAACCACCTGAGAACTGATAGTTATCGGTACTGAATTTGCCACCCGCATGTAACTTGGTCAAAATAATCTCGATACCACTTTGCCCATATTCAGGATGAATATCGACTGGCATACCACGACCATTATCTTCAACCGACAATGAACCATCTTCATAGACCGTGACACAAATCTGGTTGGCATGACCTGCAAGCGCTTCATCGACTGCATTATCAATCACCTCTTGCGCCAAATGGTTTGGACGTGAGGTGTCGGTATACATACCCGGTCGACGACGCACTGGATCTAAACCAGAAAGAACTTCAAGAGATTGTGCCGTGTATTGTGTCACTTGGTCTGACTTCCTTATTGGATGGCTGCCGATAAAAATTCGAGAACTAAAGGTAATTTTTCTTCAAAATCATCCATTGCATGATTACCATCTGCGTCGGTTAAAATCAATGAGGATGGATGAACTGCACTATAATAGCGTTGAGCTTCACGATAATCCAAAACTTCGTCGCCTTGTTGCAAAAGCACTAGAATTTTATCAGCATGAACGAGCTTCGTGTCAGCAATCGATTGTAATTGCTGCAGTTGATTAGCATCAAGTGTCCATGATGCAGTGACTTTGAGTGGGATTTGTTCAACCCCAAATAAATCTTCGAATAATTGCCATGGTCGCATAGCAGGATTAATCAATACAGCAGCACAGCCATATTTTGCGACAAGATATGTCGCATAGAAACCACCGAGACTGCTTCCCACTAAAACTACTTTATCCTGTGCTAAATTTTCGATAAGCTGAGAGAGTTGTTCTAGCACTTGATCGGGTGGCTGATTTAAATCAGGTAAATGCACTTGTATCGCCTCATGCTGTGCACAATATTGTTGCAACTGCTGTCCTTTTATCGACATCGGACTGCTTCGGAAACCATGTAGATAGATAATTTGCATACGCACCAAAATAGGCAATGACTTGACATAAAGTGAAATAAATCACATTATTTTGATTAATGGTTAAACAAATAACAATATAAATTACATTTAAGCTGGATATTGTCTGACACAAAAAACGATACTGTACTCCGTTCATCAGTATTCTAAAAAAATTACGTATGAAAGACATAAGATGTAAGCGTTTGTTGTAGTTTATCTAAACAATATTCAGAAAAAACACTTCAAACCTTCGGTATATATCAAGGATGGGGAAATCAATATGCCAAGTTTAACACCTCTGCATGAAACCTATTGTAAGTGGGATCGCACGCCCCCGAGTCAGGCAGATGTTTTGGAAGGTTTGGCACAGCTGGTCAGTACCAGCCTTAGTGGCGTACATGAGCTGATCCAAGTGGTACAAACTGAGGTATTAAGGACAACGCTCGGTTTAAGTGCACAAAAAGCCAAACAATTACAAAAGCACCCTCAACTGCAAAAGTTTTATCAGTTTTCTTATGTTGCCCTACAAAAATATGGCAGTCATTTTCTTGCGCCAAATTTACGTCGCATTATTGAAAAATTTCCAGTTTTGCATGACAAGCCTTTAACGCCAACCCTACATTTTGTGGTCGGTGCGTTGAATGGAATTTTCGGTGATTTCTTTTTAAAGCAACACAATCCAATGGCTTTGCCGATGGTGCTTTATGATCACTACGGTTCTTTACAGCAAGGCGAACTAACAGGCCGTGTGGTGATTCTTGCCCATGGTTTATGTATGAATCATTTGACTTGGTCTAATCATCGTTATGGCGGTATTGGTGAGCGTTTGCTCGCGCAACGTGATAACAACACCATGCTATATTTGAACTACAACACTGGACGCCGAATTTCAGCGAATGGCCGTAGTTTTGCCAATACGCTAGAGGATTTGGTGCAACGTAATCCCCGTATCACCAGTATCGACCTGATCGGGCACAGTATGGGCGGCTTGGTTTCACGTAGTGCTCTATTTTATGGCAAACAAAATCTGTATCAATGGGTGCATATGGTCGAGAATCTAGTTTGTATCGGTTCGCCACATCATGGTGCAGTACTTGAACGCTTTGGTTTTGTATTGCAAGACAAACTTGGTGGATTCCCATTTATCAATTTACTTGGTCAGTTGGTGAATGTTCGCAGTAACGGCATACTCGATCTACGTTACGGCAGTGTCCGTGATGATGACTGGGAACATAATGATGCGCGTATTGGTTTTGCCGACGACAATCGTAAACCTGCACCACTACCGTCCCATATCAATACCTTTTTGATCGCAGGAACCTTAGAGTTCGAGAAATTGCGTAATAAAGCACTTTCTGTGATTGGGGATTATCTGGTCAGTGTGAAGAGTGCTTTAGGTGAACACCAGAATCCACGTTTTCAGTTGAAATTGCCAGACACCCATAAAGCAGTTTTCTATGGGCTGAATCATTTTGAAATTCAGTATCACTCCAGTGTCGCTGAGCAGATTACGCGCTGGTTGTACCCTGATGCTAAAGAAAAAGTTGAAGCTGGTGTACAAACCCATATGATCAATGTACCCCATAACTATACCTTTGATGATTTAGAAGGCATTGTTGAGACCTAAACGATAAAAGCTCAGTTAGGTTCTAGCTGAGCTTTTTTAGTCAAAGACCGCAACTAGCTCAAAAATCTATAAATATCTTTATTTAACAAAGTCACCCTGTTCATTTAACTTCAGTTTTAAATCTTTCTCATTTTCTTTGTATAAAATCTCATAGTTTTGATTAATTTCAATATTTTTAGATGCATCCAAAGTAATGCTTTTAACCGAACCCGACTTATTCACAGAGGTCAGATTGATTTCTAGGTGCCCACTTTCACTTGAAAAAGGTGAAGCAATTAATAGAACACCATCGCTTGTTTTTGGAAAAATGACTGAATCAACATAACCTGGGTTAATAAAATTATAAACTTTAATCAGACTCGTGCTATCGATTAAATTGATTGGACCACAATTCAGTCTTTGTGCCGACAAAATACAATTCAGATGTGCATTTGAGTTGTAAGGAAGCGAAGTAATATCAAATCCATCATCATTTTTTATCTTCATAGATGTTGAGAGAGTGCTTTTTGTTTGGCTGTGATGATTAGACTCGCTACTCCCTTCTAAAGTATTCATGCACGAAGAAAGTAAGAGGCTCAAACTTGCCAAGCCGAAATTATATGCATATTTTTTATAAGAAGATGGCATGATAAATCCTTTAAAATCAATGTATCTCGTTAATAATTTTTATCTGACCACTTTCTGGATTAGTGTAATATGAACTAATCCAGTCTTGAGAAAATAAAACCCGAAACATGAATTCATATTTCGGGTTTTAAAATGAATATTATGAAAACTGTCCTATTATTTTAGAGAAATACTATAGTTTCTAAACAGCTGCCATAAGCAAATCAATAAAATTAAACTAAAATAAACAAGAGACCAAACTGGCAATGATTGTCCGAGGAAAGTCCAATCAACCGCGGCACATTCACCTGAACCCGAAAGTACTTCTTGCAATACTGTTTTCATCGGTAAAGCATCAACCAAATAATCTAAACCGGGTCCACAACTCGGCACTTTATCAGGCGGTAAGCTTTGCAACCAAACATGGCGTGCAGCAACACCAACAGACCAGCCAATGGATAAGGTTGCCAAGAATGCATAAAAGCGTTTGAAACCATTTGAAACTGGATTATGGATAAATGCGACAAGTGCAATTAAACCCATTCCAATCAAGCCAAGGCGTTGGAAAATACAGAGTGGACAAGGATCCAACCCCTGCACATGTTCTAAATACAACGCAAATGAGATACCAATAATGCTGGTCAGTACAAGCAATGCACTAACTAAGCGGTAATTCCATCGCATGGGAAGTCCTCTAAAATTTTAACGATATTGTGCAAGATATTGTTCAAAACTCATGTCGTTATCTTGTTCAAGTTGCGCCTGTTTTTGCAACGAAGTTTGCGCCAATTGTTCAAAATAGTGTTTGCGTTCTTCACTCAATGGATGCTGGTCATAATGATCAATATGTTGCTGTGCCATAACACTACCAAAATTCCATGTGCCACCATGTTGTAAGGTATCTGCAATCACATGGGCTGAAGGCGTGTTTTCGACATGATCTAAGCGTTGTTGCATCACCTGAATCGCATCACGATACAGCTGAGTATCATCCATTTGATCGAGGATATTGGCACAGGCTTGAATCGCAGTTAAATGGTTTTGTGCCCAGTCTTTCAACGAAATCGAGCGATCTCCCTCTTCGATCTTGGCGTCTGCCGCACGACCGCGATTCACCACTTCAGTTTGGTTACGATCAATTTGCTCTTGTTCTTCGGCAAAGAGATCTGGACTGTCTTTGAGTAAGCAGTACAAGGCTAAACTCTCAAGGAAGCCTGCCGAAATTTCATCAATTCCAATCGCACTATACGGATTCACATCCACAGCACGCAATTCGACATAACCAACGCCACGATTTTTTAAGGCTTGTGACGGTGTTTCACCTGCTTGTGGGACCTGTTTCGGACGCACCAGACTGTAATATTCATTTTCAATCTGTAGCACATGATCATTAATCTGAATTGGCTCGCCCTGTTCATCATTTAAACCGAGCTGAGTAAATTCTGGATATGGGGTATGCACAGCTTTTTGTAAGCCATCGAGATAATCATGCAGGTCGTTATAATGAATTCCTAACTCTTTTTGTGCTGAGTTTTGATAGCCCAAACGCCCCATCCGCAATGCAGTCGCTTCAGGTAAATATAAAGTGCCTTTGACTAATGGTTGTAAATGATGCTGTCGACCCGTCAGGAAGCAACGGCACACCGATGGACTCGCGCCCAACATATACATCACCAAAGGAATCAGACGAATAAAATTACGGATCAAGCCAAAATAACGGTGACTACGATAATCTTGAAGGCTGAGCTGTTTTAACTCTGGATTGCTTTCATGCTGCTGCAAAACAGCAAACAGTTGTTCTGGAAAAGATAAATTATAATGAACCCCTGAAATGGTCTGCATACGGCGACCATAACGTACGCCTAAACCACGACGGTATAAGGTTTTAAAGCGGCCAATATTGGAACTACCATATTGCGCCAGTTTAATATTTTCTTCGTTATCATCCAGCATACATGGCATCGATAAAGGCCAGAGCTTCTCACCCTCTTCTAGCTGCTGATGCACGACACTATGGATATCACTCAACTCATTTAAAGCGGCAGCAATAGTCGTTTGTGGCGTCGTAATAAACTCCATCAATGCTTCTGAATAATCGGTGGTGATATGCGGATGTGTGAGTGCTGAACCTAAAGCAATTGGGTGATTTTGTTGTGATAAGAATCCATTGCTTTGCATGCGTAGGCTTTCACGCTCAATACCGCGTAACATCCCCTTTAATAGCGAGGCATCTACCCAAGTTGGTATCACAGAGGAAGTAAGGCTGGGTTGATTCATATTCTATGCTCGCTTATTCAAGATCAGTCGACCAAATTCATGGTAGCGACTTCGTCGACTCTACAGACATAATGAAAATGCCAATCCCTTCGACTCAGCCAATTATAACGACAATTACGATCTAGTCATCTGATTTAGTTTGGCAATTTTTATCACAATCTTGTTACATAAGACACGCTGAAATTGTGATTTTATTGAAAAATAAATCTTCCAGTGGATACTCGCCCATGCAAGCGCAGGACATTCTTAATTTTTGGTTTGACCCCGATCATCGTGCACTTTGGTTTGCCAAAAGTGATGATTTTGATGCGAAAATTCGCGCATCATTTGCAGATATTCATCATCAGGCAGCTCAGGCAGAGCTGTGGTCATGGCGTCAAACACCTGAAGGCCGTTTGGCTGAAATCATTGTCCTCGATCAGTTCTCACGAAATTTATATCGAGATCAGGCACAGGCCTTTGCCTATGACAGTTTAGCTTTGACCCTGTCGCAAGAGGCGATTAGCTTACAACTGGATGCACAACTCAGTCCAGATCAGCGTTCATTCTTATATATGCCTTTTATGCATAGTGAATCTAAGCTCATACATGAGTTTGCACTGAAACTGTTCCAACGTTTAGGCAATGAAATTAACCTAAACTTTGAAAAAAAGCATAAAGTGATTATTGATCGTTTTGGGCGTTATCCGCATCGCAATGCAATTTTGGGCCGTAGCTCAAGCACTGAAGAACTGGAATTTTTAACTCAACCCAATAGCAGTTTTTAAGTCGATCTCCCTCGACACTGAATAAAGGAATGGCATATGAAAGCTTTATTAATATGCACCCCGCTCCTTGTCGCATTGACATTTGCAGGATGTGCAACGGTTCCTTCCAAACCCAGAACCTTTGACCAACTCGGTCAGTTCACCGCTTATCCGTTAAATAACAAAACTTACCGCGTTGGTTTCCAAGCAGATAACAATTTGAGTTATGGTACGGCTGAGGAAATCACTCTACTTAAAGCAGCGCAAACCACGGTCAAAAATGGGTTCCGTTATTTTAGTGTGGTGGATGATCCAAGTAATGCCCGTCATAAAACACCTCGTCAGGCGGTAATTTATCCGACACCATCTTATTATCCTTATGGTTATTATCGTCGTCATCCTGCTTTTTGGCCGGATCCATTCTACGATACTCCACAAGTGGTCAATATTGATCCAATTCAAGTGTCGTATACTATCGAGTGCTTTAAGACGCAGCAGCAATCACCAGATGCCTTTGATGCACAGCTGATTTTACAATCCTTAGGGCCTAAATATGGCTTGAGTCCAACAGGAGAAGTGTTGCAGCCACCTGCACCACCTCAAAACAAAAAGTAAATTAAAAGGATGGCTCAATGAGTTCAGTCGAAGAAATCCACGTCCCAAGCTTACAGAGAAGTAAATACTTCGCCACCATGGCACTGATTATTGCAGTGGTGTCATGGGTCGCTTTAATGGTCGCGGCACATTTTCTCCCTGAATATAAATGGCTTATCCATATTTTTATGCTCGGTGCAGAAGCTGGTGTAGTCGGTGGCTTAGCCGATTGGTATGCGGTCACCGTATTATTCCGCAACCCTTTCGGTAGAATGCCGCTGCCCAAACTGTTGCGTGATCACACTGAAATTATTCCACGGAATAAAGCGCGTATTGCCGAATCAATGGGACGCTTTGTACAGGAAAATTTCTTATCACCACAAATTGTGGAACGTAGCTTACAAAATGCCGATATCAGTTTGGCGGTAGGTCAATGGTTGGCTAATCCTAAGAACAATCAGCATGTGGTACAGATGATCCAACACACTGTGCCGAGAATTTTTGAATTTGTCAGCCAAGATCAGATTGCCCACTTTGTGCAAAATAACAGTGTGCAATGGGTCAGAAGTACCAAAGTCAATAAATTGGCCAGTGAAATGCTGCGTGCTGTATTGGAAAATGACTTCCATCAAGATGTGTTGCAGCGTGGACTGGATCTCGCACATGAATGGATGGTGTCTCATCCTGAAGAAGCACGTGATTTATCACGTAAATTATTCCAAGAACTCGGTGTTTGGAAACTAGCTAAAGGCGCAAGCTGGATCGGCATTGATGTACAGCAACGTACCATTGATTCACTCATTGAAAAAGTTGAATCGATGCTAGCTAATCCTGACCACCCTTGGCGTCAGGATATTGAAGCCACCACGCATAACTTGATGCTGGAATTAGCAGAAACAGACAGTGAAGCCAGCCAACGCTTAAATCGTGGCAAAGATGCCTTGCTCGATAGCCCACAAGTACTGAACTTTATCAGTGGTGCTGTGGCGATTTTATGTGATGCAATTAAAACCGATTTAATGCAGAAAGATTCAGGCATTGCCACCAATTTACAAGCCGCTATTCAACAGCTCGGTGAAAGCCTGATTCAGAATGAAAAAGTCCGTCAGGTACTGAATGAAAAAATGGTGGGTTTAGCCACCAATTTCAGTGAGCAATATAGCGACAAGATCATTCGTTATATCAGTGAGCGCATTCATGAATGGGATTCTCGGGAAATGATTGCCAAAATCGAAAGTGAAGTTGGCGGTGATTTGCATATGATCCGCGTCAACGGTGTGATTGTCGGTGCGTTTATTGGTTTAGCACTCGGTGTGATTCGTGCCATTGTTGAAAATGTTTTGTAAATAAATCAAATCGTAAAATTATCTAGCTCAATTTAAGTCGGGATCAACTATCGTGACGGCGGCATGGATGCCACCCGTAGTGCTGCGGCCTCAAGGATGGGTCGTCAGCACTACAAAGGATTTTTGTTACTTTTCATCCTTGAAAAGTAAAACATGCCTATGCAAATTACATATAATTTCTCACAGCATACGAGGCTGTGCAGAGTCATCGTCAAAAAGAAATTAGATATTAAAAAGGACATCCGATGTTGCAACTTCAGTCAAAACTCCCAAGCCAAGGCGTCACCATTTTTAGTGTCATGACTGAACTCGCACACCGACTCAATGCCCTGAACCTGTCTCAAGGTTTCCCCGATTTCCCTGCGCCACCAGCATTGCTCGAAGCCCTTAGCCAAGCCACACTTTCAGGCTATAACCAATATCCTGCGGGTGATGGTGTACTAGCCTTAAGACAACAACTGGCGACGCAATTCTTAGCACGCGATCAACTGCAACTCGATCCAGTCACTGAAATCACCATTACCCCTGGCGCAACTATTGCAATTTTCTGCGCCATTCAAGCCTGTATCCATGCAGGCGATGAAGTGATTATTTTCGATCCAAGCTATGACAGCTATGCCCCTGCGATTCAGTTAGCAGGTGGAAAATCAGTACATATCCATTTAGATGCACCAAGTTTTCAGGTGAATTGGCAAAAGGTCAAAGACAGTATCAATGCCAACACTCGCATGATTATTGTCAACACTCCACACAATCCAACAGGTGCAATTTGGTCAGAACAAGATTGGCGTCAGTTAATTGATTTGATTCAAGATAAAAATATCGTGGTGCTCTCCGATGAAGTCTATGAACATCTGATTTTTGATGGGCACAAACACCATAGTGCACTGCAATTCCCAGAATTACGTGAACGCAGTTTCGTAATTGGTTCTTTCGGCAAAACCTATCATGTCACAGGCTGGAAAACCGGCTATTGTGTTGCTGCACCACAACTCATGCGTCTATTCCGCCAGATTTATCAATTTGCCAATTTCTGTGGCACCACCCCATGCCAGATTGCACTGGCCAACTATATGCAACAACACCCTGAACATATTCAGGAATTGCCTAGCTTTTATCAGGCGAAACGTGACTTGTTCAATGCCCAAATTCAAGATTCACGTTTCGACTTCATTCCATCTCAAGGCACCTATTTTCAAAATCTGGATTACAGCACTATTCGCCCTGATCTTAATGATATTGAGATGTGCCAATTCCTTGCAGAGCAACATAAAATTGTGGCCATTCCAATTTCGGTGTTCTATCAACAAGCACCAGCCTCATTACGTCTGATTCGCTTCTGCTTTGCCAAAACCGATCAAACACTACAACGCGCAGGTGAAATCCTCGTACAATGTTGATCAACAAAAAGAAACTGAACCCTCATCTTCAACACAATTGATCATGTTATGTTGAAAAAAATACAATCGTTTCAGGATGAAGCGTGAAGGAAATTGAATGACACCACGCCAACCCTTGGTCATGCAACCGAATCTCTGGAAAACCTTTTTTGTGTTTCTGGTGCCGCTGATTGCCACCAATATTTTACAAAACCTGTCGGGAACCATTAATACCATCTTTGTCGGGCAAATGATGGGGGTAAATGCAATTGCCGCTGTATCGGTATTCTTCCCCATCCTGTTCTTTTTACTGGCTTTTGTGATTGGAATTTCCGCAGGCTCCACGGTACTGATTGGGCAGGCATGGGGTGCGCAGAATCTAGAAAAAGTCCGTTCCGTGATTGGCTCAACCGTCTTTATGACCTTGATCGGCGGCAGCATTATTGCTGTCTTGGGTCTAATCTTCGCCAAACATATTTTGGAGTTGCTGGGTACCGATCCTAAAGTGATGCACCTGTCCTTGCCTTATGTGCAATGGATGTTGGTCGGTAGCCCCTTACTGTTCGTCTATATTATTTATACGTCGATTCTGCGTGGGGTCGGTGATAGTGTGACACCACTGATTGCACTGAGCCTCACCAGCTTGATTGGTTTGGGCGTAACCCCCGTTTTACTGAAAGGTTATTTTGGTTTTCCAGCTTTAGGTATTGTTGCCCCTGCGATTGCAACCATTATCGGTTATGCCGCTGTGCTGATTTTCTTAGCAATTTATCTAAACTATAAAAACCATCCACTAAAAATTGATGGGCTATTGCTGCAACATATTCGCCATGATGCTGAGCTGAGTAAATTAATTTTAAAACTCGGTATTCCAACAGGGATTCAAATGGTCACCACTTCCTTAGCGGGTTTGGTGATTATTGGCTTGATTAACCATTATGGTGCACATGCTACCGCAGCTTATGGCGCAGTCAATCAGGTACTGAATTATATTCAATTTCCAGCCTTGTCGATTTCGATTGCCGCTTCGATTTTTGCAGCACAAGCGATTGGTGCAGGTAAGCCTGATTTATTGGCCAAAGTCACCCGTACCGCTTTAGGCATGAATTTCTTATTTACGGGTAGTTTGATTGCTCTGGCTTATTTGTTCTCAAAATATCTGATGGCGCTGTTTATTACCGATCACAGCGTAATTGAGCTGGGTCAACAACTGTTATTTATCGTGTTGTGGTCGATTCTATTCTTTGGTGCCAGTGCTATTTTTGCATCGATTATGCGTGCCAGTGGCGCGGTCAATATCCCGATGTTGATCAATATTTTCACGATTGTTCTGATCGAAGTGCCTTGTGCCTATTGGTTTAGTTCATTGTGGGGCTTAACAGGCATTTGGATTGCCTATGCACTGTCCTTTGTTTGTCTATGTCTATTCCAAGCCTTTTATTATCAATTCTTTTGGAAAAAGACCAAGATTAAAGTACTGATCTAAAATCACCTTCTGATGGATATAAAAAAGCCATTCACAGAGAATGGCTTTTTTCATGCTGACAACTTACATCATCTTGGTTGCAAGCGCTGCAATACGTTGATAACCCGTCGGGAATAAACGTTGGAACGAATCCACGATACGCGCATCCGTACCAATCAATAAACGGCGTTTATCTTTCAATACCGCATTTAAAATTTGACGTGCAGCTTCTTCTGGTGGGGTACGCAGGAACTTGTCAAATTGCTTGATCGATTTGTTCGGGTCCATGCCCAAGCTCTTCAAACTGTCATTCATTTTCGCTGCTTTGGCGATATTGGTACGAATCCCGCCCGGATGTACGCAGAGTGAGCTGACACCGCCCTTCTCAATATCCAATTCCTGACGTAATGATTCAGTAAAACCGCGTACCGCAAATTTAGTTGCGTTATACGCTGATTGCGTTGGTTGCGAGGTTAAACCAAAAATACTGGAGATGTTGATGATATGACCATCTTTGGTTTGTTTGATGAATGGCAGGAATTCTTTGGTGCCATAGACCACACCCCAGAAATTAATCCCAACGATCCATTCTAAATCTTCATAGCTTGCGCCTTCGACAGTTGAGCCAAGTGCTACACCTGCGTTATTGAAGATTAAATTGACTGAGCCATGATCCTGTACAGTCTCTTGCGCCCACTGTTTCACCGCATCACGGTTTGAAACATCAAGTACTTTGGTCGTCACTGTCACAGGGTACTGCTTCACTAATTCAACAGTTTGCGTCAGGCCTTTTTCATTGATATCACTCAATGACAAATGGCAACCTTGTTTTGCCAATAAAACTGCCAATTGTTGTCCAATCCCAGAACCTGCACCGGTGATCGCTGCGACTTTATTTTTAAAATTTTTCATTGCCTATCCTTTGTACTGCGAATGATACGCACATATTCGCTCAGACGATGTGCTGTTTAACCTGTAACCAATATAATTTTGACAATACGTGTTGTCAATATAGTACACTCTAGCTTTAAGACAAATGGCAATAACCAACATCCTACATGTAATAATAGGCCTATTTACATTTCATGACTGATGATGTTTAAAAGAGACAAGGCATATTTTCAAAATTTGGTTATGCTAGTCAGCACAACATAGTTGAAATGCAAATATTAGACACACGATTTAAAGACTTTTTAGGGAACGGTTTTCTCAATGGCAACTCAAGATCAAGCGACAAGCAAGAAAAAGAATACAGAAGCGAAAGAACGACAATTTAAAGGTCTGTCTTTAACCGAGCGCAAAGAAGCACGTCGTGAAAAATTGATTGAAGCAGGTATTGCAACCTATGGCACACAAGGCTTTTTCTCGGTTACCGTCAAAGATGTCTGTAATGAAGCCAAGCTGACTGAACGCTATTTTTATGAATCTTTTAAGAAAAGCGAAGAACTGTTTCAAACCGTGTTCTTAAAAATGATTGAAAAAATGCAAACCTGCTTAACCCAAGCTGTTCTGATGGCTGCGCCAGAACCGAAGAATATGGTGAATGCTGGCCTCTCTGCATTACTGAATGCCATTAAAGATGATCCTCGTATGGCACGGATTATTTATATTGATGCCATGCTGGTGCAAGATCTGCATAATCAAGCCACCATTCAAGAGACGCTGACCCAGTTCGATCGTATCATTCAAGGCTTTGTGATGATCACCATGCCGAATGCGCCACAAAGTGCTGAAGAAGTCTCGCTCATGGCAACGGGCTTAAATGGTTATGTTACGCATATTATTATTCGCTGGGTCTCAGAAGGCTTCAAACAGCCTCTAGAAGATGTTTTGTCAGCCTGCTGTGCTGTCTTTTTGTCTTTTATCGAAACAACCTCGCAAAAAAATTAAAATCGTTTTACAGTTTTGTGACACGCAAAGCTGTTAAACTACACGTCAGTTAAGCAAATGAATTTATTTGCTTTATTGCTAAGCAGATTGTCATAAATTCGTCACCATGCTGCCCTACGATTGTCACAATTTATTGCTAAATTCGACTTTATTAATTCTTTTGCAATGATATTGTCATAATTAATCTTTGTAATAAGCCTGTCATAACAACAAAACGGTTAAACCGTTACAGATTTTAAGGGTATTGCGCTGTGAAAGATGACTATATTTTAATTGTCGATGATGAGCTACCGATCCGCGAAATGATCCATACCTCTTTAGATATGGCAGGCTTCCAATGTTTACAAGCAGAGGATGCCAAACAAGCGCATCAGATTATCGTTGATCAGCGTCCTGCGCTTATTTTGCTGGATTGGATGCTACCAGGTGGTGTGAGTGGTGTAGATTTATGCCGCCGCCTCAAACGCGATGAAAACTTGGCAGAGATTCCTGTAATCATGCTGACTGCACGTGGCGAAGAAGACCATAAAGTACAAGGTCTTGATGCGGGCGCAGACGATTATATGACCAAGCCATTTTCAACCCGTGAACTGGTGTCTCGTATCAAAGCGGTATTACGTCGTGCCAATGCATTGAGCGGTGAGAAAGTGATTGATGCCAATGGCTTATTACTTGATCCTGTCAGCCAACGCGTGAGTTTCGGCAACAGTATTTTAGAGATGGGTCCAACCGAATATCGTTTATTAGCCTTCTTTATGACCCATCCAGAGCGCGCCTATACGCGTGCTCAACTCCTAGATCAAGTCTGGGGTGGCAATGTCTATATCGAAGACCGTACCATTGATGTGCATATTCGTCGTTTACGCAAAGTGTTAGAGCCTTTTGGCGTCGACCGTTTTGTACAAACCGTTCGTGGCACAGGTTATCGCTTCTCGACACGAGCAGATTTAGCAGTAGGTTAAAAATCCTTTATGTATGAACCCTATCCCGTCCCTGAACTGGCACGTGAACACCAACGTTTTCGCTACAGCAGTTTGTGGACCTTTGCAAAACAAGATTTAAGACTGTTACTTTTTTTCTTATTGATTGCGAGCTTAGTCGGATTCGGGGTGGGTTACTTCTGGAGCTGTATTTTTGTCGCTTTTGTGCTGTTCTTCATGCTACAGCTCCGCTCACTTTATCTAGTGAATGAATGGATTTCCAATCGCCCTTATGATGTCCCGCCCAATTTGAATGGGATCTGGGGTGCATTGCTGTTTAATGTCTACCGTGCGCAGCGTCAAGAACGTATTGTTCAAGCCGAAATGGTGGGTTTGATTGATCGCGCGCAATCTTCTTTGGTGGCATTGGCCGAAGCCGTGGTCTTAATTGATGATCAACATCAAATTGAATGGTGGAACCCTGCTGCTGAAAAGCTGTTAGGGATCAGCCCCTTGGATCGTGGCCGCAATTTATTATCGATTCTGCGCCAACCCAGTTTTATTGAATATTTTAACCATAGTGATCAATCTCCTGATGGTATCCGTCTCCAAGCACAGATGGATGAAGAACGTTATGTACAAGTCAAACTGACCCGCTTCGGTGGCGAAAGTCGTCTATTGGTCGCTTATGACACCACGCGAGTACACAACCTCGAGCAAATGCGTAAAGACTTTGTCGATAATATTTCACATGAATTACGTACACCGCTTACCGTCCTCAGTGGTTATATCGAAACCTTTATTGATCAAGATGACATTACCCCGCGCTGGAAACGTGCTTTCACGCAAATGCAGTCGCAAACCAAGCGTATGAATGCTTTGGTTAATGATTTATTGTTGCTATCTAATTTAGAAAATAATAAAAAAGTCGCGAAAAATCAGATTATTGATATGGCCAATCTGATGAATCAAATCTTTGATGATGCCCGCGCCTACAATCTCGATTATGGTCATACCTTGAATCTGGATATTGATAGCCATTGCGACCTGATCGGTTCCGATATCGAAATTGCCAGTGCATTCAGCAACTTAATCACCAATGCGATTAAATACACCCCTGCTGGCGGTATTATCACCATTGGCTGGCATGAAGATGGTGATCATGCGTACTTCACCGTACAGGATAATGGGATCGGGATTAACCCAAAACATTTGCCGCGTTTAACCGAACGTTTCTACCGCGTCGATAGCGCACGTAGCCGTCAAACAGGTGGAACAGGATTAGGACTTGCAATTGTGAAACACGTGTTAATGCAACACGGTGCGCACTTGGAAATTACATCCAAAGAAAATGAAGGCTCGACCTTTACCGCAGTGTTCCCGAAAGAACGCTTATATCGCATGATTTAAACCTGAAGGGAACTGCCAAGTTCCCTTAAATATGATGTGATCATTCCACTAAAATAATATAATAAATTATTGTTTCATTTCATTATTTCTATTTTTTGATGCCATGCTCATGCTAAATACTTCTTTTCTTCGCACTTGTGTTCTATTACTTGGGCTCAATACGCCTTTGGCGATTCACGCTGCTCCGACAGATCCACTGATTGGTACTTGGAAAGTCGTGGATGAGCGTACGGGGTCGTACCTGTCTGATATCGTGATTCGCAGACATTCTGCAACCGAGCAATACAGTGCAGTGATTGTCAAAATGTATCCTTCTGCCAAGGAGGCTGCGCCAACCTTATGTACAGCATGTACGGGTGCTTTAAAAAATCAGCAGATTATCGGCATGGAAGTCCTAACAGGTCTAAAGATGTTGAATCAAAATGAGGAATTTGGACAAGGCGTTTGGCTCAATCCTTATGATGGCCATAAATACAACCTGAATGCACGTTTAAGCAAAACAGGCAAAATGCTGAGTATCAATGCCAAAAACCCAAGCAATAATAGTTTCCGTAATATGACCTGGATTCGACTTTAATGATTTAAATTCAGTCACAGTAATAATTTATATTTCACATAAAAAAGAGTGCAATTTATGCACTCTTTTTTATAAATTTAACCATAAAACTGTAGATTAAGAGCTGGTTTTGGCACTCAGCGCTGCTGGCTCAACCAAATGGCTGGGTAAACCAAAAATATGATCAAAAAAGTAATTATAAACAAAGGTATAACATGGAATCAGCACCATCAAACTAAAATCGAGCAAGAAGGCTTTGACTAAGCTGATCTGCATCCACCAGGCAATCAGGGGAATCAAAATCATCACCAAAACAATTTGAAAGCCAATGGCATGTGCCACACGTCTGAGTACCGTACGTTTTTTTGATGTCTGCTTCTTTTCCCACATCTCAAAACCATAGTTATAAAAGAAATTGACTGTCACTGCGATCACAGCAATCAAGATCGACAAAGGTCCTGTATGGCTGATGGTTGTGCCTGAAAGCACCGCCAACACCATCGCACAGATAAAAAAGCTCAAAACTTCATAGAAAAATACGTAAGTGACTCTTCTCTTGGTTCCTTGCATGACCACACCTTAAAATCAATAATGAGTGGATTTTACGCTTTAAATTTGATAAAAAAAGTCAATCGTCATCAGATTCACTGACAAGGGAATACCCATGAAACTCAGTAGCGAACAGCTTGAACTGATTCTTGAAATTATTGATCGTGGTAATTTTTCCGCAGCGGCGCGCGCTCTAAATCGAGTGCCTTCAGCAGTCAGCATGGCGATTGCCAATCTTGAAGCAGAATTGAATTTAAAATTGTTTGAACGCAGCAAAAATCATCTTGCCCCCACCGAGGTCGCGCTTTCAATCGAACCGCATGCCCGACTGATTGTGACCAAATTACGTCAGCTCGACCTGCATCTGACTGAACTTTCAACGGGACTCGAGACTAGCCTCTGTATTGGTATCGCCGCAGATGTGAATCAAAAGTTTTTATTGGCAGGGATTGAACAGTTGATTCAACGCTATCCCTTGTTAAATATTGAAATAGTCAGTGCACCACAACAAGAGCTCAAAACACGGCTACACCGTAACGAGATCGATCTGTATATCGCATATAGCTCATCACAACTCGATAACAATGAACGCTTCCGCTTGCTGGGTATGGAACAATTCGTTGCTGCGGTTTCACCTAAAGATGCGCAACAACTCAAAGCACATAATAAAAATGAACTCACCATGTTGTCTGAACTCAGACAGATTATTGTTGCAAGCAAGCATTATCCATTACCTGATAGTCGGGTTTTGGTCTCCGATTCTTATTGGTACAGCGATAATTTATCCATGGCCATTGATATGGTGGAACAAGGTCTCGGTTGGGGTAATTTCCCGCTTTCCGTAGTACAAACACATTTTGCCAAACAAAGTCTGGTGCGCTTAGCCTTTCTCGATACCACCAATGGGCTGGATATGCCGATTCATGCCATTTGGCCAGCTTATAAACCACTGAGTAAGTCGATGCAGCTTTTGATTGAACTGTGGGAAAAACAAATCCATCGCGCATAAAAAAAGCCCAACATCCAAGTCGGGCTTTTTCGTATTCCTTTCACTAGATATAACTCCTGTCATATCTCACGTCCTGATGCGCAAACTTATCATTCTTGTTTTATGTTTTGGAACTTCCTGTTCCTGATGAGTTCATATTAGGCAATTCAGCCTTGGCTGAGAATGGGACATTGCCCCTAATCAATGTAAGAAAAAGCGTACACTGCTGAGCTTTCTCACCCTTTAAAAAGTCAGTGATTATATAGAACTGGGTACGGAAAACTTATCAATCTCCCAATAAATCAATAGTCTGCTCTGTCGTCATCACACCCATATAATGATCGTAGCTTTGAGCCAATAAACAAATCACTACAGCAGCAATCAAGGTCAAAATCTTATTTCTCATGGTCATGTTCAGCTACCTGAATCAAGGATCTATAAAAAAGGTATAAGATTTCTTTCATCTAATCTAATATAGAAAAAACAAGCACTGATCTAATTTTGAGATATGTGGACATTCAAACAATTCAATTATCTAATCACGATTGTTGAAACTGGGGGCTTTATTGCTGCCTCGGAAAAGCTATTTATTGCTCAATCAGCCCTAAGCAGACAAATTAAAAATTTAGAAGAAGAAATCGGTTTTGAAATTTTTGATCGATCTGAGAAGAAAATTAGACTCACACCTGCAGGTGAAGCACTATATAAAAGTTTAAAAACCAATATCGATCATTTAAAGAGTTCCATTGTCAGTGCTCAAAGCATCAGCCGTGGTGAAGGTCGAATCATTAAAATTGCGCACTCCAGTAGTATTGTATTGGATCAAAACAAGTTAGCAATCTTTGAGCAACTCTGTGATACCCATAACATTGATATCGAAATGAATACCCTATCCTCTGAATTACAGCTCGAATATTTGTTGAATGGGACAATTGATCTGGGTTTTATTCGTCCCCCGATTTATCACAATTTAAATGACGTCAATTCGATCAGTTTATACACTGCTCCCTTATATGTTGCTGCCCATATCGCAGACCCATTATTAAGTGAAAAAGAAAGTATATCGATCCGTGAATTAGAGCCATTAAATTTTGTTTCTGTACCGCATAAAGCCCGTGGTGGCTTAAGCTATTTGGCAGCCAATTTATGTTTGGTCAATGGTTTTAGTCCCAAAAGAACCAGAATCTACTCAAGGAAAAGATCTCAACTGGAACTGGTCGCTAATGGTTTTGGCATTTGTATTGTGCCTGAAGAGTTTAAAGTGATTTTGCCCAGCAATGTCAGACTGATTCCGATTCAGGACGAGAGCACCCTCAGTGAAGTGAAGCTCATCTGGAAAAAGGATGAAGATCTAATCGTTGAGCGTTGTGCAGCATCGATTCATGCTTATTACAGCGCTAAGCAAATGAACTAAACAACTGACTGAGTTTTAGCTTAAATGAAAAAAAGCCCGACATCCTGTCGGGCTTTTCCGTATTCCTTTCACTAGATACAACTCCTGTCATATCTCACGTCCTGATGCGCAAACTTATCATTCTTGTTTTATGTTTTGGAACTTCCTGTTCCTCATGAGTCAATATTAGGCAATTCAGCCTTGGCTGAAAATGGGACATTGCCTCTAATCGATGTAAGCAAAAACGTACATGGTTTTTAGTTTATTAATTAAATGAAAATTTCACCTTCTAGATATAAGCGACACTCGCCTGCGATTTCAATTCGATCATTTTCAAGTAACTTACAATGCAGCACACCACCTCGTTTTGAAGCCTGATAAGCGACAATATTTTCTTTTTTAAGTAATGGCTGTCACAGTGGTATCAGTGACGTATGTAATGAACCTGTGACAGGATCTTCATCAATTCCCATAGATGGCGTAAAGTAACGGGAAATGATATCAAACCGAGCAAGTCTTTCATTTATAGCATCATTTAGTGTGGTGATTGCAACACGACGCCCACCGAGTTTTTTAATCAAATCAAAATTAGGACATTCATTTAAAACAGCCTGCGTATTGGGATAGACCACAATATAGGCCTGTGGATTGATATACACTTCAGTAATTTCTTGAGACAGGCTGTCTTTTAATGTTTTGGGAATCGTCTCCAAGCGATCTGGCATTTGTATCGGAAAGTTCATTTTGATCTGGCCCTTTTCACCACGAGTAATAAAAAACTCACCTAAATGCGCAACATGAAAGACCAATGACTCAATTTCAGGCTGATTTCTAAAAATAATAAAACTGGTCGCTAGTGTGCCATAACCACAAAACTGTACTTCTTTTACGGGTGAAAACCATTTAATTTCATAATTTTGATCATCAATTTTTCTAGCAAAACTGGTTTCAGACAAATTATTTTCTAATGCAATATTCTGCATAATATGATCATCTAACCACTGCTCTAGTAAGACAACTGCAGCAGGATTTCCTTTAAATAATTGATTACTGAATGCATCTACTTGGTAAATTTTCATTATTTCTAACAGCTATAATTTTTAGATAAGATACCCAATTGATTAGCCAAATAATGTTTATTTTTTGATAAATAAAATGCATTACCTTTTAGCTTTAAACCTCCAAAAAATCAAAATCTGCTTTTGATAAAACCAGACTAATCTTATTTAAACCACGCTGTATCATCTGCTTTTAAGATTGATCTCAAAAGACGATAACAATGCAGTTTTCCATTCTTTTAAGTATGTTTATTTTCTCATTCACGATGTCCATCTCACCGGGACCCATCAATATTTCCATTCTCTCATCCAGCTTAATGCATGGATTTAAAAAAACACTGCCCTTTATTTCAGGTGCAAGCATTGGTTTTAGTTTACTGCTTATATTTTTAGGTTTTGGGATATCTAAAACCATCATGCATTACCCAACATTTTTTATGATCATTGAGGTTTTAGGCAGCTTATTTATTTTCTATATCGGGCAAAAAATTATCTATTCAAAAGCAGAAGTTGAAATATCAAACAATATTGCAGCAGCCAATTTTATAGATGGGTTTCTCTTACAGTGGCTCAATCCCAAAGCATGGATTGCCTGCCTCTCCGGTATCTCATTATTTTCTTCCCCCGTGAGTTATCATCCCTTGATTCTGTTTATTCTCATCTATTTCATTACCTGCTATATCTGTTTAATGCTTTGGGGCATTTCTGGGCATCAACTCGCCAAAATATTAACCAATTCACGCCAGCTCAAAATCCTGAATAACTTAATGGGTGGTTCATTAATCATCCTATCAATCTATATGCTCATCAAATTATTTTGGAGTTAAATGATTGATAAATTCGCTCAATCAAAGCATGTGCAATACTATTGATTGGAATATTTGCAGGCCAAACCGCATACACACTCAATGGCTCAAGTGTCCAAGAGGGTAGAACTTTCACGATATTTTGCTGTTCAAGATCAGCTTGGATTAATTCATCAGGAGGCGCTGCCAGTCCTGCATTTAATTTTGCCAGACGATATGCAGCTTCAACATTATTCACATAAATATGAGGCTGATAGGAAATTTCGACTTCCTCTCCTGTGAGTTGATGCCGCAACATTCTTTTATTTTTTCTCATGCTCAAACCAATCCATTTCATATTGATCAGCTCTTCAGGATGAGTAATGGGTTGATGTTGGCTTAAAAATTCAGGTGTTGCAACAATACTTCGGGCTAAAGGAAATAGATAACGAGCTTTAAATGAACTATCTGGAAGCTCACCAATTCGAACAGCAATATCCACATTCTCAGCGATCAAATCTGTCCGACTATCATCACAGGTGATATGCACAGTTAAGCCTTGATATGCCTCACAAAATGTCGTGATACAGCGCATCAACTCACTGTGAATAAAAACTGCGGGAATAGAAATATGCAACTGTGTCTTTCTAAGAATGGAACGTTGCTTAAAATCTGAAATACCGGATTCATAGGTTTCCAACATGACTTTGGCAGTATCTAAAAGTTTTTGTCCATCATGGGTTAAAGTCATTTTCCGTGTATTTCGATAAAATAAGGCACACTCTAAATTCTTTTCTAACTTGGCTAAATGCATACTGACGGTTGCGGTAGATAGGCCTAATGCTTTAGCACCTTTTGAAATTGAACCAAACTCAGCAATTTTCGCAAAAATAATTAAATATCTTATATCTTCAATCATATGTTTGACCTACCGAAGATGAGCCCATACACAGCAATCGTAATTAATCAGAAATAGCGGTATTTCTTTTATAATGGATATACAAATTTAAACTGGATAATATCCCTGCAAAAAATACAATACAGTATAAAAACCGTCATATTTATCAATGATCGATCCAGAAATAATTACTGAATATTGTTGCAAAAGTGAGCATTCCTAAAAATTCAAAAAATGAGAGTTGTGGTATTAAAAATTTCATCATTATTTACCTTTATTTTAAATTATCTAAGAATATTTCACGTCATACAAAATATATAAGAATTAAATTATAAATAAAAAGCCCCAATTTTGGAGCTTTTTAAAATCATATCTAAATTAAACCGAATGACCTAAACGCTCACCCATCACCACTGTCGAATTGGCTTTAAACTGCTCTTCCCAAACCATTTTATCTTTTTCAAATAAAACTACAGCAGTTGAGCCTAGGTAGAAACGACCTAACTCTGCACCTTTATCCAATTTCATTTGATGATGTTGCAATTCAACTTTGCCCGATGGTTTTACTTTGCCTGTGGCAACCGTTTCAATCCCCGCCACAATCATTGCACCAACTAGAACGACCGCCATACGCCCCAGTTCGGTATCAAACAAGCACACCATACGTTCATTACGTGCAAACAAGCCCGGTACATTTTCAGCCGTAGTTTGATTGACTGAGAACAACTCACCCGGAATATATAAAGTTTCGGTCAATGTCCCCGCCAATGGCATATGGACGCGGTGATAATCTTTCGGCGATAAATACACGGTAGCAAATTGACCATCAATAAATGGTTTCGCCAACTGCGGATCACCAATCAATTTTTCAGCAGAAAAGCTTTGGCCTTTGGCTTGAAAAATATCACCCGCTTCGATTTTACCGAGCTGCGAAATCGCACCATCCGCAGGACAAACAATGCTATCTGCTTGCTCATCAATACCACGTACACCATCTTTCAATGCACGGGTAAAAAACTCGTTGAAAGATTTATAGTGTTGCGCATTGCTTTGTTCAGCAATGCTCATATCAATTCCGTATTTTGCTTTGAACGCTTGAATAACAGCAGTTTTTACCAAAAGATTTTCACTTGCGGCAACCTTACCCACAACACGGCTGAGTTGATGTTGCGGCACAAGATTCTGTGCTTTGATAAATAATTGTTTTTTTAAATCTGCTGCAAAACTCAAGACGGTGACTCCCCTGAAATAATAGGACTATCGAGGCGATTGCCCCATTCACTCCACGCACCATCGTAGGCCCTAACTTGCCAGTTGAGCAATCTTGCCAAAATATACGCCAAGCCAGAACGGTGATGAGACTGACAGTACACCACCACAGGTTGTTGTAAATTAAAGCCTAATTGTTCTAAACGTTGTTGTGTGCGTTCAAGCGGGTGTAATTTTAGATGATTTTCACGGTTTAGGGCAGTACTCCATTCAAAATGCAGTGCATTTGGGATGTGACCGCCGCGTCGCGCAGCAAGGCGCAAGCCTGTATATTCCTCGTTGGTACGGCAATCCCAGAGCTGAATATTGTCTTGTTCGACCTGTTGTAACAATTCGTGATATTCAATTCGATGCTGTTGCACGGTGTCTAAATCGATCTGGAACAGATCGGCAATGGGCTTTACGGGATCAATTTCCGCGGTAGTCGGCAAACCAGCCCCCAACCAGCCATGAATGCCACCATTAATCAAACTGGTGCGGTTAAAACCAAGGCAATGTAAATTCCAGATTAAACGCCCTGCCCAAGCCCCACCTTCATCGTCATAAACCACGACATGATGCTGAGGTGAAATATTTAATTTTTCGATTAAGGCTTGTAAACCTGCTAAATCAGGTAGTACCCCATTGGCTTGTTCTTGTTGTGCAACCAAGTATTTAGGTTGTAAATGAATCGCATGAGGAATATGCAATTGTTCATACACCGAAGCTCGGCTTAAATCGACAATACGAATCAACTCGCTGCCTAAATAAGGCACTAGTTGTTCAGGTTCAATCAGTAAACCCAGTTTAAAATCTACGTCAGTCATGGTTATGCTGTTTTATCATCCGCATTGGGGATGATATTAACATAGCCGACTTTTTATCTTTGTCTGATTTTTTGCATTCATTTAGCAGAAAAGTAGATATACCATCTGACGAATATGCATAATGCTTTTGAGATTTAATATAAGCTATCACATGAAATTGGATACTCGAAAACGTCATCCACAACCTGCGAAATATCTACAAGATATTGTTTCTGCGAAATATAAAATAGAAGAAAGAAATGAACAGGTTTTGTGGATGACAATGGTTTTGCCTACTTTTCCCGAAAGAAAAGTAGGTCGAACCGAAGGTTGAACCTAATATTTAAAAAATGCCCAGTAAGATACCGCCATCACCATCCTCTAAACTTGTTTGCTTAGACGCTAACTTCGTTCTCTTCAATATCAAACACCTGACGCAAGTACGCCAAGAAGGTATCATTATCCGTCATGGTCTTACCCGGACTATCCGAAATCTTCGCCACCGACTGACGATTACACTCCACCAATTTCAACACAATATTCAACGGCTTCTGCCCCATATCATTGGTCAAATTGGTGCCAATCCCAAAACTCACTTGGAAACGGTCTTTAAAATATTGATGCAGTGACCATGCTTTTTCTAAATTCAAACCATCACTAAAAGTTAACATCTTGGTCTTTGTATCAATCTTGAGTTTGCGATAATGTGCGAAAGCCTTATCACCCCATTCATACGGGTCGCCACTGTCATGACGCAAACCATCAAATAACTTGGCAAAATACAAATCGAAATCACGCAAAAAGGCATCCATTCCCACCACATCGGTCAAAGCAATACCTAAATCACCACGATACTCTTGTACCCATGCCTCAAGTGCTGCTTTTTGGAAATTACGCAAACGTACATCAAGTGCTTGAAAAGCCTGTAAGAACTCATGAGCCATGGTACCAATCGGACTAATTCCCAATTGCTTTGCCAATAACACATTACTGGTCCCCCGAAACACTTTTGGTGCAGCCGCATGAAATGCCTGCACGACATGCTTTTGCCACTCAAAACTATAGCGACGACGGGTGCCAAAATCAGACACTAAAAATGGTGGATCATTTTCTTGTTGTTCTTGCTCATATTGTTGCAACTGCACCAGCTTTTGCTGCAATCGTCGCTCACCTTCAACCCAAACCTCATCATTACGGATACGGCTGAAATACAACTCATTGACGATCGCCAAGACAAAAATCTCAAACATCATCGCCTGAACCATCGGGCCTTCAATGCGAATATCTAAACGCCCAGCCTCATCAATACTGGCTTGAATAAAACGACGTTTAAGTTGGAACAATTCCAGATAATCAACAAAATCACTTTTAATAAAACGCAATGAACGCAAGTACTGCAATTCATCTTCTGCAAAACGCAGTTCACACAGCAAATCCAGCTGCTGATTCAAATCATCCAAAATTTCAACCAATGGATAAGCCGTATCTTCTAAATTACGACAGCGGAATAAATAAACACTATGCGTTTGCGGAAACTGATGTAACACCACCTGTAGCATGGTGAATTTATATAAGTCGGTATCCAGTAAAGATTGAATAATTGGTGTAGACATGACTGAATTAGGATCTATTCTATTTCAAGCATTAAAGCATACTTTTACGCAGAAATGAGTCTGTCTACGACGATGGATATTGTTCTCGAAATCATTTGATTCAGCGTCTTTTAGAATTCAATAGCTTAGAGTAATAGCAAAGCTTAGTTGGATAGCTCAGCCTGAATCTGTTTTAAACGTTGCTGTTGTCCAAATTGAATCGCGAACTGTTCAGCAGTGAGCTGTCCAGTTTTCTCTGCATTAATGTCACAGTCGACCTGACGTAATTGTTTGGCAATACTCCATTCAGCTTTGACAATCGCCCCCATTAAAGCGGTATGTCCACGTTTGTCTCGTAGACAACGATTGGCATTGTGTTGCAACAATGTTTTTACTGCATCTTTCTGCCCATAATAACTCGCCATCATCAATGCGCTATAACCAGAATGATCTTGAATATCAACGGGGAACCCGTGCTTTAAAAACTCTTGCAAGACCTCGATATTGCCGACTTTGGCTGCGGAGAAAAATAGCTCAACCACCTCCTCTGATCCTTTGTCTGTGACAGAGGGTGTGTCTGTACTGGCAGAAACAGAGAAACTGCCACAAAGTAAGCTGATCGTAAATAATAAAGACCGAAAATGAAGCATTATTCACATCCAATTAAAAGCCTAAAAAGGAATGCCTGTAACACTCGCCCTAGGTGCAGGAAAGGCTGTTGAGGTTACAGGACTTTCTGGGGGTAACATTCAGGCACCTGTTACCACATCATGAAAACGTTTATTCGTCTTTTAGTTGAGACGCTTTGGTTTGTACATTTTTTAGATTCACATTTAGCACTTTGGCAAGACGTGTCCCATAATCGGCATCGGCCTTGTAGAAGTAAGACAGCATAATGGTCTTGGTTTCTACATCTTTAACTTGGCCTAAATCAGCCGCAAGGTTACGAATCAAGTCATTCTTTTCAACAGCTGAATAGCTGCGATAAAGCTCGCCTGCCTGTTTAAATGGCTGTTGTTTCTGAATCGCCTGTTGCATTACTGTACCTTGCAACGGCGTTTGTACAGCTCTGGCAATCTCAGTGGATGGTTTAGGCTCAATCGTACTTGGCTCATAATTCACATGGGATTCAGTCTGACCCATGTTCATAAAGCCTTCTTGGTTATTGTTATTCACCGCGACATGTGGACGATTTACTGGAATCTGCTGATGGTTCGCACCTAGACGGTATAACTGTGTATCCGAATAGGAGAAGATACGACCTTGTAATAAACGGTCTTCCGATGGCTCAATCCCAGGAATTAAGTTACCTGGAGCAAATGCCGATTGTTCTGTCTCCTGGAAGAAATTTTTCGGCATACGATTCAGTGTCAAGGTTCCGACTTTCACTTCAGGGACTAGATCATTTGGCCATATTTTGGTTGCATCTAATGGATTAAAATCAAATTTGGCCAAATCTTTTGGATCAAGTACCTGAATGTATAAGTCCCATTTCGGATAGTTTCCAGCATAGACATTTTTATACATATCATTGGTCAAGTGGCTCCAGTCACGGCCCTGTACTTCTCGTACCTGATCCAGATTCAGACCTTTCACGCCTTGTTTCGAACGCCAGTTAAATTTGACGTACTTATACTCACCTTTGTCGTTGTATAACTTGAATGCATGTACGCCAAAGCCATCCAGTGTACGGTAGCTTTCTGGGGTGCCTAAATTTGAATAGACATAGGTCAACATATTGATTGACCAAGGTTGAGTCTTCAAAAAGTCAAAAATACGGTTCGGATCTTGGACATTGGTGACTGGATCTGGCTTCATTGCGTGGACAAAATCAGGGAACTTGATTGCATCTCGGATAAAGAACACAGGCAGGTTATTGCCAACCAGATCCCAGTTCCCTTGCTGCGTATAAAATTTCACTGCAAAACCATGCGGATCACGTGCAGTTTCTGGAGAACCTTTAGGATGAATCACGGTTGAAAAGCGAACAAAAACAGGGGTTGTGGTACCTGCCTTAAACATAGAAGCGACGGTTAAATCAGACAAATCTTTTGTTGCGACGAAATCACCATAAACACCTGTACCACGTGCATGTACTACACGCTCAGGAATACGTTCACGGCCAAAGCGTTGTAATTTTTGAATCAGTTGCACATCTTGCAGTAGCGTTGCGCCATTCGCACCTGCTGTCATGGAGTTTTGATTGTCACCGACAGGTGCACCATTGTCTTTTGTTAAAGGCGCTGCATACGCGGTGCCAAGCGTTGCTGCCATTATCGTAAATAAAAAAGTTCGCTTAAACATGCTATTAAATCCAAAATCTAAATACCTTTCCTGCACGGGGACTATACAAAGATTTGAACAATAGATAAAAAAGATAATTTTAATGAAGTAAATCGAAAAATAAGATTAAGGCCAACCAAGCATCTTGCTGGGGTCGGTGTAGAACAACCAAATCTGTTAGACTGTTGCGCTGATTCAATACCGATCTTCATTTTTATGCGCGCATTAATTCAACGTGTCCTCGAAGCCAAAGTTGTGGTTGAGGGCGAAACTACAGGTGAGATTCAACACGGTTTACTGGTATTTTTAGGTCTAGGCAAAGAAGACACATTAGAAAAAGGCCAAAAGCTGATTGATAAGATTTTGAAGTATCGTATTTTTGATGATGAGCAAGGCAAAATGGGCTGGAATGTTAGCCAAGCCAATGGTGGGGTTTTATTGGTTTCACAATTTACCTTGATGGCACAAACTCAAAAAGGCCTACGTCCTGACTTTGGACCCGCCATGCCTCCAGCAGAAGCCAAAGCCTTATATGAACAATTGGTTGAATATGCACAACAACAATTCGACCATGTTCAAACAGGTATTTTTGCAGCGGATATGAAAGTTCATTTAATTAATGATGGACCAGTCACTTTCAATTTAGAGATTGAATAATTCTAGGCAATAAAAAACTCCCGATTTGGGAGTTTTTTATGTCAGCTTATTTGCCAGTTTTTTCTTTAATAAAGGCACGTGCTTGACGAATTTTTTCTTTGACTGGTTTTGGCACTTTAGGTGGAATCAACTTCGCCGCTTGGTTAAACCAAACTAGCAGGCTAAAGTCACCTTCCATTTTAATGCTGCCATCTTGCATACCGGTCATAAATGCAGTTGGGTCGCCTTTTAGCAATGTTTTTACACCTTGCTCACTCGATGCAAATTGTAAAATAAAATCAGCTTTTTCTGGGCTACCAGCCACTGTCTCGATCTTGCCACGGTTCACAATGATCTGACGTGCCAAACCTAAATCTGTACCAATCTGAATACGAAATTCACGGTCATGAACCAATTCAATAAACTTTGGGCTCGTACGTGCCAATTGCTTCATACGTAACGCCAAACCTGCCACTAATAAATCAAGTGGATCAGTGCTTACATCAACGATAGGTAACTTAACCACAGGTAAAGAAGAAAGCTTCATGACATTTATGCCTACAGTATTATGATGAAAATTAAGACAACCGTATCCTAGCACAATTGTATATGGGTCTGTAAAAGCTTTGTTGCAGAAAATTAGTACAAAAAAGGCATGCTGAGCATGCCTTTGATGTTATTCAAATTATTATAATTTATCTGCTAGAACATTGCTGCTGGTCGTCCTTATATACAGGTGTATGTTCAATATACTGACGATTTGCCAGCTGTTTTTGTGCTTGTTTGTCTTCACGTAAAAGGATAAATGTAACCGTTATCATCGCAAGGCTTAACGCAGTCAAATAACTATAGGCGACGGACATCTCGAATATGGTTTGAGCGCCAAAGCGCACCACTTCTAACAGTCCCCAGCACAGCATACCCGCCAACATAAAACCTAACCAACGACGATAAGGAGAAAAGAAAACAGCAATAACTGCGACAGCGATTAAGCCAAATCCAACCCACATGGTGAAATTCGCTGCTTCCATAGAAACCTCCGTCTTAAAAGGGGTGGCCTGTATTTAATTCAGACCTCTATATTTGTTCTGTAATCTCTAACAGTACTTCGTATTGCATTAACGTCTTTATGCATTATGGAGCGTTTTTTTTAGAAAAAAAGAGCCTGAAACTAACCTTACGACACAAGCTGTCGCAATATGCTTTTGTCATTACATTTTTAAAACATATAAAAGTCTTGAATGTCCATATAGCATCAATTACAGCGTGTCATTACAAAAAACTATGCCTCTTTTTTGCTGCAAAAAAACTTTTTTCGGAATTTTTTTATCGTTGTTTTTCTATACATTTAGACATAATTATGACGAATAAATGACGTACAAAAAATGAATAAGGCCGCAGTAAAAGCGACCTTATTAAAACGCGATAAATGTTACTCTAAGCGCGGTTTAAATCCTTATCATGCATACCTAATAGGTACAGCACGCCATCTAAACCCACACTTGAAATTGCCTGATTGGCATTTTGACGGACCAAAGGTTTAGCACGGAATGCAACGCCTAGACCTGCAATTGAAAGCATCGGTAAGTCATTGGCACCATCACCAACGGCCATCGCCTGCTCTAGCGAAATCCCCATTTTTTCGGCCAGCTGACGCAGTAACTCCGCTTTACGAGCACCATCAACAATCGCACCTTTCACTTCACCTGTCACAAAACCATCTTCTACATCAAGAATATTGGCATGTACTTCATCAATCCCAAGTTTTGCTTGTAAGTACTCAGCAAAGTACTGGAAACCACCTGATAAAATTGCAGTCTTATAACCCAAGGCTTTCAAGGTAGAGATCAAACGCTCTGCCCCTTCAGTCACCGTCAAACGTTCTGCAATTTTCGGCAATACCGAAGCATCTAAACCTTTTAATAAGGCAACACGAGCACGGAAACTTTGTTGAAAATCAAGTTCACCCAACATGGCACGCTCAGTAATTTCAGCAACTTGGGCGCCAACGCCTGCTTCTAATGCCAGTTCATCAATTACTTCTTGCTCAATCAAGGTGGAGTCCATATCAAAGCAAACTAAACGACGATTACGGCGATAGGCATTGTCTTCTTGCACAGCGACATCAATATTTAACTCACCAGATAGGCTTAAACATGCTGCACGCATCGCTTGTGCATCCAACATCTGTCCGCTGAGGCCAAACTGCACACAGGCACGACGTGGAAATTGGCTTTCTGCATCCAGATCTAAACGCCCCGATAAACGAGTGACCGTTTCAATATTAAAGCCTTGACTTGATACAATTTTAGTCACGGCTTGTAGATGTGCAGCGGTAAGTTCAGGTGCAAGCGCAGTCACAATATAGCGAGTTCGACCACCTTCACTTACCCATTGATCATATTCTGCGTTGGAGATTGGTTTAAATCGCACAGTTAAGCCAATATCATGTGCTAAAATCAAAATCTCTTTCATTGCTAATGCAGTTGCAGTCTCATTATCCGATGCAACAACGATCCCAAGGGTCAGTTGATTATGGATAACTGCCTGACCGACATCGAGTATTTGCAAAGAATGTACGGATAGTACCTGCATTAATCGAGTAAACTGATTCGGTTGATCTGGTCCTAGAAAGGATATAAGAATGATTTCTCGCATGAATTGACTCGTGGTTGAGCGACAACTATTGTAAGAATCATAACATAACCCATGAATCTATTTGCCTTGGAAATTTAACTTGAATGCGCCTCGCCAAGGGCTATTTGCTAGCCTACTGATCGTAAGTTTTGCATTGCATACCTTTTTATTGGTGATTGCAACGACACATCAACTCAATGAAAATCGCGCTAGCCAAGGACAACTGATGACCAGTCAGTTAGTGGCAGATAGTCTTGCTGAGTTGGAACCAGCCAATACCGTTTCGCTGGCATTGGTGGCGAATCGTTATGCAACCAACCCAAGTGTTGCATCCATTCGTATTTTAGACGCCAATAAACAAGTGCTTGCAACCAGTGGTATGGCTAAAACCCGCCAAGGTGAAGTGTTTGTTCGCGATGCGCTACAAAATGAAAAGAAAGTCGGTACCGTTGAAATTACCTTAATCCAACCGAGTATCGGTGAGATTTTGCGGACTCAATGGTTAGCGATTTTAGTTTCACTGTTCATTCATGGCTTGATTTGGTTGGCATATCGCGCCATCGCACGCCCAACACGTAGCGAATACTTAGCACGTATCAATCAAGAGAATCATCTCAAGCATGAGATTCAACGTTTAACCCAAGCTCTTGCCCTTGAAAAACAAAATGCCGTGACTTTGGTTGCTCAGGCACAACAACAGGCAAAAGCTCAAACCAAACCGCGTGTTGAAAAAAATCCGGCTGAATCCGTATCACTGGATGATCAAGCTTTAGCACTCAATATTCAATTTTATGATCCTAAACAGTTATTGAGTAGTGTGAACCAATCTGTTTCGGTCCCGTATTTCAAACTATGCCAATTATTTTTAGATAAAAGTATTGCGCTTTGTACCAAGCATTACCAAATTGATGCGGCTCAGATTCAGGTGGTTCAAGAATTCAATGCAGATGGTGCAAGCTTAGCCACGACGTCTGAAAACAGTCATGCCCTTGAATGTCTGATGATGGTCGGAGCTGTTTTCCAATTATTAGCTGATGTACTGTATAAACGTTATCGTGAAGATAAACGTTTTGCCTTACAAACTCGCGGTGCAGTTGCAAGTGCAGTCGATGCAATGCAGCTAGATGCAGTTGAAGCAGCGAAACGATTGGCACAACATTTACATGCCAAAGAAGCAGCTTTGCATTTAAATCATGAGCAGCTCAAAACCATTCAAAACAGTTATGAATTGGTGGCAATGCCAAACCCAAGTAATATCATGACCCGCCATGCCTTTATGATTAATGGTATGAATGAACAATGCGCGACCGTTGCTCAAACGTTACGTACAGAAATTTTAATGGGTAAAAAAGCCAAAGCATCGACAGAGCTTGAATAAATAGCACAAAGGCTCCGCGAATAGAGTCATTCTAAACACAAGGCTTTGTATCTAGACAAAGCCTTGTGTTTTTTTGTTTAGCCCATATACATATAAGCCTTACAATCGCATCACACCGCCTTGTAAAGTGGCAAAATTGGGCAGGATAAAGTGTTGCAAGATAATTTGTTTAGTCTGACTTTTTATTGATAAAGAAGCACAGGCGAAATTTTTTAAAATGCGGTAAACTATGCCAGATTTATCGAATACTAGTGCCTAAAAAGGCAAGATAAAAGGTGAAAGCGAATGCCGCTGAGTCATGTTGAAGAGCTTGTTGCAGATATTCGTGCAGGCAAAATGGTCATCCTAATGGATGATGAAGATCGTGAAAATGAAGGTGACTTAGTCATCGCCGCAACGCATGTTCGCCCTGAAGATATTAACTTCATGATTACCCATGCACGTGGTTTGGTTTGCTTAACACTCAGTCGCGACCGCTGTAAACAACTCAACCTTCCATTGATGGTTGATCAGAACGGCGCGCAACACGCAACCAACTTCACGCTTTCGATTGAAGCTGCAGAAGGCATCAGTACAGGTATTTCAGCTGCAGAACGTGCTCATACTATTCGTACTGCAGTTGCGGCACATGCCAAACCAAGTGATATTGTTCAACCGGGTCATATTTTCCCGTTAATGGCACAACCAGGTGGTGTTTTACACCGTGCAGGTCATACCGAAGCAGGTTGTGACCTCACCCGCTTAGCAGGTCTAGAGCCAGCTTCTGTGATCTGTGAAATTATCAATGATGACGGTACAATGGCGCGTCGTCCTGATTTAGAAGTGTTTGCAGAAAAACACGGCTTAAAAATTGGCACCATCGCGGACCTGATCCATTACCGCATGACCAATGAACAAACCGTTGAACGTTTGTCTCAAGAAACCATTGATACCGAATACGGAACGTTTGAGCTGTATAAGTATCGTGAAATCGGCAATCCTGATATTCATGTTGCCTTAGTTAAAGGTGAACCAAAACAAGGTGTCACTACGGTACGTGTTCATGGTTTCAGCCCGATTCGTGATTTATTAAAACTTAATAAAGCCGATGGTTCTCCTGCTTGGAACTTAGATCTTGCAATGAAAACCATTGCTGCAAGTGATCGCGGTGTACTGGTATGGATTGGTCAGGGTCAGTTAGAAGACCTAGGTCCTGCATTGCAGAATTTAAATCAGCCAAAACCGCTCAAATCCAATGCAGCACTTTCTCATCAATATCAAACCATTGGTGTGGGTGCACAGATTTTACGTGATTTAGGTGTTGAGAAAATGAAGTTGTTGAGTTCTCCACTTCGTTTCAATGCTTTATCCGGATTTAATTTAGAGGTAGTGGAATACATCACTGCCGATCAAATCACAGCAAAATAATCGAGGTTGCTATGGCAATTCGCCGAATTGAAGGTTTATTACATCTCGCAAGCGAAGGTCGTTATGCGATCTTAGTCGGTCGTTTCAACAGCTTCGTTGTTGAACATTTACTTGAAGGCGCAATCGACACTCTAAAACGCCATGGCGTTGCAGAAGAAGCGATTACTGTTATTCATGCACCAGGTGCATGGGAACTGCCGATTGTTGCGAAAAAATTAGCAGCTTCAAATAAATTTGATGCCATCATTGCATTAGGTGCAGTAATTCGTGGCAGCACACCTCACTTTGACTTTGTTGCAGGTGAATGTGCAAAAGGCTTAGGCGTGGTTGCTCTTGAAAGCACAATGCCTGTAATCAATGGTGTATTGACTACAGACAGCATTGAGCAAGCAATCGAACGTTCTGGTACGAAAGCAGGAAACAAAGGTAGCGAAGCTGCATTGACTGCAATCGAAATGGTTAACTTATTAAAGGCAATTTAAAGCATGTCGCAAACACTTCAGGCCGCTTATGCAGCGAAACGCAAAGCACGTCGTTTTGCTGTACAAGGGATTTATGAATGGCAAATGAGTCAGAACCCAGTACATGAAATTGAAGCACGCACGCGTGTAGAAAATGCCATGCACAAAGTTGACCTTAACTATTACCATGAATTACTCACTCAAGTGATTGCTCAACATGAAGCTTTAGATGAGTTGCTCATTCCTGTACTTGATCGTGAATTAAGCGCATTGGATGGTGTCGAGCTTGCAACCCTACGACTCGGTGCCTATGAATTACGAGATCATCTCGAAGTTCCATACCGTGTTGTACTTGATGAAGCAATTGAGCTAGCTAAACACTTTGGTGGCGCAGATAGTCATAAATACATCAACGGTGTATTAGACCGTCTTTCCTCAAAGCTTCGTGAAGCTGAAAAACAACAAGCAAAATAATAGGCTTGATGTTGTATGGCTGAGTTTTCCATTATTGAACGTTACTTTAAACGTACATCAAAATCTGATGTCAGTTTAGGTATCGGAGATGACTCAGCCATCGTTACCCCCCCTCCTTCACAACAATTGGTGATCTGTGCAGATACGCTGGTTGCTGGTCGTCATTTCCCCTTAGACACTGCTGCTCATGCCATCGGCTGGAAAAGTGTCGCTGTCAATTTATCGGACTTGGCGGCAATGGGAGCAAAACCTCATAGTATTTTACTCGCACTGAGTCTCCCGACTGTTGATCATGACTGGCTGGCTGGCTTTAGTCAGGGCTTGTTTGATTGCTGCGATCAGTTTGGTGTCAGTCTGATCGGTGGTGATACCACTCAAAGTGCTCAACTGACCATTAGTGTGACTGCCTTAGGCTGGATTGAACAGGGCCAGGCCATTACTCGCGCAGGCGCTCAAATCGGTGACTATATTTGTGTCAGCGGGCAAATTGGCGATGCCGCGTTTGGATTACAGCATCTAGGCCATAGACTACAACAACGCCTAGATTATCCAACCCCACGTTGTCATTTGGGTCAACAACTCAAAGGTTTGGCATCGAGTATGATTGATATCTCAGATGGATTGGCTCAAGACTTAGGTCATATTTTAAAAGCATCCGATGTTGGTGCAAAATTACAGCTAGATCAGCTTCCGATAGATGCGTCACTCAAACAGCTTGATTTGCAACAGGCTTGGCATTATGCACTTGCAGGCGGTGATGATTACGAATTATGCTTTACAATATCACCGCAAAACTTCAAAGAACTGTCGCGACAACAATTAGATGTTCCGCTTACAATAATTGGCGAAATTACCCAACAAACTGGATTGTTATTTGAGTATATGGGCAAAGCACACCCATTACATGTTCATGGATACCAACACTTTGCATAAGCCTCCCATTCACTTTAACCAAATGACTTGGTTTGACCGCTTCATCGTATTCTGCGGTGTCGGTTTTGGCTCTGGTTTGGCACCTAAAGCACCTGGAACTTTTGGTTCTGCCTTTGCGCTGTTATTTGTCCCACTGTGGTTATATCTGGGTTTGCCTGCAAGCCTCATCGCAATCATATTCATGTCCTTAATTGGCATTTATATCTGTGGTCATACCGCAAAGGTCATCAATGTTCATGATGACGGACGTATTGTTTGGGATGAGTTTGCAGGTCAATCAATCACCCTGTTACCTTTGCTGTATTTACAGCAAATGAATTGGCTGTGGGTCATTGTTGGATTCGTATTATTCCGTATATTTGATGTCTGGAAACCTTTTCCAATTAGTTGGGCAGATCAAAAAGTGTCTGGCGGCTTCGGAATTATGCTGGATGACATTATTGCGGGAATTTGGGCAGCGCTCTGTATTTTTATTCTTCATTTTATATTTTGACTTAAGCCATTGAATTAGAGTTAGTTATGTCAACGACTGTTATTATTCTTGCAGCAGGGAAAGGAACGCGAATGCGTTCACAACTACCAAAAGTATTACAACCACTTGCAGGTCGTCCACTGCTTGGACACGTGATTCAAACGGCAAAAAAACTCCATGCCCAAAATATTATTACCATTTATGGACATGGCGGTGAACTGGTTAAACAAAACTTTGCTGCCGAACAAATCGAATGGGTTGAACAAGCAGAACAACTCGGAACAGGTCATGCCGTGCAAATGACTTTGCCTGTGCTACCGCAAGAAGGTGTCTCACTGATTTTATCAGGCGATGTGCCCTGTATTCAGGCAGATACGCTGCAAAAATTATTGGATGCATCAACCCAAACAGGCATTGGCTTAGTCACACTCACTGTCGATGATGCAACAGGTTATGGTCGTATTGTTCGCAAAGATGGTAAAATTCAAGCCATTGTTGAACATAAAGATGCCAACGAAGAACAACGCCAAATTAAAGAATTTAATACGGGTATTTATTGTGTCAGTAATGCAAAACTGCATGAGTGGTTGCCTCAACTTTCCAATGAAAATGCACAAGGCGAATATTACCTCACCGATATTGTCGCAATGGCAATTGCAGATGGTTTAGAAGTTGCCTCAGTTGAACCAGAACTTGCGTTTGAAGTCGAAGGTGTGAATAACCGCTTACAACTTGCAACTTTAGAGCGTCAGTTCCAACAACAGCAAGCCAAAGAATTGATGCTGCAAGGCGTTCACCTTATTGACCCAAATCGTTTTGATTTACGTGGCAGTTTAAAATGTGGACAAGACGTACAAATTGATGTCAATGTCATCATCGAAGGCGACTGTGAACTAGGCGATAACGTACAACTCGGTGCAGGATGTATTTTAAAAAATACCCGTATTGCTGCGGGCACCAAAGTTCAAGCCTATAGCATTTTTGAAAATGCAGTGGTTGGTGAAAGTGCTCAAATTGGTCCTTTCGCGCGTTTACGCCCAGGTGCCAATCTTGCCAATGACGTACATATCGGTAACTTCGTTGAAGTAAAAAATTCAAATATCGGACTCGGCTCCAAAGCCAACCATTTCACCTATTTAGGTGATGCCGATATTGGTGCGTGTTGTAATATTGGTGCAGGCACCATTACCTGTAATTATGATGGTGCGAACAAACATCGTACTATTATCGAAGACAATGTATTTATTGGTACCAATAACTCATTGGTTGCACCAATCAAAATTGGTCAAGGCGCAACAACAGGTGCAGGATCAACCCTCACCCGAGATGTGGCTGAGCATAGTTTAGCTGTCGAACGATCAAAACAGTTTGAAAAAGCAAATTATCAACGTCCCCAAAAGCTGAAAAAATAAGAGGATAAAATTATGTGTGGTATTGTTGGTGGCGTTGCTGAACGTTGTGTAACCGATATTCTTATTGAAGGCCTTAAACGTCTTGAATACCGTGGCTATGACTCTGCAGGCTTAGCTTTATTAAATAATCAAAAAATCTTACGCGAACGTCGCGTTGGTAAAGTTGCCAACTTGGCTGAAGCCGTGTCAGAACAGCACTTAACAGGAAATGTCGGGATTGCACACACGCGTTGGGCAACTCATGGTAAACCGACTGAAAATAATGCACATCCTCATGTTTCAGGCAACGTGGCTGTGGTTCATAACGGGATTATTGAAAACTACCAAGAGCTGAAAGATGAATTACAAGCGCTAGGCTATGTGTTTAGTTCTCAAACGGATACTGAAGTTGTTGCGCACCTCGTTAACGATGCATTGAAGCAAACAGACAGTCTGTTAGAAGCTGTACAAAAGATTACACCGCGCCTGAAGGGTGCTTATGCACTTGGGATTGTCCATACGGCACACCCAGATGAACTCATCACCGTTCGTGAAGGTTCACCACTCGTCATTGGTGTTGGTATTGGTGAAAACTTTATCAGCTCAGACCAATTGGCTTTATTGCCTGTGACCAATCGTTTCGTGTATTTAGAGGAAGGTGATATTGCTCGCCTTACACGTACTAGCATTGAAGTTTTTGCAAAGGGTCAACGTGTTGAACGCCCAGTCAAAGAGTTGGATGCAACGGTTAGCAATGTATCTAAGGGTGAATATAAGCACTTCATGCTCAAAGAAATTTATGAGCAACCAGAAGCAATTCAACAAACCATTTCTCAAGCATTAAATGGCAACAGCTTACGTGAAGATTTCCTCAGCCATGCCAATGCTGATTTTGACAAGATTCAGCAAGTGCAAATCATTGCCTGTGGTACCAGTTATCATGCAGGGATGATTGCTAAATATTGGTTTGAACAGCTGATTGGCGTACCTTGCCAAGTTGAGATTGCAAGTGAGTTCCGTTACCGTACACCAGTGATTGTGGCAAATACACTGTATATCTGTATTTCACAATCTGGTGAAACAGCCGATACTTTAGCTGCGTTACGTGAAACCCAAAAGCGTGCCAAGGCAAACAACATTGACATCAGCACCATGACGATTTGTAACGTTGCAACCTCATCTATGGTGCGTGAAACAGATCATCATTTACTGACGCTTGCTGGTCCTGAAATTGGGGTGGCATCAACCAAAGCCTTTACTACTCAGCTTGCAGCGTTGATGCTGTTAATCTTGAAAGTTGGTCAAGTCAAAAATCGCCTGTCTGATGCCCAACTGAATGAAATCACCACTGCCTTATGGCATTGCCCGAAAGTAATTTTAGATACCTTACAAGGTGATACTGAGATTCTACGTTTATCGGCATTGTTCGTTGAGAAAAATCACTGCTTATTCTTGGGTCGTGGAACACACTTCCCAATCGCACTTGAAGGCGCATTGAAGTTGAAAGAAATTTCATATATTCATGCGGAAGGTTATGCTGCAGGCGAGCTTAAACATGGTCCACTAGCTTTGGTGGATAATGAAATGCCTGTCGTGATTTTAGCGCCACAAGATGACATGCTTGATAAACTCAAATCGAATATGGAAGAAGTACAAGCACGTGGTGGTGAACTGTTTGTCTTTGCAGATGAAAACAGCGGTATTCATGGTAAAGACCGTCAACATGTTGTACACATCCCTGCGGTAAATGAATGGTTAGCACCGATTGTTTATAGCGTGCCTGTGCAGTTGTTGTCTTACCATGTCGCAGTGTTACGCGGTACAGATGTCGATCAGCCACGTAACCTCGCGAAGAGTGTCACTGTAGAATAATATTTTAACTCGAAGGAGGGTTTACCCTCCTTCGATTTTTCTTTATATTTTTTAGTTAATTAGAATAAAAATCTTAAGTTTAAGCCACGTATCTTGTGGTTTTATGATTCAGTAAAACAATCGAATTAAGAATAATCACGCCTAAAATTGAAATTAGAATTAATTTCCAATCCACAAAGAACAATGAAGCCAACAAGATAATCAGATCAATGCCCAACTGTACTTTTCCTGCGGCAATATTAAAGCGCTCCTGTAAATACAGCGCCAGTAAATTGATACCACCTAGACTAGAACGATGTCTAAAGAGAATCAAAAAACTCACACCCATTAAGACATTGGCAAAAATCGTTGCGTAAATCGGATTAACATCCGAAAGGTGAAAAAATTGTGGGATCATTTCAGTAAATCCCGCCAATAATGCAACAGCAATAAAGGTTTTCACCACCAATGCGATGCCCATTTTTTTATAGGCAAAATAATAAAATGGGATATTGATCAGGAAAAACAAAACACCAAATTTGATGTCGGTAATGTAGTGAAGCAATAAAGATAAACCTGCTGTACCACCTGTCATGATCCCTGCTTGCTGTAATAACGTCATGGCAAACGAAAGAATGAATGTTCCGATCAACATCGCCAATGCATCTTCAATTTTAGAGTGCTGGTCAATCACAGGCATGACTGGACTTACCAGAGATACATTTTGCTCGGTATTCATAATGGTACAACTCAATAGGAGAACAGCTAAAGGGAGAGACGTCTTTCACGGAAAGACATGGCATATTTGATCATTTTTATTGAAATTTCGCAATTTATTCTTATCTTTTTGCCATAAATGCAATTTATATTCAAAATCATGCATTTTGAATATTGTATGGCTGTCAATCTCTCAGTCTGTTATTTTGTATAGAATCAAGCCGCAACCAGCTTAGCCTTTATTTAATCGCGATCCCATTTTCTTTTAATTTTTCAAGCACAATAGAGGTATTCAGATTACTGACGCCAAAGTTTTGTGAAGATAGGATACCGATCAACTTGACCATTTCATCCAAGTTCTTAACTGCAACTTTCAGTGCAAAATCATAACTGCCTGTCAATTTATGAATATCTTTAACCGCAGGCTCATGCATCAGAAATTCAACAAAACGATCATGCGTGGCATCATGATAATTCTGCAGTTTCACTTCAATAATGCCCATGATCGGCGCAGGATCAGCACTCAACGCAATTTGTGCATAATAGCCTGTGATGATTTTTTTCTGCTCCAGTTGAACACGACGGCGTGAACATTGCGAGGTCGACAAACCCACCAATTCAGCGAGCTCCTGATTGGCCAAACGTCCATTCATTTGTAAATGATGAATAATTTTCTGATCAAAATCATCGAGTTCGACTGTCATAAAACGCTCAATTCTGCCTGAAGTCATGGTTTAGCTGATACCGATGCATCAGTTTTAGAAGTTTAACGCCTTTAGATCAATCAGCTCAAGCTTGTGCCAAAATTGTAGCTGACTGAATACGTTGAACGCCTTGTTCTAACATATTGTGCCATGCGTTTTGCAATGAACCATTTAAATCAATAGCTTTACAGGCATCGTCAATCACATAAGTTTTAAAGCCCATCTGTGCAGCATCCAGTGCCGTCCACGCTACACAAAAATCGGTGGCAATCCCCACAATATAGACCGTATCAATTTGATGTTCTTGAAGATAACCCTTTAATCCTGTCGGGGTTTTTCGATCCGCCTCCATAAAGGCCGAATAGCTATCAATATTGACGTGAAAGCCTTTGCGGATAATCAGTTGCGCGGTTGGAATATCAAGATCGGGGTGAAATTCAGCATCGTGTGTGCCTTGTACACAATGTCTTGGCCATAACACTTGAGTTCCATAGGACAATTCAATGGTTTCAAATGGCGCTTTATTTTCGTGATTGTCAGCAAAAGAAATATGCTGATCAGGATGCCAGTCTTGTGTCAGCACCACCGTTTCAAACTGGCGCGCCAGTTGATTAATCACAGGGATAATCTGATCAGCATCAGTGACTGCCAAGTTTCCACCCGGGGTAAATCCATTTTGCACATCAACAACAATTAAGGCACTGTGTTTAGAGTCTGTACGCATCTCATTATTCAATCTAGATCACTTCTTGCTATACCATACGCTGCCAGCCTTCGCCTGACTAGCCATGCATCAACATTTCATAAGATGAAAATCATTCAGGACAAAGATGAATGAAAGTTTTCAGCTGTTTGACTAAAGCATATTGTTCTTATGCCGCTGATCAGTCATAATTTGCATAATTGTCATTCAATCGAATTCATTATTGAACGGCGAATCAAAATACTGCAACCATCCAATATTTCGTTTCAACTAATTCAATCTCGGATGGGAAAATAGGATAGTTTTTTAAAATGACTCAGCTAGCACAGAATATTCAAGGTTCAATTGTCGCACTCGTCACCCCTATGTTTGAAGATGGTCGCGTAGATTGGAAGAGCCTTGAGAAGCTCGTTGAGTGGCATGTCCAACAAGGTACACATAGTATTGTTGCTGTTGGCACAACGGGCGAAGCGTCTACATTAAGCATGGAAGAACACACACAAGTCATCAAAGAAGTGATTCGTGTAGCCAATAAACGCATCCCAATTATCGCGGGCACAGGTGCAAACTCAACTCACGAAGCAATCGAACTCACTAAAGCAGCAAAAGAACTCGGTGCCGATGCGGCATTGCTCGTTACGCCATATTATAATAAACCAACACAAGAAGGCTTATATCAACACTATAAAGCAATTGCTGAAGCAGTTGATATTCCACAAATTCTTTATAATGTTCCAGGTCGTACTGGCGTTGATATGCAAAATGAAACTGTCATTCGTTTAGCCGATGTTAAAAACATTGTTGGGATTAAAGATGCAACAGGCGATGTACCACGTGGTCAAGCCCTCATCGAAGGTTTAAATGGTAAAATCGCGGTTTACTCAGGCGATGACGAAACTGCTTGGGAACTGATTTTATTAGGTGCTAAAGGTAATATTTCTGTAACAGCCAATGTTGCACCAAAACAAATGAGCGAAGTTTGTGAAGCTGCCTTGGCGGGTGATAAAGCAAAAGCGCAAAATCTGAATCAACAAATTGCAAATCTACACAATATTTTGTTTTGCGAATCAAACCCAATTCCTGTGAAATGGGCGTTGCATGAGATGGGATACATTAGTACAGGTTTGCGCCTGCCACTAACCGCTCTCGCAGAACAATATCGTGAACCGCTCCGCACAGATTTAAAAACTGCGGGCATTATTTAATACGAGCAATTTATGATGCAATTACGTCTTGGTGTTGTCCTAGTCATTTCAGCTTTAAGTTTGGCTGGTTGTGGTCGTTTTGCCCTCAATAATCATTCTTTAGATTATAAAAAAGCGCAAGCGCTTGAACCACTCAAGTTCCCTGAGAATGCAACGGTAAGACCATTCACGCCATTGTATCCAGCACCGACGGTTGATCCACTAGCGATTCAACATGCGCCAACATTTGAAAGCAAGACTGGCAACCGTTATGCATTACCTCGCCCAGAGTCAATGCAAACTACAAGCAATACCACTGAAGCGACAGCAACCAGCTTGGGTCGTCCACAACTGGTGATGGATGGTAATAAAAACCCATTACTGAAAGTGGAAGGTCCAACAGCAAGTGCTTGGCAATATGCCTTTGCAACGGTCAGCAGCCTCAACTACAAAGTCATCTCTCAAGCAGATCATGGTTATGAAGCAACCATTCAGGTTGACAATCAAAACTACGTATTGAAGCTTTCTGCTGTTGGTTCAAGCAATACCATTGCCCTCTTCAAACCTGACACCACCTTTGCCGACCCTAAAGTTGCAACTGAAGTGTTAGCTCAGATTTACCAAAATTGGCCAGCCTAGTCGTTTACTAGGCATATTTTTCAAAAGGTTCCTCCATGTTAAAACAAACCTTGCTCTATACTGGTAAAGCAAAATCTGTATACGAGACAGATAACGCTGATCACCTGATTTTGGTCTTTCGTGATGATGCCTCGGCATTTAATGGCGAAAAAATTGAGCAACTCGATCGTAAGGGCAAGGTCAACAACCGTTTTAACGCCTTCATCATGGAAAAACTGGCTGAAGCAGGTATCGAAACGCATTTTGAAAAATTGCTTTCTCCAACTGAAGTGCTGGTTAAAAAACTTCAGATGATTCCAGTTGAATGTGTCATTCGTAACTATGCTGCTGGTTCACTTTGCCGTCGTTTAGGCGTTGAAGAAGGCAAAGAATTAACACCGCCAACATTTGAATTATTCTTTAAAGATGATGCACTTGGCGATCCAATGGTGAACGAATCTCAAGCGATTGCTTTAGGTTGGGCAACGGCGGAACAACTTGAAAAAATGAAAGAACTCACTTACCAAGTGAATGATGTACTGAAAGCATTATTCGATGCAGGTAATATGATTCTGGTTGATTTCAAACTTGAATTCGGCGTATTCCATGACCGTATCGTATTGGGTGATGAATTCTCTCCAGACGGTTGCCGTTTATGGGACAAAGACACCAAGAAAAAACTTGATAAAGACCGTTTCCGCCAAGGTTTAGGTGGTGTGGTTGAAGCGTATGAAGAAGTTGCTGCACGTTTAGGCATTAACTTAGACAATATCTAAGCCTGGCTAGGCATTTAGCACATATAAAACCAGCTCAATCGGGCTGGTTTTTTATTGCCTATTCAAAAATGAGAAACTTCATTTTAAATATCAATATCATATAAATCATCAACTTAAAATTCATAAATATAGCTTTGCGAGTTTTGTTCTAACCTTATGTTTTTATATTGTTTTTGAATTTTTTTTGATGCTCCTACCATGTTCACAAATGTTTACAGAACTTGAGTTAGAAGATCAAAATGAATACTCCTATTTTAAGAAATTTTCCTTTAAGTCTGAGTGCTAGCCTGATTTTGCTTGCTCTATACAGCAATGTGCACGCAGCTGAAAACAATCTAAACGAACCCGAACAAGTCAAAACACTCGCGACCATTGTCGTCACAGGAACCCGTGCCAACAATCGTTCACAAACAGAGTCCTTACAGCCAATTGATGTGATTAGTGCCAAAGAGCTGACCGAACGAACGGGCTCCAATGAACTCGGCACGGCGCTATCTCGAATTATTCCTTCAATTAATTTTCCACGTCCAACCGTGGTGGATGGAACTGAACTGGTTCGGCCTGCTCAACTGAAAGGACTTGCACCTGATCAAGTACTGGTTCTGGTTAATGGTAAGCGTCGCCACACAGGTGCCTTTATTAACCTTGGCGGAACCATTGGTCGGGGCTCTGCCCCAACCGATTTAAATGCGATCCCGATCTCAGCGATTAGCCGTGTCGAAGTACTCCGTGAAGGCGCATCGGCTCGCTATGGTTCCGATGCAATTGCAGGCGTGATTAATATTATTCTGAAATCCAACCCTACACATGGCGAAGCAGGTATTAAATACGGGGTTTATAACAAAGGAGATGGTGAACAGAAGCAATCCTTTGTTTCAGGTGGCACCAAACTGAATAATTATGGTTACGCGATCTTTTCAGGGGAATGGCAGGATAGCCAAGCCACCAATCGTGCTGGCCCTGACCTGCGTGATCCCAAATCAAGTACCTATGGACAGCGTACTTTCCGTTTTGGTGATCCAGATTCCGATGAGGTAAAAGCAGCCTTGAATTTAGGTTATGACCTCAGTGATCATGCCGAGCTGTATTCTTTTGCGACCTATAGCCATCGTAATGCAGAAACTGCTGGATTCTATCGTTTAAGCAACGCCTCCAATAATATTCCTGCCTTGTTTCCCAATGGCTATCTACCCATCATTCAGGGCCAACTCGATGATTTTGGCGCAGTTGCAGGGATCAAAGGCGATTGGTCAGATTGGCATTATGATGCCTCGGTGAATTATGGTTTAAATCGTTATGATGTCGATACCAAGACCATTAATGTCGATCTTTATAAAGACACAGCCACGACACCTTTCGGCTTCCAAAATGGCACACTGAAAAATGCACAAACGGTAGTGAATTTTGATCTTTCTCGAGAGTTTAATCTTGCAGCACTCACCAGCCCACTGAATGTTGCCTTTGGTACGCAATATTTGAATCAAAAGTATCAAATCCAAGCAGGTGATCCAGCGTCCTATTATAAAAGTGGTTCTTCTGGATTAGCGGGCTTTCGCTCTGCCGATGCTGGTGAATGGTCACGCGACAGTTATGCGGCTTATCTGGATTTAGAGGCCAATTTAACTGAAAAACTCTCAGCATCTACAGCCTATCGCCATGAATATTACAATGATTTTGGTCACACCGATAATGCGTCATTGTCTTTACGTTATGCGATTCATCCAGCGATTGCGGTACGTGGTAGCGCCTCCACTGGTTTCCGCGCCCCAAGTCTTGCCCAACAATATTTCACCCAAACCTCTTCACAGCTGATCAATGGTCAATTTGCTGAAGCAGGTACCTTTCCCACCACGTCATACGTTGCTCAACTACTTGGTGCGGAACAACTTAAGCCAGAGAAATCTAAAAACTATAGCGTGGGTTTAGTCTTGACGCCTACAGATCAACTATATGTGACTCTAGATGCTTATCAAATCGACATTGATAATCGGATTAGCCTATCCTCCAATATCAATGCCAGCAGTGCGACCGTTCGCCAATACCTGAATTCAAAAGGGATCACCGACACCAACTTCAACACAATTCGTTATTTCAACAATGCCAGCGATACCCGCACGCGTGGCGTTGACTTAGTTGCGACCTATAAATGGACTGCATTGCCTTATGGCGAACTGAATACCTCACTGGCCTACAACTACAATAAAAATAAAGTGACCCATGTGGATGGCAATCCAGCCATCTTAGATGCGTTGGGCATTAACCTTACGCGTCTGGATCGTCGAGAGCAATACGGTTTATTGGCTGGCAGTACTCCTGAACATAAATTCAGTTTAGCGAATGACTATAAGCTTGGAAACTTCACTGTGAATACCAATGTCACACGTTATGGCAGCTTTAAAACCTTTAGTAATTCTGGCGAAGCCAAAGACCAAAAATTCTCCGCCAAATGGTTACTCGATTTAGCGTTGTCTTATCAATATCAAAACTGGAACTTCACGGTTGGTGGCGACAATATTACCGATGTATATCCTGATAAAGATGTCTACGATATCAACCAACCCACAGGCGGCAGCTTGCCTTATAGCCAGTTCTCGCCTTTTGGCTTTAATGGTGCGTTCTATTACGGCAAGATCAATTATCGTTGGTAGTAATCAAAAACCGAGCCTTCTGGCTCGGTTTCCAGTTTAATTCTGCGCGTTCTGATAAATCAGTTTGCCTTCTTTATAGGTAGCCAGCACTTTAATGTTTTTAATCTCACGACTCGGTACAGTCAGCGGGTTCTGATTCAGAATGACTAAGTCCGCTAATTTACCTTGGCTTAAAGTACCCTTGGTCTGATCCTCAAAGTACTGATACGCAGCCCAATCTGTCATCGACTTTAATGCCAGGTAAGGACTAATGCGCTCATCTGCACCCAAAACATAATTGCTCCGCGTTACTCGGTTCACGGTCGCATCCAGCATCATCATACTACTCGGTGGCACTACAGGTGCATCATGATGCTCCGTAAAGATCAGATGCTTTTTTAAAGCCGTTGCAGTTGGTGAAATATGGGCAGCTCGAGTTTCGCCTAAGGTTTGTTGACGATGCCAATCGCCCCAATAAAAGGTATGCAACGAGAAGAACGAAGGAATAATATCTAAGGCCTTAAGCTGATCCAGCTGATCATCGCGAATCGTTTGTGAATGAATCAATACGCTACGACGATCTGCTAGTCCTTGTTTTGCTGTGGCATCTTTCACTGCCCCAATAAACTGATCAATCGCTGCATCCCCATTGGCATGGGCAAGCACCTGCCAACCATGCTTAAAGGCTAAATTGATATAGTCCTTGACCTGCTGATCATTACTCATGGCAGGATAGCCCTTATACGTCTTATCTTTACCCTCAGGCGGTACCAGATAAGGCTGGGTCAGCCAAGCTGTTTTCCCTTGAGGTGAACCATCTAAACTGATTTTCACTCCACCAATACGAAAATGATGATCATACTCTCGCTGGCTGCCTTGCTTAAGCATATAGTCTTGGCTGGTGGTGATATCTGGATAAGAAACGACATCAATTGGCAGTCGATTTTGCTTGGCTAAAGCGTGCCACATTTCCGTGGTCCCTTGATCCGCCCGTCCTTCTTGTACTGTGGTAAAGCCATTTTTTACGTAAGCATCAATGCCTTTTTCTGCAATTTGGAACATCACCGCAGGGGGTACATCTTTAAAAATTGAGCCAATTACGGTAAATAAAGCGGACTCTTCTAACACGCCATTTGGAACATTTGAATTGGCTTCACGGCGAATCACGCCACCTGCTGGGTTTGGGGTATTTTGATTGATCTTCAGTAATTCAAGTGCTTTATGATTCACAGAGGCCAAATGCCCCGATTGATGCAAAATCATCACCGGTTGGTCTTGGGACACCCGATCTAGATCGGTTGCCGTCGGATGACGCTGCTCATTCAGTTGTGCGTCATCATAGCCATTTCCCAAAATCCAGCCGCCCATAGTTTTAATCACGGATGAATTTTGGACTTTCCAACTATTCAGCACATTCACCAAAGAGTTGATATCTGAGACCTGACCATCAGGCATTGGGTAGAGATTAGCCACCATTTGATGGAAACCGACCATATTCACATGACTATGCGCGTCAATAAAACTTGGCAATAAGGTTTGATTTTTTAGATCAATCGATTGAACTTTTTTATCCGCCAAGCGTTCAGCCTGCTGCTTTGAGCCGACAAAAATAATTTTTCCATCCTTTACCAACAGAGCTTCTGCATATTCAGGACTGTTGCCTGACATGGTCAGAATGGGGCCACCATAAAACAGTTGTTCTGTTGCAGTGACAGGCACTGCCGTGGTTGCACAGCCCACTACAGCCAGTGAAATAGAAGTGAATAAGGCGCAGCGTTTGAGATAAGTACGGTTCATGAATTAAAACCCATATTTTTATTATGTCTTTTTTGATTAAAGCGGATTCCGCTTGTAATAGAAAGCGTTCACTGATTATTTTTGTAATGTTTGGTCAAGTTCCGAGCAGCCCTACATAGGCTCTGCACACGACTTAGTGTGCGGTTCAAAACATTTTTGCCAGTTTATTCGAGACTTTAATCGCAAGATCATCGACATAATGACTATACGGCTGTGCCAACACAATGCTCAATAACACACTTAATAGGCTTGCCAATAATCCTGCATTTAAATAGGAGAAACCCCATTGCACATGCAATAGATTAAACAATGGAATCCCCAAAGCATAAAGTACAGCAAGATGAATTAAATAAATGGAAAATGAGATTTTGCCTAGAAATACCAAAACAGACCGATCAAAAAACTGTGCTAACCACTTACCTTTCAGCACCGCATAAACAATACAAAAGCCGCCAATAAAGTTGAGGTAGTCATATGTTTGTTCACCGAGGAACTGGCTAAAAATCTGATAGCTTGAGCTACTGTTATGGGCGCCACAAAAATACAATCCCAACAAAAATAGCAGTACTGAAACTACTGTACTCAGTTCTGCGGCATAGAGAAACAGTGCCATCCCCAAAACAAAACTGAGAAGACCCAGCAACACGGTTTGCGAGATCATATACGCGGTCACAATGCTGATGATGAGAAATAGACCGCATAGAATTGGCAGCTTGCCATAGAGATAGCAAGCCAGATAAATCACCAGTGACCCAAGCAACTCAATTTGCATAGTCCACAGCACCCAGTTATAACTTGAATCGCCAAATAAGAATGCGCCAATACTGCCTTCATATAAGGCGGTGCCCAGTTGCGGATGTGGGTTGGCGAGTGCGGCTCCCCATTCGGAAACATGCGACACATCCACAGGTACAAAACACACCAGATAAGCGATGATACAAGAGACAAAGGCTGGAATCGCCAAGCGTGGGTAACGTTTGACCAAAGAATTTTTCAATTGTGCTGCGGTATTGTGCTTTTTAAAACTGGATAATGTCAGTACAAAGCCACTTAAAACAAAGAACACAAAAACCGCGCCTGTACCTGAATAAAAGAAGGCCAAGGGCGAGTGATGTAACTGCGCAAAAAAATCATATTGCGGTACAGCACTGACATCAAAATTATGCAGTTGCGGAAAAAAGGTCAGTGATAGATGTGACAACACAACGGCGAGACATGCCAAGCCTCGGATACTTTCCGCAGCATTAATTTTGTTTGTGGTCATGGTGGAGCTTGATCATCCTTGATAAGCGGGATGATGCGACCTTTTATCTGTAGTGTCTAGAGGTCGCTTACAAAAATACAGTGACTGTTCAGCGCATCAACAAGACCAAGCTAAATCAAGAACCGTTTTAGTGTTTTTTCTGCGTTGCTAACCAGCATAGAATCGAGCCTAAACACACCATAAATGCGCCGTACCAGAAAGAAAGGCCTAATGGCGTACTGAGTAAAATTGCCGAGAAAAAGGCAGATAAAACTGGAATAAAATAGGATGCACCAGCCAATAACGTCACATTGCCATGTAAAATCCCAACATTCCAAGCGGCATAACCAAAGCCCATCGCTGCTGCAGCAAAAAACAATGAAATTGAAGAAGACCCATCAAAATCAAAACTGCCGCCCCCCATCAATGCATATTTAATCCACAGCACCACCGAGACGAGGATAAAAAATAGAGTGATACCATTCGTTCCCTGCGCAATTCTCGCTGTGAGTGTGCAGTAGGCAGCCCAGAGTAATGTTCCAATAAAGGCAAGCCCATAACTAAATGGATTGTGCTGGATGTTTTGCAGCATCCCTGCCAAATCCAAGCCCTGCTCGCCACCGAGCACCCAACAGATTCCCAATATTGAAAGGATAAAGCCAGGAATAATCAGGGAATTGGCTTTTTGCTGATTAAAAATAATGGCAGCCACCATAGTAAAGGTTGGCCATAAATAATTGACCATTCCCACTTCAATCGCCTGTCGATTATTACTGCTATAGCCAATCGAAAGCGATAAACAAATTTCATAGGCAACAAATAGAATACTGCCCCAGATCAAATAGGCTTTGGGAAAGCTTTTGAGGCTGGTCCAACCAACCGAGAAAAACAGGAAAATTGAGGCCAGTGTATAAATCAGTGCTGCACCGCCCACTGCGCCAAAATGACTACTGACATCCTTAATCAAGGCAACGATCAAACTCCAGAGCAAGATCGCGACCAATCCAATCAATGTTGCTTTTTTTGCGTTCATTTTTATACAAATAGAATATTGAGGCCAAAGCAGAATCTATCGATGCGATTCGGATTCTTGCTTTGGACAATTTTAAAATGCTCGGTGAATTTCACCGAGTTTTGATTACTGCTGCTGTTGTTCCTGCTGCCAACGACGTTGCTGCAAACGTTCGCCTTCGACTTCACGTTTATTTAAGGCTCGTTCGTACAGTTTGGTACCACGTAATTCTGGAGGCAAATAGTCCTGTAACACAAAGTGTTCAGGATAGTTATGCGGATACAGATAATCCACGCCATAGCCTTGCTGCTTCATCAGCTTGGTTGGCGCATTGCGTAAGTGCAAAGGCACTGGCAGGTTTGCGGTTTTTTCTGCCAGTTCCAAGGCTTTGTTAATCGCGAGATAGGTGCTATTACTTTTCGGACTAGTGGCCAGATACACGGCACATTGTCCAAGAATAATGCGCGCCTCAGGCATCCCCACCGCTTGGACTGAACGGAAACACTCTCCCGCCAGCAACAAAGCATTTGGATTGGAATTGCCAATGTCTTCTGATGCCGCAATCAGCATACGACGCGCAATAAAGACTGGATCTTCACCACCTTTCAGCATGCGTGCCATCCAGTACAGGGTTGCATCTGGATCACTACCGCGAATCGATTTGATAAATGCCGAAACCAGATCGTAATGCTGCTCACCCGATTTGTCATAACGCGCAATATTTTGCTGCGCGACTTTAACGACGATGGCATTGGTTACGATATTCTCAATGTCAGGCTCAAAGGTACTGGCAATCAAATCAATCAGATTGAGTGCCTTACGTGCATCACCTGCCGCAAATTGAATCAGCGCATCATATTCTTCAATCTGGATAAAGCGTTCTTTTAAAAACTTATCCGTTTGAATCGCTTTATTCAGTAGGGTTTGAATCGCCTCAGCACTCAGATTATTCAGGGTATACACCTGACAGCGAGACAGCAAGGCACTATTTACTTCAAAAGAAGGATTCTCTGTGGTTGCCCCAATCAAGGTAATTTTGCCTTTCTCAACCGCATTGAGTAAGGCATCTTGCTGCGATTTATTGAAGCGATGAATCTCGTCAATAAACACCACAGGGGTCAACAAATCCCCACTTTCCGCAATCACCTCACGGAGTTCTTTCACGCCGGTATTGAGTGCAGAAAGGCTGATAAAAGGACGATCTACCGCCTGCGCCAATAACAATGCAATCGTGGTTTTTCCAACCCCTGGAGGCCCCCAGAAAATGATCGAAGGCAGATGCCCTTGATCAATCATCTGACGTAAAGGGGCATTTTCACCCAGCAAATGATCTTGTCCGATAATTTCGGACAAGTCACGAGGGCGTAAACGTTCAGGTAAAGGAATATGCGTATCTGACATCATCACTGGCTTTATGATCTTTTACCCTAGTCTATTGTGTCTAGCTCAAATCTACAATTTGAATCTGCACTCACGCGACATTCTATTGCGCGCTGTTGCTCTGAACCAACTGTTGCATCACGCGATAGCTGGCTTTGATCCGCTCTTCATTGGGAAAATTGGTATTGGCTAACATGACAATTCCAATTTTTTGCTGCGGAATAAAGGCGGCATAAGCACCAAAACCATTACTTGAGCCTGTTTTATTAAAATAGGTCGCGGGTGTGGCAAGCTTCGGTTGTTTAATCGCTGTGATTGCATGACTTTCTAAAGCCATTTTGCTCGAGTTGCCCTGTAAAAGTGTTTCAAGTGGTACTGGATAAGCATACTGTTCCCAGCCCAAACCTTGGGTCATTGCACCCACTTTAAAATAGCCCACATGAGTATTTTCAATCGCTTGGCGAAGTGATTGTTTGAACTGCTGCGGATTGATTTGCGCATCGAGGAATTTCAGCATATCCGCACTGCTACTTTTCACCCCATAAGCTTCTGCATCAAACATGCCTGGTGAAACACGCATGGCTTGATCGGCTTTGTATCCCCAAGCATATTGCGGCATGTGCTGCTCAGGTACTCGAATAAAACTTTGTGTCATTCCCAATTGCGGCAGCAAGGTTTTTTCAATCAGTTCGTTATATGGTTTTTTCATTGCCAAGGCGGTGACATAGCCCATCAAACCGATACTTGGATTGGAATATTGACGAGCAGCACCGATTTTGGTTTTTGCTTGCCAAGTCTGAAAATATTTCAACATATCCTGTTGCTGCACTACCTCATTAGGGAATTGCAACGGAAAGCCACCTGCACTATAAGTTCCGAGATTTAATAATGTGGCACGATTCACTGCTGTATTTTTCAGTTCAGGGAAATATTTGGCAGGATGATCCGACAAAGACAGTTGCCCTTGTGCCTGTGCATAAGCCGCTAAAGTCGCATTAAAGGTCTTACTGACCGAACCAAGTTCAAATAAAGTACTGTTGCTCACTGCTTGCTGATTTTGCTTAGAAGCAAGTCCATAATTCACAAAGTAATGTTGGCCATTCAAGGTCACAGCAACGGCCATACCTGGAATTTTATATTGTGCCAATAAAGGCTTAAATTGCTGATCAACAATGGTTTGAACTTGTTGCTCGGTCAAATTTCCAGCCCAAAGCGCTGAATTGCAGGACAACAGTCCTGTAAGTACAAATAGTTTTTTTAAAGTCATAGAAAAGGCTTTCGGCTGATTCATGATGTGTATCACTTGAAGTTAAAATTTAATTGGCATGAAGTTTAAGTAGCTTGGCTTTAGGTCCATCTTCGATCACCCAGATTGAACCATCTTGCGCCTGATGTAGACCACGAATTCGTTGTTTCATCTCAAGTCGTTGAACTTCTTGGACTGGTTTTGCAGCTAAATCCACCACGATAATTGCTTTGGATGATAAGCCACCAATCAACGCTTTGTGTTGCCACAAAGGAAATTGCTGACCTGAATAAATAATCAAGCTAGACGGTGAAATCACAGGTGTCCAATCGATTTCAGGGGCTTTAAATTCTGGACGGGTATCATGATCAGGAATAGGCAAGCCTGAATAATGGTCGCCATTCGAAACTGTTGGATAGCCATAGTTTTCCCCTTTCACAATACGGTTTAATTCATCACCGCCTTTGGGGCCCATTTCAACCACCCACAGTTGCCCTTGCTGATCGAAAGCCATTCCCAATGGATTACGATGACCCAGCGACCAAATCTCTGCCGTTACACCACCCTGCTGATAAAATGGATTATCTTCCGCAGCAGTTCCATCTGCATTTAAACGTAAAACCTTACCTAAATTACTGTTTAAATCCTGAGCAGGATCAAATTTTTGGCGCTCACCCGAACTGACCCAAAGTTTGCCATCGGAACCAAACTGCATACGATGACCATAATGACCTTGCCCAGACACTTTCGGTACTTGTTGCCAGATGGTTTTTAAATCTGTGAGCTTGGGTTGCTTGGGATCAGATAAATCCAGTTTTGCATGTGCAATCTCTGCACCATAGCCACCTTGACCTTTGCTGGCATAGCTTAAATATAATTCATGATTCTGCTGAAAATCAGGATGCAAAATCACATCGCCTAAACCACCTTGCCCGCCATAACTGACGGTTGGAACGCCAGCGACATTGATACTGCTCTTGGTTTGCGGATCAAATAATTTTAATTGCCCTTTGCGCTCAGTAATCAATAAACGTTGGTCTGGCAAACTTGCCATCGCCCATGGCTCATCAAATTCAGTAACGCTCTCAATCCGATACTTTTGTGCAATGCGCTGGCTTGATGCTTGTTGCGCTGTATTCTGTTCTGGCGTTTTAGAGTTGCTTTCGTTGGCACCACACGCAGCCAAAAATAAAATGCCACTGTAGAGCAAAGGTGTCATCAACAGTTTGTTCATGGCTTATCTCCCTCGTTTATTCTTCATCTTAGGGAACATCGCCAATAAAAATACTGCAAAAGTGTTGTTTTTATGATCATCATGTCTTATTGATTTGCTAAACGCGATTAACGAATCCAACGCACAATATAATCTTCAATTTGTTCTTCATCGATTTCAGTTTCTGAAATACAACGCCCTGCGGCAGACTTTTTCGCCTTGATCACACTTTGACGTGAACCTGTATTGAGGTAATGCCAAGAAGGTAAATTCTTGCCTTCACTTAAGCGACGGTACGCACAGCTCGGTGGCAACCAAGAAATGTTGCTGAGCCGCTCAGGCGTCAGCTGGATACAATCAGGCACTTGCTGCTGACGGTTAGGGTAATCGGAACAACGCGCGGTTTTACAGTCCAGTAATTTACATGCCACTTTGGTATACGCAACCTCGGCTGTCTCTTCATCTTCTAACTTAATCAAACAACATAAACCACAGCCGTCACACAATGCCTCCCACTCCGCATTGCTGAGCTGATCAAGCGGATAGTGTTTCCAAAAGTTGGGACGCAGTTCGACGGACATACAGAGCTTTCAATATTAAAAAATGAGCTTCTTATTATAGCATTCATCTTTGCTTTGCTGACTTCAATCTCTTTTAATTGATTTAACACTTCTTTAAGTATTAAACATTTAAACCACATAAACACCACATTTCGTTCAAAAAACACACGCTATAGTGAACGCATAACGAAAAATTAGGAGGACACGACATGTTCCGTTGGGCCATTATTTTTGCAGTCATCGCACTCATTGCCAGTTTATTAGGTTTTGGTGGCGTGGCAGGTTTATCCAAAGATTTCGCGGTAATCTTATTGGTTGTTGCCGTCATCTTAGCAATCGTCGGCTTCTTATCCAGAGGCAAAGTCTAGTAATTTCGACCTACGCAAAACATAAAAAGAAGAATCTTGGTATTCTTCTTTTTTCATTTTTGATCATCGCTAAAACAAGCGTATTTATTATGTTTTTACGATGCCATCCATTTTCTTTTTTATGTTTTAATCAAGGCATTCTAAAAATACAGATCAGGATTATAGAATGAGCTTCCCGATTAACACACGTGAAATTGAATATACCGCTCCCGATGGTCAACGCCTAATTGGCTATTTCGCTGCACCTGCAATTGATATGCCCGTTGCTGGTGTGATTGTGGCCCCTGAATGGTGGGGTCGTAATGCGTATACCGAGCAACGTGCTCGTGAACTTGCAGAACATGGCTTTGCCGCTTTAGCCATTGATATGTATGGTGATAAGAAAGTTACAACCAATGTGCCACAAGCCTCTGAATGGATGAATCAAACTTTTGAGCATGCTGATACTATTGTTGACCGCGCTCAAGCAGGCTTAAATGCTTTAGCGGCTCAAGCAGAAGTGAATGCCGAAAAATTAGCAGCGGTTGGTTTTTGCTATGGCGGTAAAGTGGTGCTAGATTTGGCGCGTTCAGGTGCAGATATCAAAGCCGTTGCCACGTTCCATGCGATATTAAGTCCGAAAGCTGCTGCTGAGAAAGGCAAAGTTAAAGCCGAGATTTTAGTCCTGCATGGTGAACTCGATAGCATGGTGACCTTGGATAATGTGGCAAGCTTCCGTCAGGAAATGCATGATGCTGCTGTGGATCATGAGGTGATTATTTTTGAAGATGCCAAGCATGGTTTTAGTAACCCGCTTGCAGATGAGCGCGCCAAGGCCAACAATGTTGACTTAGGCTATAACGCGGAAGCAGAACGTCAAAGTCTTGAAGCGATGTATGAGCTATTAGATAAACATTTAAAATGATTTGAAAAGACTAACTATGTGGAATTGAACAAATATATCGTTTGTTAAAACCCTAGATATTTTCTACTCGTGCAAGGCGACATGATGTCGCCTTTGTAAAAGCCAATCTTAATCAGCATTTAATAACGAATTTGTTTGTATACATCAACTCCTCTCCCTATTTCCGCTATACTACGCCTCTGCTTTTTACTGTTCTGATTCATGTCTGACTTCTCATTTTCTGATGCACTACTTACATGGTTCGACCAACACGGTCGTCACGATCTACCATGGCAAGTGGCCGATGATCCCTACAAAGTTTGGGTCTCAGAAATCATGCTGCAACAGACGCAAGTCAAAACTGTACTACAATATTTCGACCGTTTTATTGAGCGATTCCCGACCGTAGAAACCCTAGGAACAGCCGGTTGGGATGATGTCGCACCTTATTGGGCAGGTCTCGGCTACTATGCCCGCGCACGCAATCTGCATAAAGCAGCAGGCATTGTCAGTCAACAAGGGAAATTTCCAAAAACACTCGAACAATGGATTGAGCTGCCAGGCATTGGTCGCTCCACTGCTGGTGCGCTCATGTCACTTGGCTTACGTCAGTACGGCGTGATTATGGACGGTAATGTGAAACGTGTACTGGCACGTTTCCTCGCCATCGAAGATGATCTGTCCAAGCCGCAACATGAACGGGCACTCTGGCAAATTGCGGAACAGCTCTGCCCAGAAGAACGCAATCATGATTATACCCAAGCGATCATGGATTTAGGTGCAACCGTTTGTACTCCGAAAAAACCGCTGTGTTTATACTGCCCAATGCAGCAGCATTGCCAAGCCTATCAACAAGGCATGGAACAGGAACTACCGTTTAAAAAAGCCAAGAAACCTGTTCCCGTCAGAACGGCGAATGTGCTCCTGATTCAGTCTGGTGATGAATGGCTGTGGCAACAACGTGAAGCGCATGGCCTCTGGGGGGGACTGTATTGCCTCCCTATCATCGAGCAAGCAACCGAATTACAACAGATTGAGCAACACTTCAAACTACAAGCTCAAGTATCATCATTGCAGATTAGCCATAGCTTTACTCACTTTACTTGGTTACTGCATGAAAAACTGTTCCACGTGGAACACGATCAAAAAGAACAGTTGAGTATCGAATTAAATGGCATATGGCTAAGTCCAGAAAATGCGATTGCCAAAGGCATTCCAACAGCCATGAAAAAACTGATTACAGCCAAACAAAAGGTTTAACGCCTAAAATGCTGTAGATCAAACGCAAGGAGTTTATGTGCGTCATTCGATTTCCTATACCGTTGTTGGCGTGTTGATGATTCTACTTTCAGCATGTACCACTGCCCCCAAAAAACCAACGCCCTTGCCCAATGCACAGGTCAATAAACTTAAAATGATGCGTTTAGACAGTCGCCTGCCAGTCCCAGTTAAAGGTGTAAGTCGAAACGAATTACGGGATACTTGGGGTGCGGCACGTAGTCAAGGTCGTAGCCATGAAGGCATCGATATCATGGCAGAGCGTGGTACGAAAGTGTATAGTGCGACCGAAGGCTTAGTTGCTGATTTACGTAATAATAATTTAGGCGGCAAAGTGATCTGGATTATTGGGCCAGCAGGCTCTTGGCACTATTATGCGCATCTGGATGGTCATAAGCGTGGCCTCAATGTTGGCGACTATGTGCGTAAGGGTGACCTGATCGGTTATGTAGGAAATACCGGCAATGCTCGTTATACCTCTCCGCATTTACACTACGGAATTTATTTAAATGGCAAAGGGCGTGGTGCAGTCAATCCATACCCGTATTTACGTTAGGAATCTACAATGTCAGAAGCATTGATTGAACGTCTGGTTGAATTTGCAGAGTCTGGAAATCAACAGAAAATCATCATGGGTGGTACCAGCTATCAAGGTTGGATCATGGAAATTACCGAAGATGCTTTGTTGATTAGTACAGGCTTTGCCGATAAATCAGGTAAAGACTTTTGGCTTAAGTTTACTGATTTAAATAGCGCAGAACTGTATTATTGGGATACTCGCCCAAATGAATGGGTGGCATTCAAACTTTAAATTATACTGTTCAAATAACAACAAGGAGCATCAAATATGTCAACTCAACGCTGTGGCTGGTGCTCCGATGATCCTCTCTATATTGCCTACCATGATCAGGAATGGGGCAAGCCGCAACATGATGAAAACCATTTGTTTGAGATGCTCTGTCTGGAAGGACAGCAAGCAGGACTTTCTTGGATCACGGTACTGAAAAAACGCGAACACTACCGCTCACATTTCTTTCAACATTCCATCGCAGACGTCGCAGCACTCACAGATGATCAACTCGAACTCAAACTCAGTGATGCAGGTTTAATTCGTCATATCGGCAAACTGAAAGCCATCCGCGACAATGCTATTGCTTGGCTCAAGCTTAAGGATGAAGTCGAAGATGTCCCTGCTTGGTTATGGAGTTTTGTCGATCATCAAACCGAAAATAATGATGTGGCGAATTACCGCGAAGCACCCGCACAAACTGAACTTAGCCAAAAACTATCCAAAACCCTAAAAAAGCGTGGTTTTAAATTTGTGGGCCCGACCACCTGTTATGCTTTTATGCAAGCGGTTGGTATGGTCAATGACCACGAAAATCATTGCCAATTTAAATAACAAATCATCATCGATTTTCCTTGAATGGGAGTTCCAATGAGCAATAATCAAATTCGCGCTTATGCTGCAATGCAAGCAGGCGAGCAAGTGGTGCCGTACCAATTTGATGCGGGAGAATTACAAGCCCATCAAGTTGAAGTCAAAGTTGAATATTGTGGTCTGTGCCACTCCGATCTATCCGTGATTAATAATGAGTGGCAATCATCGGTTTACCCTGCGGTGGCTGGACATGAAATCATTGGTACTATCATTGCATTGGGATCAGAAGCCAAAGGACTACGCGTCGGTCAACGTGTTGGCATTGGCTGGACAGCTGAAACCTGTCAAGCCTGTGATCCATGTATTGGGGGTAATCAGGTCCTATGTACTGGTGAAAAAAAAGCAACCATCATTGGCCATGCAGGCGGTTTTGCCGATAAAGTCCGTGCAGGTTGGCAATGGGTCATTCCCCTTCCAGACGATTTAGATCCTGAAAGTGCTGGCCCGCTACTGTGTGGTGGCATCACGGTATTTGATCCCTTACTGAAACACAAAATCCAAGCCACACATCATGTGGGTGTGATTGGTATTGGCGGTTTAGGTCATATCGCGATTAAATTACTCAAAGCATGGGGCTGTGAAATTACGGCTTTCAGCTCTAACCCAGATAAAACTGAAGAACTCAAAGCCATGGGAGCCGATCACGTGGTCAATAGCCGTGATGCCCAAGCCATCAAAGCACAACGTGGCAAGTTTGATTTATTACTCAGTACGGTGAATGTCACCCTGAACTGGCAAGCCTATCTCAATACTTTGGCACCAAAAGGTAGTCTACATTTCCTAGGTGTGACTTTGGAACCGATCCCTGTTTCTGTCGGTGCCATCATGGGTGGTGCCAAATCTGTCACCTCATCACCAACGGGCTCACCGTTAGCCCTGCGCCAACTTTTACAATTCGCTGCGCGCAAAAATATCGCACCACAGGTTGAGTTATTTCCAATGTCACAGCTAAATGAGGCGATTGAACGACTGCATTCAGGCCAAGCACGTTATCGCATCGTACTCAAAGCAGACTTCGACTAATTCATACTCTGCCGTACCCAATCCGCCAACTGTTGAATCGCTTGGCGGATTTCTGCTGTTAAAGCATGACCCGCATTTAAACGCAAAAAGTGTTGATAACGGCGGTCTTCACCGAAGACTTCACCAGGTACGATATTGATCCCTTTACCTTGTGCCAAATAATACAATTCCAAACCGGTAATACTATTGGGCAGTTGCATCCATAAAGCATAGCCACCTTGTGACTGGCTTAATCCAATCGGAACCCCCTGAAACACGTCGAGAATATAAGCCCGATACTGTTCAACTTGCTGCATCAGTTTAGGTCTTAATTGATCCAAATGTTCTCGATAACCACGACTGTAAATAAAATCGGCTAAACCAAGTTGCAAAGGCGTATTCACCCCCACATTGTTGGCCAATAATTGGGGTCTTAAATATTGCAGCTGTTGACCTAAGCAAAACCAACCGACGCGATAGGCGGTTGATAATGACTTGGAGACCGAGCCACACCAGATCACATAGCCTTCCTGATCCCAATAGCGAATGGGTAAAGGTCGTTCCTTTTGAAAGCTGCATTCGCCATAAATATCATCTTCCAAAATAAAACATTGATATTTTTGTGCCAGTTGAGCAATGTGCTGTTTCTGTTCATTGCTGAGACAATAGCCCAAAGGATTCTGAAAATTGGCGGTGAGTAAACACAGTTTGGCATCACCCTGTTTCATAAAAAATTCTAAGCGCTCTAGATCAATACCACGATGATCCGCTGGAATCTCAATAATTTTACGTTTCAGGCTAGCCAGCATTTGCAGCTGACCATTAAAAGTGGGCGTCGGTACTAAAATACTATCCCCCTCTTTGCTGATCTGTTGAATCAGTAGCGATAAGGCAGGCATACAACCGTTGGTAATAAAAATATCATCGGTCGCAACATAGATACCATCCTCACGCCAATGATCAGATAAGGCTTTACGAAGTTGCTGATGTCCCTGTTTATTACAATATAAAAAATCTTCAGGCTGACAGTGTTTCAGTGCACGTTGCAAGGAACGGCGTAAGCCATCCACAGGAATCAAATGTGGGGATAATTGAATCGCGCCCAAAGGCGTTAAATGGTTCTGGATCGAAGCGGTTTGAATCTGGTTTTGCAGGTCTAAATTTGAAACCTGCCGGGCTTTGGACTCAAAGTTCGGACTGTCTGGTACGGCACTTTGATATTGTCTTGAATTGACAAAATAGCCCGATTTGGCTTTTACATAGATCAGCCCTTTTGCTTCCAGCAATTCGTAACATTGCTGTGCCGTACTTAAACTAATACTTTGCTGACGTGCAAATTCCCTTAAAGAACTCAACTTTTGTTGGGGCTGTAACTCATGCTGATAAATCTTGTGCGCCAATTGTTCTGCCAAGCGCTGATAGTGAAAAGTCATATCTGTACTGCTTTTTTATAAATTTCTGTATCTGTATTGGTTTATACAACACCTTTAAGCTATAAAAATCAACAGCCAAAGGATAAGACCATGAAAAATAATATCTTATTTATATTAAGCGCCGTTTTATTTACAGGCTGCAATCTGACTGACCAAGCCAGCTACCAGCAACAACAGGTGTGTAAATCGCTTTCTCAGGGCTATCTGCAAATTCAGAACCAACCGACCTATGAGTTATGGAAAATGGAGAAAAGCGACGCGCCAGAACAGACCCGTATCATCAAAATGACCTATAAGAAACCCAATGAAAATGGTCTGATGCTCTCAAGCAACTTTCTGCCAACGGTCGAACTTGAATGCAAGTTACAACAGCAACATATTGTTGTTTCAGTGATACAAAAAACTGGACCATCAATTCCAGTGCTGAATGTACAACTGCAAAATGATGCTATTGGCAAACCGAGAAGCCCTGACTTAGTTGCTCAGTCAAAAACTCAATAAATAAACGGACACGTTTCGGCAAGTGCTCTTGTTGATAATAAACAGCATGGATGCTTTGATAAGAATGTTCGATTTGATCTTCAAATAGGGCTTCAAGACGCCCTTCTCGAATGTCCTGCCAGATTTCAAATTCAGAGAGCCGAGCAATACCCTGCCCACGTAAACACAGTTGTCGGACGGTTTCACCACTGGATGCTCTTACTTTAGGTTGTGCTTGAAAATACTCACCCTCAATTTTAATCGGCCAAGTGTTGATATAGGTTGGACGGGTAAAACCAATCACATCATGTTCAGGCAATGCTTGAGGTTGTAAAGGCGTGCCCTTGCGTTTTAAATATTCGGGACTGGCAACAATATAGATACGACTTTTACACACCAATTTTGCGTGTAAGCTGGAATCATGTAATTCACCAAAGCGAAACGCCACATCGGTTTTATGTTCGAGTAGGTCAATCACCAAATCATTACTATTCAACTCGACTTCAATATTGGGATAACACTGCCGAAACTTATGTACCAATGGCGTAATCACATGCAGAATAAAAGGTGTGGCTGAGTCAATCCGAATCACTCCCGAAGTATCTTGATCTGATTTTTGTAATGCTTCTTCGGCTGCATTCAAATCACTCAGGATTTTACGGGCCTGTTGTAAAAACTGCTGGCCTTCTTGGGTGAGTTTTAATTTTCGCGTGGTTCGTTCTAGTAAAGTGACTTCGAGCTTGGACTCTAAACGGCTGAGCGAGCGACTCAGTCCTGATGCCGTCTGTCCCAGTCGTTCAGCAGCGGCAATAAATGAACCTGTATCGACGATGGTCATAAAAGCAAGTAGTTCTTCTACCGTAGATTTCATTACCACCCTCTCAATTATTGATATTTAGTCAACTGTATTTTGCAAATTCATCTATGTTTTAGCAACAATAATCATCGCAAAATAACAGCCATCCACAAAACAGCTCTTTTGAGCATGAAAAAAGATTAGGTGAAAAATATGCGTATCCCTCAATTCGGTTTAGGTACTTTCCGTCTTAAAGAACAAGCAGTCATTGACTCAGTTAAAACCGCCCTGGAAGTGGGTTATCGTGCCATTGATACCGCACAGGTTTATGAAAATGAAGCAGCAGTGGGTCAAGCCATTGCTGAAAGTGGTGTAGCTCGTCAAGACCTGTTCCTCACTACAAAAATCTGGGTCGACAATTTTGCTGAAGATAAATTCATTCCCAGCTTAAAAGACAGTCTGCAAAAACTACGTACTGATGCCGTTGATCTCACCTTGATCCACTGGCCAGCTCCAGCACTGGGTGTCTCCATCCCAAGCGTGATGCAATTGTTATTAGAGGCGAAACAACAGGGTTTGACTAAACAAATCGGGATTTCAAACTTTAATATCGCCTTGACCCAACAAGCGATTGATAGCATTGGTGTAGAACACATTGCCACCAACCAGATTGAACTCAGTCCTTATTTGCAGAACCGCACCTTGGTCAATTTTTTACGTGAGCAAAATATTGATGTGACTTCATACATGACTCTGGCTTATGGCAAAGTACTGCAGGACCCAACCTTAATTGAGATTGCTGCACAGCATCAAGCAACCACCGCACAAGTCGCTTTGGCTTGGGCCTTACAAAATGGTTTTGCGGTGATTCCATCATCAACCAAACGTGAAAACCTGATCAGCAACTTAAAAGCGCAAGACTTAACTTTAAGTGCAGAGGAAATGCAGTTGATCGCTCAACTTGAACGTAATGGTCGAGAAGTAAGTCCTGAACCATTTGCGCCTGAATGGGACAAATAACATGAGCAGCCGCATCAACCTTCCTTTGCTGGCACTGGCGATTGGTGCCTTTGCAATTGGCACAACAGAGTTCTCTCCAATGGGGCTGTTGCCCAATATTGCCAATGATCTTGGGGTATCGATTCCAAGTGCGGGCATGTTGATTACAGGTTATGCACTGGGCGTGATGCTCGGAGCACCGATCATGACTTTATGGTTTGGTGGCTTTGCCCGTCGTAATGCACTGATTCTACTGATGGCAATCTTCACCATCGGTAATCTGATCGCAGCCTTTGCACCCAATTACATGAGCTTAATGGGTGCCCGATTAATTACCAGCTTAAACCACGGTGCCTTCTTCGGGATTGGTTCTGTGGTGGCGGCCAGTGTTGTTCCAGCAAATAAACAGGCCAGTGCGGTGGCAACCATGTTTATGGGCTTAACCATCGCTAATATTGGCGGTGTACCACTCGCAACATGGGTGGGACAAAACATTGGTTGGAGAATGTCTTTCCTCGCAATTTCAGCCCTTGGTGTCATCACTATGCTGTCACTTTGGAAAGCCCTTCCTGTTGGATCGGTTGGACAAAAGCCAAATGTAAAAATGGAGTTAAGCGTTCTTACACGCCTACCCGTGGTATTGGCATTGCTTACAACCGTGTTTGGTGCCTCAGCGATGTTCACCTTGTACACCTATATCGCACCAAGTCTGGTTGAGTTCACTCATGCCTCTCCGACCTTTATCACTATAATGTTGGTCTTGATCGGAATTGGTTTTTCAATCGGGAACCATTTCGGTGGGAAGTTTGCAGACTTATCGATTGATAAAACCTTGATTGGTTTCTTGGTGCTACTGATCGCGTTGATGGTCATCTTCCCAATCCTTGCCCAAAGCCAATTGGGTGCAGCAATCGGTTTAGTGATCTGGGGTGCAGCAGCCTTTGCCATTGTTCCGCCATTACAAATGCGCGTGATGTCGGTTGCACATGAAGCCTCGGGCCTTGCTTCTTCAGTGAATATTGGTGCATTTAACTTAGGCAATGCCATTGGTGCCGCAGCAGGCGGTGCCGTGTTAAGCCTCGGCTTAAACTATACGGCAGTCTCCGTTATTGGTGCCGTACTGGCAGCTATTGGTTTAGTCTTGGTTTTCATTCAAATGAAATTAGCAAGCAAACCAGAGACGCCATTACAACAATGTCCTCAAGCTTAAGCTCAAATAAAAAAGCCTGATTTAAATCAGGCTTTTTTATTATTTCAATAAATCTGGTAACTTCGGTTGCGCATATAAAGGATTATTCACTTCTTTTTTCATTTTCATCAGCATTTGATAAGGCTGCTGCTGCACAAACATATTCACAAAGCTCAATGGAATTGCCCCTGCAGGATCGGCATAGCCACTGGTCGTCACTTTTACTTTGTTATTTGGCAGTCGCTGGAACGTCCAATCACCCGCGTATTTGCTTAACCGTACCACATCAGGCTGCTCAGGGTAATTATTCTGAATGGCATTGTTTTTAATACTAATGCTGCCATCCGCATTCTTAGTCATTTTGCCTTTAATCACCACATCACGATCTTTTAAAGGAAATGGAAAGTCCAGAACCATATACAAGGTGAATTCACCTTTCTTATCATCACGTGACAACATTTGTGCCTTGCCCACATACGGCACCCATTGCGGTGTACGTTCTACATCCAGTACTACTGCTACAGCACGTTCTAAAGGCACATCAAATGTGGTTTCAGCTTTATATTGGATAATCGGATTGTTTTCTGTTTGGTACGTCCAAACCTTAATATTGTTCCGATGCAAACTGAGTTTGGCTGTATCTGTTGCTGCAGTCACTGCAAAGCTGCTGAGACTGAGCAATGTGGCAAGAACGATATGTTTTTTATTCATGTCATGCTCAATTGTTGTAATAAGGGCGAGAGCTTGTTTCACTCCTCTCGGAAAGAAAGCTCAACAAGCTCTTTTATAGTACAAAAAAGGAACGTTTTAAACTTCAATCTCGTTAAAGCCTAAAACATCTTTCATATCATATTTACGCGCTTCACGGCCAACCACCCACGCTGCTGCACGGACCGCACCTGAAGCAAAATTCATACGGTTGGTGGCTTTGTGTGTCACTTCCACACGCTCACCTTCACCAATAAACATCACTGTATGTTCACCAACGATATCGCCACCACGAATGGTTTCAAAACCAATGGTCTGGCGATCACGAGGACCGGTATAACCTTCACGTCCATAAACCGCTACTTCTTTCAAGTTACGGCCCAAGGTATCGGCAATCGCCTCACCCATCATAAAAGCAGTACCTGATGGTGCATCAACTTTATGGCGGTGATGCGCTTCAATGATTTCGATATCCACCGTATCGCCAAACACCTTTGCCGCCAGCTCCAACAGTTTGATCGAAACGTTCACCCCAACTGAATAATTGGCAGCGTACACCACAGGTGTCTGTGTTGCTGTTTCATCAAGGAATGCCTTTTGCTCATCTGACATTCCCGTGGTGCCAATTACCATTGCCACACCCGCTTCACGGCATAACTTTAAGTGCTGTTCAGTCGCAACAGGTGCAGTAAAATCAATCACCACATCACAGTCTTTCAGCACTTCACTCAAACTTCCCACGATCTTGACACCGATGTTGCCAATGCCTGCAAGTTCCCCTGCATCTGCACCCACCAAACTGCTTTCAGGGCGCTCAACAGCTGCTGCCAGTTGGTAGCCTGCTTGTTGTACCGCTTGAATCAGAATACGCCCCATGCGTCCGCCTGCACCCAAGATTCCAATGCGTGGAGAAGATGACATAATTTTTCCCAGTCTTTTATTTAAACAATTCAGCTACTATAGCAAAACTCTGTGGCTGCGCTAAAAATTTCCAATAAAAAAACCTGCCGCAGCAGGTTTTTTTATTGATGTCTAATTAATCAAATAGACGATCAAAGAACGATTTTTTCTTTGGAGAGGCAGCATGCCCATCACCATCAAAAGACGCTTGTAATTCTTTCAATAATTCACGCTGACGACTGTTTAAATTCACAGGCGTTTCAACCACAATACGGCAGAGTAAATCACCGACCATGCTGCTACGTACAGGACGAACGCCCTTACCACGCAAGCGGAACAATTTACCTGTTTGTGTACCTTCTGGAATTTTTAAGCTGACACGACCATCAAGGGTCGGGATTTCAATTTCTTTACCTAAAGCTGCATCTGCAATGCTGACAGGTACATCCATATAAAGATCTGCGCCATCACGTTGGAAAATTTCGTGTTCACGAACCACGACTTCAACGTATAAATCGCCAGCTTGACCATCACGGATAGCCTCACCTTTACCAGTTAAGCGTACGCGATCGCCATTGTCCACACCCGCTGGAATAGTAACTTCAAGGGTTTGCTGACGATCTGCAACACCTGAACCATGACAGCTATTACATGGATTCTTGATGATTTTACCTTGACCACGGCAGGTGCTACAGGTTTGCTGAACTGAGAAGAAACCTTGTTGCATGCGCACTTGACCTGCACCATGACAGGTACGACAAGTTTCTACATCGTTTGGATTTTTAGATCCTTTCCCATCACAGGTTTCACATGGCGCTGGCGCAGTGAAGGTAATGGTTTTTTTCACGCCTTTTACAGCTTCTTCAAGTGTGAGTTCCATGACATAACGAAGGTCTGAACCACGGCGTTGACGTTGTTGACGACCACCGCCACCAAACGCTCCACCAAAGATATCGCCAAACTGACTAAAAATATCTTCTGCACTAAAGCCGCCGAAACCGCCACCTGCACCACCGAAGCCACCTTCAAAAGCACTATGTCCAGCACGATCATACATGCTGCGCTTTTCTTCATCAGAAAGGACTTCATAGGCTTCCGCAGCTTCTTTGAACTTTTCTTCTGCTTCAGCGTTGTCAGGGTTACGGTCTGGATGATACTTCATCGCCAACTTACGATAGGCTTTTTTGATCTCATCATCACTTGCGGTTTTCGAAACGCCTAAAACCTCATAATAATCACGTTTAGCCATGGTTGGCGGTGCTCCTCACGGAATTTACTTAAATCTAAAAAACAAATAGGCTCTGTCGACTTCGGAAATAAAAAGTCAACAGAGCCTTAATAGGGGCTGTACAATAAATTTACAAGGTCTATTGCAATAAAAAAGCAATAAATTTAGAAAACAGCTTTATTCTTAAAGTACTTTGCAATACCTTTCAGCCAAGCATTCAATAAGAATAACCATGCAATTGAACCAAACACCACACCAGCAACCGTCATTGCAGTCACCCAAAGTGCGCTGTTCCAAGCAAAAAAGAACAGTGGAATAAACCATAACGCTGCAAAGAAAGCCATCAGCAAAAACAACATCACATTACGCATAATCCAAAGTGCATGCGCATGTATCCATACTTCGGCATTATCCACAATCGCAACTTTTCGTGCTAATAGGTACGCAAATACAGCAAACACTATCGTAAATAATGCAAGAAACATGAACACATAAGAAATCGCCACATAGCGGCGATGCTGCTCAATACCGTCTTGCCCCATGCTCTCTATCACCTCATTCACAGCATTATGCAAAATTTGTCATGCTATGAAATTCAATTATTTTTTGGTCTTAAAATATAGGTGCTACTATATTGAAATTTTCAATCTTTCGCACCTTTATTCACAAAATAATTACGATAGTTGTGTTGTTTTCTTCACCTTAAACCATGCTGCATACAGTGCAGGCAGGAAAAATAGGGTTAATAAGGTGGCAACAATCAAACCACCCATAATCGCAACCGCCATCGGACCAAAGAAAATGCTGCGTGATAAAGGGATCATCGCCAGCACCGCTGCCAGTGCCGTCAACACAATTGGACGGAAACGACGCATGGTTGCACCAATCACCGCATCCCAAGGTGTATGTCCCGCATCAATATCCTGCTCAATCTGATCAATCAAAATCAGCGAGTTACGCATAATCATCCCAGACAGGGCAATGGTGCCAAGCATTGCCACAAAACCGAAGGGTTTATTGAATAACAGTAGGAACGCAACGACACCAATCAAACCCAATGGTGCTGTCAGTAATACAATGGTTGCCCGTGACATGCTACGCAGCTGGATCATCAATAAGGTCATCACCACAGCCAAGAACAATGGCATACCTGCATTCACCGAATTTTGCCCCTTAGCCGACTCTTCAACCGTACCCCCTACTTCCAGTAGATAACCACTTGGTAGATCTGCGCGTAAGCTCTGCATCTGATCAGCCAACTGTTGCACCACAGTTGCAGGTTGTAAGTGCGTGCGGATATCGGCACGAACGGTAATGGTCGGCAGACGATTACGATGCCAAATTAAACCTTCTTCAAAGCGGGATTCAATATTGGCAATTTGCGCCAACGGAACTGTTGTCCCTTTACTGGTTGGCACCGCCAAGCTCGCTAAAGATGCGACTTCAACACGTTCAGATTTATCACCACGTAACCGAATTTCAATCAATTCACGTTTTTCGCGATATTGATTCATTACCGCACCCGTCACCGAAGCATTGAGGAAATTGGCTAAATCCACACTGGAAACGCCCATTTGACGTGCACGATCTTGGTCAATTTCGATTGCAATGATTTTACTCGGTTCGCCCCAATCCAGATGCACATTGGTGGTATTTGGATCTTCGCTCAGGACTTTAGCCACTTTCTGTGCCCATTGACGTACTGTGCCGAGGTCTTCACCCGATACACGATACTGCAATGGATAACCCACAGGTGGACCATTTTCCAATAACGATACCCTTGTCCGCACTTGAGGCAATAACTGCTTAATCTGCTTGTCTAAAGAGCGACGGATTTCATCACGATCATCAAGGGAGGAAGCCAACACAACGAATTGAGCGAAACTGGCTTGCGGTAATTGCTGGTCTAGCGGTAAATAGAACCGCGGTGAACCTGTTCCCACATAGGCCACATAGTTATCAATGCCCTTTTGCTTGGACAGGAACTGTTCCACCTTGTGTACCGCCTGTTCAGTTGCGGTCAGTGATGCCCCCTCTTCAAGTTTTAAATCCACCAAAATTTCTGCACGATTCGATGGCGGGAAGAATTGTTGCGGCACTAACTTAAACATCGCGACAGACAATACAAAGATGCCTACTGTCACTGCAATCACGGTTTTACGATAGGTAATACAGATTTCAACCACACGACCAAAAGCTTGATAAAACTTGGATTGATACGGATCATGATGCTGACCATGTGCTTCTACCACGGGTGCAGGTTGCTTACGCAGTCGCGCCCATAAACGTAGATACCATGCCGCCTGCTGATTCTGTTTGCTAAAATCGGGTAATAGCTTTTCACCTAAATAAGGCACAAATAAAACTGCGGCAATCCATGACACAATCAGCGCAATGGTCACCACTTGGAAAATAGAACGGGTGTATTCACCTGTCCCCGATTGAGCTGTCGCAATCGGCAAAAAGCCTGCTGCGGTAATCAAGGTTCCCGTCAACATTGGAAAGGCTGTGGTTTGCCACGCAAAACCTGCCGCTTTCAATCTGCTATAGCCCTGCTCCATTTTAATCGCCATCATTTCAACAGCGATAATGGCATCATCGACTAGCAACCCTAAGGCCAGAATCAATGCACCCAAGGAAATCTTATGCAGCCCTACATCAAATAGATTCATGCCTGCAAAAGTCATCGCCAATACCAGTGGAATAGACAGTGCTACCACCAAACCAGTACGGAAACCCAGCGAGAAGAAGCTCACCAATAACACGATAATTACCGCTTCCGCGAGAACTTTTAAGAACTCCTGAATACTGCGTTGTACCGCCACAGGTTGATCAGACACTTTTTGCAGTTTCATGCCCAAAGGTAAGCTTTTTTGCAGACGGTTAAATTCGGTTTCGAGATTTTTACCTAGCGCAATGATGTCACCACCTTTACGCATTGAGACCGCAATCCCGATCCCGTTCTCCCCCATAAAACGCATGCGTGGCTGCGCAGGTTCGCTAAAACCGCGATAGACCTCGGCAACATCACCCAGTTGAATGGTTCTGTCACCGACCAGTAACGGCATTTTTTTCAGGTCATCGACACTATGTAAATGTCCACTGACCCGAATTTGAATACGGTCGGTACCTGTTTCAAAGAAACCCGCACCCGCCATATCGTTTTGCTTCTGAATGGCTTCCTGTATCGCGGTGACAGGCACACCTAATTGCACTGCCTTGGTATTGGACAATTCAATCCAGATTTTCTGGTCTTGTAGTCCCACCAGATTAACCTTGCTGACATCTTTGACCCGTTGCAATTGCAGTTGCAAACGGTCGGCATATTCTTTCATCACCGCATAGTCAAAGTCTTTGCCTGTCAGTACATAGATATTGCCGAAGGTGTCTCCAAACTCATCATTAAAAAAAGGCCCTTGTACACCGCTCGGTAACTGCGACCGAATGTCGTTGACCTTCTTGCGCACGTTATACCAAACATCAGGAATAGCACTGGACGGCAAACTGTCTTTCGCGACAAAGGTCACCAAAGACTCACCCGGCCGTGAATAGGCCATGATGCGGTCATATTGCCCCGTGGTCATCAATTCCTTTTCGATTCGGTCCGTCACCAATGTCGAGACTTCTTTTGCGGTTGCCCCAGGCCAATAGGTCTGTACCACCATCACCTTAAAGGTAAACGGTGGATCTTCACTTTGCGAAAGTTTGGAATAAGACATGATGCCTACGATGCCGAGCAACAGCATAAAATAAAGGATAATCCCCTTATTTTTGAGTGCCCATTCTGAAAGGTTAAATTTCATGTTTAACCTCCCGCTTTTACAGTGACTTCACGATTATCACGATCGACTGGATGAATTTTTTGCTGGTCACGCAGTAAATGTACACCACCGACCACAACCCAATCCGTTGCTTTTAAACCTGACACAACTGGCACACTATCTCGACCATAAGTACCTAAAGTCACAGGGACTTTGCGTATGCTTTGATTGGCATTCACCACCCAAACATAGGCTTGTTGATCATTGGCGGTCACACTGGATAACGGTACGCTCAACACGTTATTTTCATTTGCGACAAAGAATACCCGTGCACTTTGCCCGAGTTGAATCGTCGACTGCCCTTCGAGTAAAGAAACTTTCACAGTAAAGGTTCGAGATTGGTCAGCCGCAGGTGAAACCTCGCGTACTTTGGCTGCAAAACGCGCATCTGGTTGCGACCATAAAGTGACCCATACCGGTTGCCCAACCTTGATGGTACTGACTGCCTGTTCAGGCACACCAAACACCACTTCACGTTCACCATCAATCGCCAACTGATAAACAGCTTGCCCTGCTGCAATCACCTGTCCAATCTCAATTTGACGTTGGGTAATCACGCCATTTTTATTGGAAACTAACTGGTTATAGCCGGTTTGATTAGATGACACTTCATAGTTTGAACGTGCTTGTTGCAGGCTTGCTTGTGCAGCTTCATATTGATTCTTCACTGCATCAAATTGCGAACGGCTGACCGCATTGACCGGTAAAAGTTGCTGATAACGCTGATATTCTTCAGCCGCAATCTTTGCTGCTGCCTGTGCGCTGTCTAATTGGGCCTTGGCTGCATTCATCTGCAACTGCGCATCTTTAACATCCAATTTCGCCAGCACCTGTCCCACTTTGACCCGATCACCCACATCAACATAACGTTCGGTAATCTGCCCCCCGACACGGAAGGCCAAAGCAGTTTGCTGTCTCGCCTGCACATCCCCTGCATAGCTTTTTTGATCGACATGATTACTGCTCGGTTGCGTCACCATGACATAGGGAATTTCCTCAGTCTTTGGCACCTCTTTTTGACATGCGCTGAGGAGTACACTACTGACAATGAGTAACCCCAATATGATACGATTGATCTGATTCATCTCTTTGCGCTCTTATTCAAATTGATTTTTAAGGCGTGATATGAGCATTATCATAGATTGTTTATTTTTTAATTAATATACCCATGAGTACACTAATTAAAAATTAAAGCTAGAATTTTGATTTTTAAATTAATTAAAAGAGAACGATAACGTGCAAATCAACAGTGGTCGCCCTAAAGATTTAGAAAAAAGAGCCAAGATTTTACAGGCTGCAAAATCTATATTTTTAAAAATGGGCTATCACGCCACCAATATGAATCAGATTGCCAAAGAAGCGGGTGTGACCAAACTCACGGTGTATAACCACTTCCAAGATAAAGGCAATCTGTTTATCTGTGCGATTGAAGAAAGCTGTGAAGAATCGATTCGAACCAAACAGATTGAACTGACCGCAGATGCTGATTTTAAACAAGCACTGGTGCTCATGTGTCAGCGTGCATTAAGTATTATTTATCTGCCTGAAGCGCTAAAGCTGGATTGCCTGCTATTTGAATTAGCCGCAGAGCAAAGCCCCTTAACCAAGCAATTTTTTGATGCATCACATACCCGCATGTGCAATGTCTGGTGTGATTTCTTTGAACAGGCCATCGCCTTTAAATTTATTCGCGCAGATGAACCGCTTAAGCAAACTGAGCTGATTATCTCGCTGATGTTGGGTATCCGTCATCAGCAAGTGTTGCTGGGTTTAGCCCCTGTACCAAGCGCAACTGAAATCAATCAGATGATTGAACAGGCAATCGAAATTTTTATGCTTAAATATCAATCAATAAATTAGAGAAAATTCACATTTTTTTACGTTCTGCTCTTGGAATGTCTCTCAATCGCGCTATAGTCGAATGAGAACAACAGGAGAATTAGAATGATTCAGCAAATCACTGCTCCACTACGTGAAGATGTCCGTTTACTCGGCAATTTACTTGGAGAGACCTTAAAGCAACATGCTGGGCAAGATTTGTTTAATCAGATTGAGCAAATTCGCGCATTAGCCAAAGGTGCACGTGACGGCCAGATCGAAGCAGAAAAACAGCTCGAACAATTGTTTCTCGGTTTAAAAGATGAAGAGATTTTGCCGCTGACCCGCGCATTCTCACATTTTCTCAATTTCGCCAATATTGCTGAACAATATCATGTGGTACGTAGCCGCCGTCAGGCCGAGTTCGATGAGCACGCGCCTAGCCCAAACCCGCTGCCACATTTATTCGAAAAATTCAAAACCCAACAAATCAATGCACAGCAATTATTCCAACAGATCTGTGATTTAAAAATTGAACTGGTACTGACAGCACACCCAACCGAGGTCAGCCGTCGTACCCTGATTCAAAAATATGATGATATTACCGACTGTCTTTCACAGTTAGATCAACAAAAACTGACACCAAGAGAACGCCAACAGACCATCGCGACACTGAAGCAATTGGTCAGCTCAGCATGGCAAACCGATGAGATTCGTCAGCATCGCCCAACCCCTGTCGATGAAGCCAAGTGGGGCTTTGCCACTATTGAGCAGTCGCTCTGGAATGCAGTACCAAAATTCGTACGTGAACTAAATGAACTAACTCAACAACACTGCGAACACGCTTTACCATTGAGCATTGCACCGATCCGTTTTGCTTCATGGATGGGCGGTGACCGCGATGGCAATCCGAATGTCACCCATCAAGTCACACAAGAAGTGCTGTGGTTATCACGTTGGCAAGCCGCTGATTTGTATTTGCGTGATATTGAAAATCTGCGTTGGGAACTGTCGATTCAAAGTTGTTCTGAGGAACTGACTCAAGCATTGGGCTATGAACACCCTGAACCCTATCGTGAATATCTGCGCGACACCCGTGAACGTTTAAAAGCCACCCGCTATTGGTTGGGACAACGCTTACAAGGTGCTGAAGCCGATGACAGCAATATCATCAAAGATAAAGATGAACTATTAGCTCCGTTACTGCTTTGCTATCGCTCATTAATCGACAGTAATCTGGCTGAGATCGCCAATGGACAGTTGCTGGATTTCATTTATCGGGTCAACTGTTTCGGCATTGAATTGCTCAAACTGGATATTCGTCAAGAATCAGGCCGCCACCGTCAGGCCATTTCAGCCATTACCGAATATCTGGGTCTAGGTAATTTTGAATCGTGGACTGAACAAGCACGTCAGAATTTCCTGATCCAAGAACTACAAAGCAAACGTCCATTATTACCGAAATTTTTCAATGAGCCAGAAGGTAGCCTGATTCAGCATCCTGACGTACTGGAAGTATTTGCCACCATGCGTACCTTGGCAGAACAGCCAACCGAGAGCTTGGGTGCCTATATTATTTCGATGGCAGAATATCCAAGTGATGTGCTCGCAGTTTTATTGTTGCAAAAGGAAGCTGGGATTCAACATCCGCTACGCGTCGTGCCTTTATTTGAAACCTTAAAGGATCTGGATGGTGCAGCCAAAACCATGACGACCTTGTTCAATATGCATTGGTATAAACAGCATATTCAAGGCAAACATGAGGTGATGATTGGCTATTCAGATTCAGCCAAAGATGCAGGCTTTATGTCCGCCAACTGGGCGCAATACCGCGCTCAAGAGGAATTGACTGCTATTGCCAAACAGCATGGTGTGCAATTGACCTTGTTCCATGGTCGTGGTGGTTCAATCAGCCGTGGTGGTGCACCAACCCAGCAAGCCCTGTTCTCACAACCCCCAGGTTCAATTTCAGGCGCGATCCGAGTCACTGAACAAGGTGAGATGATTCGCTTCAAATTCGGTCTAGAAGGTATTGCGCTGCAAAATCTGGAAATCTATACCGCTGCAACTTTAGAAGCGACTTTGCTCCCACCACCTGAACCGAAAAAACAATGGCGTGACTTGATGAATCAAATGACTGATTTATCCGTCAAAGTCTATCGTCAAACTGTGCGTGAAAATCCAAACTTTGTCAGCTATCTGCGGACGGTTACACCAGAGCTGGAATTACAAATGCTGCCATTGGGTTCACGCCCAGCCAAACGTAAAGTCAGTGGTGGTATTGAATCACTGCGTGCCATTCCATGGGTGTTTGCATGGACACAGATCCGGTTGATGCTACCTGCTTGGTTGGGTACAGGTACGGCGATTAATCAGGTGCATGAACAGCATAAAAACACCTTGAATGAGATGCTGGAACAATGGCCTTATTTCCAGACCCTGATTGATATGCTGGAAATGGTGTTGTCTAAATCTGATGCCGATATTGCCCTGTATTATGAGTCACATCTGACCCAAGATCAGGACTTAAAGGTTCTTGGCGTGGAATTGCGTCAACGTCTGCAAAATGCGGTGGATACCCTGCTAAGCTTAAAGGGTGAATCTAAATTACTCAGCAATAATGAAGTACTGGATCAATCCATGCAGGTACGTAAACCATATTTATTACCACTGCATTTATTGCAAGCAGAGTTGATGAAACGTCGTCGCCTTTACTTACAGGAACACCAAACTGAACATAACCCTGTCGATCATGCCTTAATGGTCAGTATTGCAGGGATTGCTGCGGGTCTGCGCAACACAGGTTAAGTCACAAGTCAGCCTCGCCATCGATAGAAATCACAGCTATTGATGGCGAGATTGGCAAAATATGCCATCTGAATTTAAAAAAAGAGAAAAAAATCAAAAAATATTTTGAAAATAAGAGAGTTAACTTTTCAAAGCATCAGCACGAAAATAAATAATAAAACCGCTAGCTTATTTTGAAATAAATTTTACCAAAAGGTAAAAACACAAACTCGCAATGCCTGTTCTGGCAATATTCTCAATGGCTTATAGGTGAAAGCTCGTTTTAAGACAGGGTATCATACGCGCTGATATCACATAATGAGTCTAATTTATGTCAAGTTGGTTTCCAAAATGGCAGCCGTATCAGGGGAAGATCGATCATCGCCCTGTTGCGACAAATGAATATTTACCGCCCTTACAAAGTGCGGTGCTTGGGGTTCAACACGCATTTGCAATGTTTGGTGCAACGGTTCTTGCACCCTTATTAATGGGCTTTAGTCCTAACCTAGCCATCTTAATGTCAGGGATTTGTACCATCATTTTCTTCCTGATCACAGGTGGACGAGTACCAAGCTATTTAGGCTCAAGTTTTGCCTTTATCGGTGTGGTTGCTGCGGCAACAGGCCATATCACGGGCTCAGGTGCCAACCCTAATCTTTCTGTTGCATTAGGCGGTATCGTTGCCTGTGGTATTTTTTATGCCTTGATCGGTTTTGCGGTCATGCTGACAGGCACACGCTGGATTGAAAAACTGATGCCCCCTGTGGTGACTGGTGCGATCGTCATGATCATTGGGCTTAACCTTGCACCTGTGACTATTAAAGGTGTTGCGGGTCAACCATTTGAGATGTGGATGGCACTCATCACTGTACTCAGTATGGGCATCATTGCAGTCTTTACCAAAGGGCTATTACAGCGTTTATTGTTACTCGTTGGCCTACTGATTGCCTATGCGCTTTATGCCATTGCAACCAATGTTTTAGGCTATGGCAAACCAATTGATTTCTCCCAAATCGCAGCGGCACCATGGTTCGGTATTCCAAGCTTTTCACATCCAACTTTTGATTTAAATGCGATTCTGATCATTGCACCAGTTGCACTGATTTTAGTGGCAGAGAACTTAGGTCATATCAAAGCGGTGGGAGCAATGACAGGTGAAAACCTGACTCCGCAATTGGGCAAAGCTTTTGTTGCTGATGGTTTAGCCACCACTTTATCGGGTAGTGTTGGTGCGCCTGGCATGACCACATATGGTGAAAACATTGGTGTGATGGCAGTCACCCGCGTTTATTCTACGATTGTGTTTGTGATTGCTGGTGTATTTGCTATTTTCTTGGGCCTTTCTCCAAAGTTTGGCGCAGTGATCAGTACCATTCCAACCGCAGTTCTGACGGGCGCTTCAATTGTGGTGTTTGGCTTGATTACCATTGCAGGTGCGAAAATCTGGATCGAAAATAAAGTCGATTTCTCAAACAATAAAAATCTGATCATTGCCTCGGTCACCATTATTTTAGGTGCAGGTAACTTTGAATTATTATTTGGTAGCTTTAATTTAGGTGGCATTGGAACCGCAACTTTTGCTGCGATTTTCCTGAACCTGTTATTCAGTTTAAAAGATAAAAATTAAAACCTTGAAGGCAGCGCAAGCTGCCTTTTTTAACACAACAACGATGCCCTATCTTTATTCAGCATTTTTAGTATGATGGTTTTTTATATTTCAATACGTTGCCATCATGCGTTTTGATTTTTTTGATTTACAACTATTCCTGCATATTGTCAGCACAGGCAGCCTCACCAAAGGGGCAGAACGTTCTGCAATTTCTCTGCAAGCTGCCAGCGAACGGATTAAAAAACTCGAACAATATTTCGATACCCCTCTCTTTCTTCGCCATACTACAGGTGTTGAGCTCACCAGTGCTGGTCATGCATTGGCCGAGCATGCTCGATCCTTGATCCGGCAAAAAGACCAACTTGAACAAGAGATGCAACGCTTTCGACAACGACAGCCTGAATCCTTAACCTTATGGTGCAATTCTTCTGCACAAAGTGAATATCTGCCTCCGCTGTTACCGCAATATCTGATGCGTCATCCAGACATCAATATCGATCTGCATGAAGCTGAGAGTTCAGAGATTATTGCCGCACTCGGCAAAGGCATCGCCAAGCTTGGACTAGTTTCCAGTTTCTTTGATATTCGACCTTTACAGACACAGGAATTTGCCAGTGATCCTTTGGTGCTGATTTGCCCAGCCTCACATGCTCTCGCACAACATACACAGTTGAATTTGGTCGATGCCTTACACTTTGGCTTTATTGGGCTGATGCCGCATCATTCTTTGCAGCAATCGATTGAAACCCAAGCCAAGTTACTGGGCTTTAATATCCAGTACCGTTTGCGCTTACCCAATTTTGCCGCGATTGCCGAGGTAGTTGCCAAAGGCGTTGGTATCGCCATTATGCCTGCCCGTGCAGCACAGCGTTTAGAGCCAGACTATGATTTTCATACGGTACAGCTATTGGGTGCATGGGCCAATCGGAAGCTGTTGTTGGCAACGCAGGATTTCAGTCAACTGCCCGAGACTTATCAGCAATTTGCAGATTTTTTATTACAGCATCGTCCTTAGTTCACAGTAAAATTAATGCGATAGCATATAGCCACCTAAGGCGACCAGCCCCATAAAAAACAGACGGCGAAAACGTTGTTCATTCAGTTGATAGCGAATTTTTTTACCCAACCACATCCCGACCAAAGCTGCGACCAATGCCACAGCCGATAAACGATAGTCCAGTGTGATTCCCTGCATTGGGTTATGGTGTAGAAATACTGCCAAGCAAATGGTGGAAACGGTAAAGGTTAATCCTAAAGCCTGAACCAACTCATCACGGTTCAGATGTAAAGACTGCAAATAAGGTACCACAGGAATAATCACCACACCTGTCGCCACCGTGACCGCACCACCGATATACCCCACCAAGGGAGATAACCAACGTTCATGCGCTGCCAAATGAGGTAGTTTTTTGACACATAGACCATAGAGGCCATAGAGCACCAGCATACTGCCTAATAAAATTTCGCTGGTCTTGCCATGACTTTGGCTTAAAGTCGGTAAAAAACTCCAAACCGAACCAATCACAATCCCAAACAGCAAAGACCAGAAACGGCGCACAAAAGTCCAAACCCGACCTTCAGCAAACAGCTGCCAGATATTGGTAATCATTGAGGGAACAATCAGTAAGGATGCCGCCTGAAACGGACTCATGGCAATCGTAAGCAGTCCCATGGAGACCGCAGGTAAACCTAAGCCGATCATGCCTTTAATCATGCCCGCAAAGATAAATACCATTACAATAATTGCTAAAAAAGTCACGTCCGAATCTCCGATCTTGCATCGGAGTTATGCTACGAAAAAAATGGACGCTTGCCCTATCCTTATTTTTAGAAGTAGGCCTCAGGCAGAGCTTGAGGCGGTTCTATATTTATCTTCCAGAACATTGCTAATAATGCTTTCGATCATCCAGACTCGATACAGGCTATTAAAAACGTAGCTCTGTCCATCTATTCGTAATTCCAGTACAGGAAAATCAGGCTGATGCTTTTGCTGACACAGTTCATCATTCTGTTTCAGTAATGCCTCCACATCTTGCTCAGTGATTTGTCCAATCTCTAAACGCTTTTGCATGCGCTGAAAATGGGCCTTAAACGACAAGTCTTTACCACGCGTCCATACCCCTTCAAAAATCTGATGGATACAATCCACCTGCTGTTCCTCAGGCACGCTATAAAACAGCCGAGCCATTTCATAAGTCGCTTCTTTAGTTGGACGGCAGAATGGGGTAAATGCCACTTGAGTACGCTTGGAAACACGCGTCGCCAGACTCCAGTCAAACCAGTCTCGCCCGTGATAACTCAAGGGATAGACCTTCAACTGGATATTATAATAATTGGCTAGCTCTTCTTTGATATAGGCCAATAACAACCAACTCATAGGATCTTCAAGCGCAATATACAGATCTAACTCAGGATGCAAAGCTTGGACTTCTGCTAATGCCTCGCCATCATTAATCAAATGCTCACGCCATTCGATATGATTGATCAAGAAAATTGGATTTCCTGTTAGTAATTTTTGTTGTTTCAGACGGCGGGTCAAACGGAGTAAGTCATCAACGGCCTGATATTTACGTTCACCAAACTCGAAATAACTGGCCGCAACAGGCACATCTTTAAAAATACGTTCAGGATAATCTTGAGGGCTTTGATGCTGGCTCGCCATTGCATACAAGGTACGCAATTTTCCATATTGTTGCTGCCATAGCATATGGAACACATCTTCAAGCAAATGTAAGAAGTTCTGTTCTCTTAACGGAGTATTTCTAAGAATGGTTTCAGCTTGTTGTAATGCTTCTGCGCTTGGAATTTCAGGGGTGTCATCAAAGCCAAAACGATGTTGCTTGGCGAGAATTTTGGCGTCATTTAGACAATAGCTTTGCCAATCCTGCTTGGACATCTCGTTCGGAGGTTCTGCGTCTTGCCTCGAAATAATCACTTTTAAAGGTTTCAGCTCATCACTCAAAATTTCATTGAGCTGATCCAATTGTTGTACCGCAAGATAGCTATAAACATCGTCCAGACGCAGGTAAATACTTAAACCCTGTTCCGTGGGTAACACCGCCTGCCGCGAAGGTTTCTGATAGAACCAACTCGATCGGATCGGGTCAAACCAACGACGTAACAAAGACATGTCGATAGCCTCTAATGGTCATAAATTTATAAATGGAAAATTTTTCTCAAACTTGGGTTGGAACAAGTGAGTCAATAAGTGTATTCAGTATCTTATAAAATAACAAAAAAGTCCCCCTTAATTGAAAGAGGGACTGAATGGGATTACAAAACTCGTACTGCGCCTTTGGCTGCACTGGTCGAATGCATTGCGTAAATCTTCAATGATTTAGACACTTTACGTTTACGCTCTTCTGCTGGATGCCAACCTTTTGCTTCCTGAACAGTGCGACGATGAGCCATAGTCGCATCATCAACATTCAAATGAATGGTACGGTTTGGAATATCAATTTCAATGGTATCGCCATCTTCAACCAAACCAATCGCACCACCTTCTGCTGCTTCTGGAGAAACGTGACCAATCGACAAACCTGACGAACCGCCCGAGAAACGACCATCGGTAATCAAGGCACAGTCTTTACCTAAACCTTTCGACTTCAAGTAACTGGTTGGATACAACATTTCTTGCATCCCTGGTCCACCACGTGGTCCTTCGTAACGAATCACTACGATATCGCCCGCAACGATTTTATGATCCAAAATTGCTTCAACCGCTGCATCTTGGCTTTCAAAAACGCGTGCTGTACCTGTAAATTTAAGAATCGACTCATCAACACCCGCTGTTTTTACGATACAGCCATCTAGAGCGATGTTGCCGTAAAGAACTGCTAAACCACCGTCTTTAGAGAAAGCATGTTCAGCATTACGAATCACGCCTTTCTCACGGTCGCCATCTAAAGTTGAATAATAACGATTTTGTGAGAATGCCACTTGCGTTGGAATACCACCCGGAGACGAGCGATAGAATTCATAAATGTCCGCATCTTCTGTACGGATAATATCCCACTTGTCTAGTGCATCTTTCAGCGTAGGCTCATGCACAGTTGGGCATGAGGTATTCAGTAAATTCGCACGATCCAGTTCACCCAAGATCGCCATGATGCCACCTGCACGGTGTACATCTTCCATATGCACGTCTTGTTTAGCAGGTGCAACTTTTGACAATACTGGCACTTGACGTGACAAACGGTCGATATCATCCATGGTGAAATCAACTTCAGCTTCATGTGCAGCCGCAAGTAAGTGCAATACTGTATTGGTCGAACCACCCATCGCGATATCAAGCGTCATGGCATTTTCAAATGCGGCTTTGGTTGCGATTGAACGTGGCAAAATACTGTCATCATTTTGTTCATAATAACGTTTCGCCAGTTCAACCACTAAACGACCTGCTCTTAAGAACAATTTTTCACGGTTGGCATGCGTCGCCACGATTGAACCGTTGCCTGGTAAAGATAAACCTAAAGCTTCGGTTAAGCAGTTCATTGAGTTAGCCGTAAACATCCCTGAACATGAACCACAAGTAGGACATGCTGAACGTTCAAACGCAGCAACTTCTTCATCGGTGTAGCTTTCGTCTGCTGCAACCACCATGGCATCAACAAGGTCAATCGCCTTTTCATCACCACGGAATTTGACTTTACCCGCTTCCATTGGACCACCAGACACGAACACCACGGGGATATTCAAGCGCATCGCAGCCATTAGCATTCCCGGTGTGATCTTGTCACAGTTCGAGATACACACCATGGCATCGGCACAATGGGCATTGACCATGTATTCCACAGAATCGGCAATCAAATCACGTGATGGCAGTGAATACAACATCCCGTCATGGCCCATGGCAATCCCGTCATCGACAGCAATGGTATTAAATTCTTTTGCCACACCACCAGAAGCTTCAATTTCTCTCGCAACAAGTTGACCTAAATCTTTAAGATGCACGTGACCTGGAACAAATTGGGTAAATGAGTTGACCACCGCAATAATTGGTTTGCCAAAATCTTCATCTTTCATACCGGTCGCACGCCATAAACCACGCGCGCCCGCCATATTTCTTCCATGTGTTGATGTTTTCGAACGATAATCAGGCATTTTGTATTCCCAACAAGTGTGTGCTCGAGAAGAATAGGACATTCTCTCTGGCGAAATGATACTGAGCTCTTTGCATCATACTACAAGTTATCGTTTAACAGATGACCAACAGGCCTATCTTTTTTGCACAAAAGCAATTCAGGCGGTGAATTAGGGACTCGTCGCTTTTTCGCTTATAATTTGAGACAAGTTTTATTTGGATTCCATTTGTGAAAATCATTTTTGCTGGTACGCCTGAATTTGCGGCAACCGCATTGGCGGCATTATTAAAAACATCCCACCAGATTATTGCTGTTTATACTCAACCTGACCGTAAATCAGGACGCGGGCAAAAATTAACACCTTCTCCTGTTAAACAATTAGCACTTGAGCACGGTTTACCTATTTATCAACCTTTGAACTTTAAAGCGTCTACGGAAGAAGGCTTGGCCGCTCGACAAGAGCTTGCAGCACTTGGCGCAGATGTGATGGTGGTTGCTGCCTATGGCTTGATTTTACCGCAGGCGGTTTTAGATACACCGAAATACGGTTGTTTAAATATCCATGGTTCATTGCTACCACGCTGGCGTGGTGCTGCCCCGATTCAACGTGCGATTGCCACAGGGGATGCTGAAACTGGCATTACCATCATGCAAATGGCGGCTGGTTTAGATACTGGCGATATGATGTATAAAACCTATTGCCCAATTACTGCGGAAGATACCACTGCCAGCTTACATGACAAATTGGCTGTTCAAGGTGCAGAAGCGATTTGTACGGTACTTGAGTCTGAACAAAGCTTGCAGGATTTTATTGAAAAACGCGAAGTACAAGATGAAGCACTGACCGTTTATGCGCACAAATTAGTTAAAGCCGAAGCGCGTATCGATTGGACTGTAAATGCAGTTCAAATCGATCGTAATATTCGTGCCTTTAACCCTTGGCCAGTCGCTTTTATTCAGCTCGATGAAAACAATGCCTTACGTGTGTGGGGTTCAATGCTTTCTCAACATCAAAAAACTGATGCACAAAGCGGTGAGATCCTTGCGATTGATAAACAAGGCGTTCACGTAGCCTGCGGCGACAATAGCTCGGTGTGCTTAACCAGTTTGCAATGGCCAGGTGCTAAAGCTCTCAATCCTGTACAAATTGCCCAAACCCAAAAATTACATATTGGACAAATTCTCCCATGAGCCAATCGTCTACAAAAAATTTAAATCTGCGTGCACAAGTGGTCAAAACACTGTTGGCTGTTCAAAATGGGCAATCTTTGTCTTCTGTTTTGAATCAACATATCAATATCGTTTCTGAACGTGACCGTGGTTTATATCACGAACTTACTTTAGGCTGTTTACGCCAATGGTTTTCTTTAAAAGCAATTACCCTGCCATTACTGACAAAACCATTAGACAATGAAGCGCTAGAAAGTTGTTTATATCTTGGTTTATATCAAATTTTATGTACGCGTATTCCTGTACATGCGGCGATTTCAGAAACGGTAAATGCGGCTAAGCAACTCGGTTTTGAGCCAATGAGTGGTTTGGTCAATGCGATTCTGCGTCGTGTTTCACGTGAAACAGCTGAATTTGAAACCGCGTTGAATAATACACATGGCTTACCAAGCTGGTTATTCAAGCGACTTAAAAAAGATTGGCCTGAGCAAGCAGAGTCTCTATGCCAAGCCTTAAAACAAGTCGCACCACTGACGTTGCGCATCAATGAACGCCAAGTCAGTCGTAACGAATATTTAGAGATTTTGGACGAAGAGCAGATTGATGCTCGTCCTTGCACGCTTTCAGATGTTGGTATTGTTCTAGAGCAAACGGGCAATATTACCCATTTACCGGGTTTTGAAGAAGGTGGTTTTTCTGTTCAGGATGAACATGCCCAATTGTGCGCGACGCTTTTACCAAACTTAGATCACAAAGTTGTTGTCGATGCATGTGCTGCCCCAGGGGGTAAAACTGCGCATATTCTTGAGCGCTTTAACCCTAAAAAATTGATTGCGCTTGATCATGATGCCAAACGTTTACTGCGTGTTTCTGAAAATTTAGAACGTCTTGCCCTAGATCAGGACAATGTTGAGATTATTACCGCTGATGCGACCACGTGGCAGGCACAGGAACTGGTTGATTGTATCGTGTTGGATGCACCTTGTTCTGCAACAGGTGTGATTCGTCGCCACCCCGATATTCGTCTGCTCAGACAGTCGACCGATATCACGCAAACGGCTACGCTACAACAACAGATTTTGCAGCAGATGTGGCAACAGCTTAAAGTCGGCGGCACTTTGCTGTATATCACCTGCTCGATTCTAAAAGCTGAAAATGAGCAGCAAATGGCGGCATTCTTTGCAGAACATGCTGATGCAGAAGAAATCAAAATCGAAGCCGATTGGGGCATTGAACAGACCCATGGTCGTCAGCTGTTTCCTTCTGCCAACGCTGGTGATGGTTTCTATTATTGCCTGATTAAAAAATTGGCATAATAAAAAAAGCAGGCTTAAAGCCTGCTTTTTTTAAATCTATTTTTAAAGCGTATGCTGATCTTTGACTTCTTCCAGAACGTCATCCAATTCTTCTGGGTTTTTAGTTAAGTGCAGAATAGACAATGCCAATCCACCCCATAAAAACACCATTGAAATCACCATCATGATGATTGCTGAAGTATTCATATTTGTTCTCCTAGCGATCTTTGATTCGGCTGAGTACAATTGCAACGACAGCACAGAAAATCACGCTGCCCCATCCAAAGATACCTTGTAAGCTCATGCTATAACTATCGTAACCGTTTTTCACCAAGCTAAATACGGTCATGCTTAAGGTGGTTAACAAGATCAACGATGTGATCACCGTTAAAGTGAAATCCCAACCTTTGCCCAATTGAACAGTCGAAATACGATTCACATGATCACGCAGTTCACGCAAGGCAGAACGTTTAAACCAAGCAATACTAATAATCGAAATCAATGCACCACCAATAATACCGATGTTATTGATGAAGTGATCGACGATATCTACTAGTTTAATCGCATTCACACTAGAGAATAAGATCACTGAAACAAGTGCACTACCACCACCAATAATCGTTACAGCTTTGGTACGGCCCCATTTCAACTTGTCCTGCATTGCAGCAATCGGCACTTCCAAAATACTCACCATGGAAGAGATACCCGCAACAAACAGCGAAGAGAAGAATAAGAAACCAAATAAATCTGCACCCGCACCTAAACTTGAAATAATTTTAGGGAATGCGATGAATGCTAGACCGATACCACCACTCACAACATCGTGTACTTCTTTACCTGCCGCATGTGCCATAAAGCCCAACGCAGCAAAAATACCAATACCCGCCAAAATCTCTGTTGATGCGTTAGCAAAACCAACGATCAAGCCTGAACCTGTTAAGTTAGTTTTAGGTTTTAAGTAAGAGGCATACGTCACCATGATCCCGAAGCCAACAGACAACGAGAAGAAAGTATGACCATAGGCAGCTAACCAAACTTTATAGTTCATCATCGCTGACCAGTTCGGAGTAAAGAATGCATTTAAGCCTTCTACCGCACCAGGTAAACGTAATGACTGAATCACAAGAACAGTAAACAAGACAAATAACAACGGCATGAAAATCTTATTCGATAATTCAACGCCCTTCTTAACACCGCCATACAAAATGATTAAAGTCAGTGCCCAAATCCCAACGATTGGCCAGAACAAATGACTCACAAATTGTAGATCGAAGCCAGTTGCTTTCGAAGTCTGCAAATACGTATTGAAGAAGAAGCTTTCTGGGTCACTGCCCCACGCCTGACCAATTGAGAAGTAGACATAACTACCTGCCCAAGTCAGTACGCTGGCATAGTACAAACCAATGATGATACAGACACAGACTTGCCACCAACCGAGTGTCTCTCCGCCTTTAAATAGCGCACGATATGCTTTTGGTGGTGAATTACGCGCACGATGACCTGTTGCATAATCCAAGAATAAAAGAGGTAAACCAGCGGTAATCAACGCCAGTAAATAAGGGATAAGAAACGCCCCACCGCCATTTTCATAAGCAACGTAAGGGAAACGCCAAATGTTACCTAAACCTACAGCTGAACCAACAGCTGCAATAATAAAACCAGATCGTGATGTCCAGTTTTCACGAGAATCTGCCATAAAACACCTAAATTGTCCTGCTGGCCGTTCCATGCTGCCCTAGGTTTTTATTATCCAACAGACATGAAAAGTGCCATAAAAAATCTTGTTTTGCTTGCATGAAATTTCAACCTTGTGGGTCTCCGTTTACATGGACAAACAAAGCAAAAACCAAACCATCTTCCTTAAAGATTGGGCTTTGTTTTTCTGCTTTTAATAGCCGAACAATACCTGTTTTTATTTCTTTTTACTGTAAATTCTGAAAAAAAAGTCATCTTTTTTGAACAACTGATTATTTTTCAACAGACTGTAATTTTGACCTTGCAGTCAACTTATAAAAATCAAGTACATAAAACAATCAAGCGAAGCTTGAACTTCGCTTGGGCCACAATCTTTTTTATTGTTTAATGGCTAATAATCTTTCCTCTTGCATATCCCGAATCGCAGAATGAATACCTTCGCGACCTAAGCCAGAATCCTTCACACCGCCATAAGGCATATTATCGACACGGAAAGTCGGGACATCGTTAATAATCACACCTCCAACATGTAAATGGTCCCATGCATACAGCATTTTATTGAGATTTTGCGTATACACACCTGCTTGCAAACCAAAACGGCTTTGGTTAATGGTGGCAATGCCCTGCTCAAAATCTTTGAATTTTTCTAAGATCGCGACAGGACCAAACGCTTCATCCTTATAAATTTCTAGCTTGGCATCTACATTTTCCAGCAAAGTGGGTTCAAATAGCATGCCTTGTAGACTTCCTCCTATCAGTATTTTTGCTCCTTTCTTCTCAGCTTTATCCAGCCATTTTTTCAAGCGAACAGCTTCAGCTTCCTTAATCATCGGACCAACTACAGTACTACTTAAACCTGGGTCATCTGCCTTGATTTTCTTCAATTTTGCGATAAATTTCTTTTTCAGGTCAGCATAGATATCGGCATGCGCTAAAATCCGCTGCACACTGATACATACTTGTCCTGCATGACCATAAGCCGCAGCAATTAAACGGTCAATTAAAGCATCATCAATCACGGTATCCGCATCGATCAGAACCGCAGCATTGCCACCCAGTTCCAAAGTCACTTTCTTACGACCAGCGCGTGCTTTCATGTCCCAACCGACCTGATCTGAACCTGTAAAGCTGAGTAATTTAAAGCGGTCATCAGTCACCAGAATATCTGCTGCTTGGCGGTCACATGGCAGTACCGACCATGAACCTTTCGGAAGATCTGTTTCCGCCAAAACCTTGGCAATCATTAAAGCACTGATTGGGGTCAAGCTTGCAGGTTTCAGCACAAATGAGCAACCTGCTGCAATTGCAGGTGCAATCTTATGAGCGACCAGATTTAAAGGGAAATTAAATGGACTAATTAAGGAAATTGCACCGATTGGCACCTGTTTAACCATGCCACGAAAACGTGCGGCAGCAGGCGTAACAGCTAAAGGCAGCATGTGACCATCATCAAGCTGCGTGACTGCATCTGCTGCCAATTGGAAGGTATTAATCAGACGTTCCACTTCTGCACTGGCTGCACCACGAGGTTTACCGCCTTCAGCAATCAGAATCTCAGTGAGTTGCTCACGTAATTCATTAAAGCGTTTTACACAATGCAGCAAGATTTGCTGTTTTTGAAAAGGCTTGAGTGCTGCCATTTCCGCTTCTGCTTTTACCGAAGCCGAAATGGCTTTTTCTAGGACCTTAGCGTCAGCCAATGCCACACGCGCATAGACCGTATTTCGATACTTATCATGCACTTCTAACCATTGCCCTGTGGTAACAGCCTTTCCTGCTACATACAACGGGTAATCCAGCACGCTTAATGTATCTGTCATTATTATCGATTCCTTTATAAAAATTTAAAATTAGACTACTGCATATTTCCCAAGATCACTATATGATTCGCCCATTCGCTGATGAATTCACAACAATTCATTACGGTTTTTGATACTTATTAGGACAATCCAATGAAAATATTAAAAATATCAATGCTGGCTTTAGGGACGAGCTTTTGTGGTGTAGCGCAAGCGGATTTAATTGGTATAAAAGGTGATCTCAGCTATTGGAATTACAACGGTGAAGCCAATATGGCTGCGCAAACGTCAGCACCAGATCAAGACCTTGATCGTAAAGGTTCTGCACAAGTTTCGCTTGCATTTGAACACCCGATTCCACTAATTCCAAATGCAAAAATTCGCTATGTGAATTTAAAATCGCAAACGGAAAATGAAGTTGCGGGTCAGCCAGTTTATGATCTGAATATCGATCATACCGACTTCATTTTGTATTATGAAATCTTAGACACCATCGTAAATGCCGATGTCGGTCTAGGTGCAACTAACCTCAATGGTGATATAAAAACACTAGGTTTAAGCAAAACAGATATCGATAAAACAGTCCCTGTGATTTATGGATCTGCTGGCGTAAAACTACCTTTCACAGGTTTAAGTGCCAAAGCTGAATTGTTGTATAGCAACTTTAACGATACCAAAATCACCGATGCTCAAGCTGAATTACAATACAACTTTATTGATAATTTGTTGGTCGATGTAGGTTTAAAAGCGGGTTACCGTATCCTCGATATCAAGCTAGATGATTACGAAAAAAATGACCTTAAATTTAACTTTAAAGGTCCTTATATTGGTTTAGATATTCACTTCTAAGACTTGAATGAAACAGAAACGGAATCGATGGATTCCGTTTTTTTATAGCGCATCATTTCATCAATCTCTGTTCATGTACGCCAAAACCTACAACAATCGCAGAGATTAGCGAATATCCCAATACAAACTTTTCGCCTATCATACAAATCATAGAGAGACAGGAAGTCTCATTGAGAATAATAAAACACACAGGACGTGGTCGTTAATAGGATATCAACGACATAAACTGAATATGAAGAAGCCCCGTCAGGATGATGGGGCTTCTTTTTATCTATCATTTTTCAAAGCAATTTAAAGACTTTTTAAGTAGGCAATCACTTCACTATGCTCTGCCATTTCAGCAAGCTGTAGGGCCGTATATTCGCCTTTATACGCCACATTTGCACCCTTACTCACCAACAGCTTCACTACGGCCAAATGAGCATTCTCAGCAGCAGCCTGTAATGCACTATAACCGTCATCATCGGTCTGATTTGGATCTATTCCCTCAGCCAATAATTGCTCTACTTGTTCCATATCACCCAGAGATGCCCAATACACCAGCTCAGGAAGATGTAGTTCTTCATCATCTTCAGGGAGTAGGGAGAAAGAGTTTATTTTCATCGGAAATACCTAATTTTTTTATTTAAGATAAAGTGTTTTATACTGATCAGCTAGCTCCTTAGCCTTCTTCATTTCTTGGATATTAAAAATTTGAGTAAAGTTCTTTAAATTTTTAATTGCCTGGTCATTTTCTGTTTCCGCTGAAACACTAATCCATGCGTAAGCTTTATAATAATCTTGCTCAACACCTAAACCTTGAGCAAATAATAAACCATACTCATTTTGAGAAAAAGAATAGCCTGCTTTTGCTGATTTTTCATACCAAAAAGCAGCTTTAGTATAATCTTGCTTAACAAAGTTCCCTTTGCGAAAAGCATTACCTAAATTAAATTGAGATTGCAAATCTCCTGCATTCGCAGCCTTTTTAGTATATTCAAAACCCTTTTCAGGATTTTTTTGTACCCCAATACCTTCATAATACATAATCGAAAGATTTGCTAAGGAGGGAGCATAACCTTTTTGAGCAGATTGATTAAATAAGTTAAAAGCCTTTTCTACATTCTTTGGGACACCTAAGCCTTGAAAATACAAACTTGCTAAATAGTGTATTGCTTGAACATTTCCAGTTTTTGCTGATTTTTCAAAACTGTCAAAAGCAACTTTATAATTCTTTTGATAATAAGCTTTTAGACCTGTATCCAAGTCATTGATTGCAAAAGCCATACTTGAAATTAATAAGCTAACAACCAATACCAACAAGCCTTTTTTCATATCTACTCCATGTCCCTAGACAAATATAAAGGGATATTAGCACAAGCCAATTTATTTATTCTTCTCAATAAAAAACACCCCCTAACATTAGTTAGGGGGTGTTTGATATTTAAAAGCTGGCGATGACTTACTCTCACATGGCAAGTGCCACACTACCATCAGCGCTAAGAGGTTTCACTTCTGAGTTCGGGAAGGGATCAGGTGGTTCACTCTTGCTATTGT
>NZ_BKGB01000003.1:0-277961 GCF_008980925.1 Acinetobacter sp. TUM15071 | reverse complement strand
AGACAGATACGGATTTACATCAATAATTTTTGTTTTTAATTTTAATTATCTATTTGATAATAAATACAAAAAATAAAATTAAGTTTTGCTTATTTCTATTTTAAAAAATGAAAAACGAACAAGTTTTATGAAAAATCTATCTGCTAAAACGTCGAGAATTACCCGAATTGAATCCGAACATAAGATCGGTTTACTCTAATTTTAGTAGAGGAAATGGTTTAAATAGATCTCCCGAATATTTTTTCGTAACCTAGCGCTTGCTTTTTAGAAATACGAAAAGAGATGAACCATATTCAAAGAATGTAAAAGGGCAAAAGACGCTCAAGTGAAGTAGGTAGGTGTAGCCATGATTAGCAGCACATTAAAGAAAGGTTTAAGTTTATTTAAATCTAACCCAATAACTGAGCAAATCGATTTTGCGAGTAAAAAAAGTATTCCAATTCGTCACTTGGCCATCGGATTTGAAGGGAAACAAGTTGATCTCTCATTCTATATGAATAATCAATTCGCTACGATTTTCTTCGCGACACTGTCAGTATTTTTGACTTATGGCGAAGACTTGGTAATTGAAACAGCACGTCACCACCGTGATCAATTGAAAGACCCAATCTTAAGACAGCGTGTGACTTCATTGATTGGTCAGGAAGCAATCCATTCCAAACTACATAATGAGTTTAATGATGCAATTGTTGAACTGGATTATCCAGTAAGACTCTATCGTTTCTTGGGTGAACAATTTTTTGATCACATTTTTTTGAAATTCCCGCAACCTTTGAAGCTGTCATTGATGGCTGGGATTGAGCATTTTACTGCTGTACTGGCAGAGTACATGATGGCGCATGAGCAGAATTTCTATTTCTCTGATGATGCGAAAACACGTGCATTATGGATGTGGCATATGCTTGAAGAATCAGAGCATAAAGATGTTGCCTATGATGTTTATCAAACATTGAATGGTAACTATGCCTTACGTGTTTCAGGCTTCTTCTTGGCTTATTTCACCATTCTTGGATTGATCCCGTTTTCAGCAACCATGGTACCTATCTTACGTAAGCCACAAGAAATGTTGACTTCGAAATTCTGGAAAGATGCAAGACGTGGCGTCAAGCTGATCTTTAGTCCGAAGGATGGTGTTTTTGGAAGTACTCAGGGTCGTATTTTTGATTATTTACGTACTGATTTTCATCCAAATGATCATGATGCGACAGCTTATTTTGAATATTACGAAAAGAAACTTTTATCCGAGGGCGGTGCATTGCATCCATTCTTTGTGAAAGAGTTTACACCAAAGGTACAAGCGGCTTAATGCTGAATTAAGTATGCACAGTATGCATGTCATTGTGCGCTGAATTGGCAGAAAAGCTCAGCGTGCGATGAGCAGTTTGGTTCTTGTTGCCTATATTGTCGTCATGCACTATGCAACCAAGCAATCTTATCCAGTCGCTGTATGTAGAGATATACAAATTGGCTAAGCCTTTTAAGTTGTAATGCAGTTTTAGGGGATCAAGATATGGTCGCTCAAGTTCTTCGAAATGTCTTCTCAGACAAACTCAGTAGCAAATATCAGGGCATTATTCAAAATCTTGCGAATAAGTCACCGATTCCAATTCGCCATTTTGATTTTAAATTCAATCCAGCAGAATTGGATGAAAGATTCTTTTTAAATAAAGAGCTTGCCACCTCTTATTTTCATGCTTTATCCATCTTTCTCACTTTTGGTGAAGATGTAGTAATTGATACTGCACGTCATCATCGTGACTTTATTGAAGATCCGATTTTAAAACAACGACTCACATCTTTGATTGGACAAGAAGCAATTCATTCAAAAATCCACAATCAGTTTAATGATGAAGTCTTGAAAGAAAATGGTTATCCAGTTGAGCTCCTTCGCGCAATTGCAGGGAAAGTTTTCGAATATGGCATCTATAAACTTCCACAGTCGTTACAGCTTTCATTGATGGCAGGCATTGAACATTATACCGCTGTACTTGCCGAATTCATGATGCAGCACGAAGAATACCTGTTGGGTTCTCAAGACGAAAGACAGCGTGCCATGTGGATGTGGCATATGTTGGAAGAGTCTGAGCATAAAGATATTGCGTACGATGTCTTTCTTGAGTTATCCGGTAATTACTGGCTCAGAATTACAGGTTTCTTGTTGGCAAGCTTAACCATCCTAGGTGGTGTGTCATTGGGTGGTTATCTAATGCCGTTTGTACGTAAGCCGAGCAACCTGATTAATCCTCGTTATATGAAAGATATTGTGGAAAGCACAGCTTTACTGTTCGGTAGCGAGCGTGGGGTATTTGGAAGTAGCTTTATGCACATTCTTGAATATTTACGCCCAAGTTTTCATCCCAATGACCATGACACTACGGCGTATATGGCGTATTACAAAGAACGTTTATTAAACCCTGAAACAGGTTTATTAAGTCCTTATTTCCTTAAAGAGTTTGTACCACCTGTACGTGCAGCAACTGCATAACTTGGTCCATATCCATACGAAAAGATTGGAAAACAAAGATGAAATTATTCGGGAAAAAATCCAAGCCAAGCCAAAAAGCATTTGCTGTGGTGACTGGTGCAGGAAGCGGGATTGGTCGTAGTTTTGCACTTGAACTGGCAAAACGTGGCGGCACAGTGGTGTGTTCGGACATTAACCTTGATGCAGCAAAAGAAACAGTCAGTTTAGTTGAGGCACTTGGAGCCAAAGCCTTTGCTGTGCAATGTGATGTGGCCAAAGAAGAGCAAGTCAATCAGTTGGCAGAACAGGCCCAACAATTGATGCAGAATCCAGTCACATTGGTGATTAATAATGCAGGAATCGGGCTAGGAGGCAAGTTTGATGAAATGTCTTCTGAAGATTGGCATTGGTGCATGAATATTAATTTATGGGGTGTAATCCACGGCTGCCGTGCTTTTGTACCGAAGTTTAAACAACTTGGACATGGTGCAATTATTAATGTGGCTTCCGCTGCATCTTATACTGCTGCACCAGAAATGACCGTCTATAACGTATCTAAAGCAGGTGTTCGTGCCTTGTCAGAAACACTTTCGGCTGAACTGCGAAAATCGAATATCAAGGTCAATGTGCTTTGTCCAACCTTAGTCCCGACCAATATCATTAAAAATGGCAAAGTCCCGCATAAAGGGCTTTTAGATTATGCCCTTACCAATTTGGCTTTTACCACCAGTGACAAGGTGGCCAAACTGACTTTGGATCGTTTGGATAAAGGTGAGCTTTATACCATTCCACAAATCGATGCCAAGTTGTTTTGGTTAATGAAACGTACTGCACCCAATTTATATGCAAAATTCTTAGGCACATCGTACCGATTTATGAAGTAATTGCCTCGGATAAAAGATTTTAAATACTGAAATAAGATGAACCTCGATTAGCGACAGGCTTATTTCAGTTGAACGAATAAAGGATATTTTTAAATGACAGCTCAAGCAAAAAAATTAAACTCAGCTGAAGGAAAGGCTTTACCACAACACATCTATGATAGTTTTATCGTAGGCGCGGGGATTTCGGGTATCGCAACTGCAATTCGTCTTGATCAAGTAGGTTATAGCAACTACAAGATCATTGAGAAAGCGACACGCGTAGGGGGAACTTGGCGCGAAAATACCTACCCAGGTTGTGGCTGTGATGTACCATCGGCGTTGTATTCATATTCATTTGCACCAAGTGCAAAATGGAGTCATTTGTTCGCTCGTCAGCCAGAGATTCTGAGCTATTTAGAAGAAGTGAGCGAAAACTTTAATGTCAGCTCAAAAATTGAATTTGGTACAGAGCTATTGAATGCAGCATGGGATAAAGAGCGCAATCTATGGGTGATTGATACCAATAAAGGTCAAAACTTATCGAGAACTGTGGTTTTTGCAACGGGTCCAATTACCGAGGCGCAAATTCCAAAACTTGAAGGTTTGGAAACCTTTAAAGGTGAAATGTTCCATTCTGCGAAATGGAACCATGATTACGATCTAACTGGCAAGCGTATTGCTGTGATTGGAACCGGTGCTTCTGCGATTCAGTTTGTTCCTCAGATTCAGCCTTTGGCAAAAGAGTTGTATGTCTATCAACGTACAGCTCCTTGGGTGGTACCAAAGCCCGACACTGATTTAGGTGATGTCAGTAAAGCCCTGATTGAAAAATTTCCATTGATTCAAAAGACATGGCGTCAAACAGTTGCTCAGTCTTTAAATGCGATCAATTTTGGTTTACGTAACCCAGCAGTACTTAAGCCTGTTGGAGAATTGGCGAAATTGATTTTACGTTTCCAAATTGAAGATCCTGAATTACGTAAAAACGTAACACCGAACTTTACTATTGGCTGTAAACGTCTATTGTTCGCCAACAATTACTATCCAGCATTACAACAACCGAATACCAAACTGATTCCACATGGATTGGTAAAAGTAGAAGGTAATACTGTGGTGTCTGCGAATGGTGAACGTCATGAAGTGGACGTGATTATTTGGGGAACAGGCTTTGAGGTGTCTCATCCACCGATTGGCAAACGTGTCTCAAATGAAAAAGGCGAATGCCTGAATGATCTTTGGAAAAGCAGTTCACCAGAAGCGTATTTAGGTACCAGTATTGAGAATGTCCCGAATGCTTTCTTGGTTTTAGGACCAAATGTTTTGGTGTATGACTCATTCATTGGTTTGGCTGAAGCACAACTTGATTATATCGTTGATGGCCTACTGAAAATCAAAGAAAAAGGCATCGCCAAGCTGAACATCAAGCCTGAAGTGATCAAGCATCATAATGAGCTCGTGCAAAAACATCTTAAAACTACGGTGTTTAACGCGGGTGGATGTAAGAGTTACTACTTGGATGCCAATGGCCGTAACTTTGCTGCATGGCCGTGGTCATTGAAAAAGTTAAAGCAACGTTTGAAACGTATGGACTTAAATGATTATCAAGTGACCTATCAAACTGAAAAAACTAAATAATTTTTAATTTAGTCATTAATAAGCAGTAAATTTTGTCTAGCGATGGAATTTGCTGCTTATTTTTTGCAAGATAGCAATAAAAATGGGGAATTAAAATGAAAGAAGGACAATCGAGTCGTACGGCTGAAGCAGCTGCAGCATTACGTGCCAATCATTTTCAAAATGCTGAAAATCCAGTTTTTTCTGACCCTTTTGCATTTGAGCTAACCAGTAAGGGCTGGAAGAAACTGTTAACCACTCCGCTAACTGTAAAAGTAATGAACTCCGCTGTGTTTAACCGTACTTTTGGTTTGTTGACTGGACAGGTGGTTGGGCGTTCAAGATATGCGGAAGATTTACTTGAACAAGCAATGGCGCAGGGGATTCAACAGTATGTGCTCGTAGGAGCAGGCCTAGATTCTTTTACCTTACGACAGGCCCAGAAATACCCACGGTTAAAAATATTTGAAGTAGACCATCCAGATACCCAAGCAGCAAAACAACGCAAACTACGCCAATATGGCGCACTTCCAGCGAATGTTGAATTTGTTGCGATTGATTTTGAAAAAGAATCAATTGCAGATGCTTTAGCACGAAGTACCTTTAAGCAGGATCAATCTGCTTTTTTTTCATGGTTAGGGACGACACATTATCTAGAACCAGCAACAACCTTAAATACGTTGGCAAGTATTTCTCAAATAGCGGCAGAGGGAAGCGAAGTGGTCTTGGATTACTCGGTTGACTATCGAGAGTTGGAGGGCATAGAGCGTTTAGGTACCTTGTTTGTGTCGCAATTTACTCGGTTTTTAAAAGAACCATTAAAAGGGCAGTTTAGATCAAAGACATTGCATCAGGCAGTAGAACAAATGGGGTATATCGTCACTGAGGATCTATCAGGGGATGGATTAACTGAACGTTATTTTCAGGGACGGCCAGATCATATCCGTCATACGGTTGCGACACATATGTTGCATCTGCAATTGATCAAAACTTAATTTTTATCCTGTACAAACAGAATAAAAAGCCCTTTAATTCTATACCGCGAATTAAAGGGCTTTTTGCTTAACGACGTTTATTATAAAGCGCTAATGCAGCTGGTAAGTTTTTACGCATATCGCTAATACGTTGCGTATTTGATGGATGTGTTGATAAGAACGAGCTACCACCAGCACCATCTAAACGATTCATTTTTTCCCAAAGACTAATCGCCGCATTTGGGTTATAGCCAGCTTTCGCCATCAACATTAAGCCACCGTAATCAGCACGGCTTTCCAAGTTACGAGAGTAAGGTAGACCAACACCCACTTGGCTGCCCAAATCGATTGCCGCGCTGCCTAGATCACCTATGCTGCTACCTGCGTATGATTTACCGATACCAATCGCAAGATTTGTTAAAGCCTGAGCACCAATTTTACTTTTTGCGTGTTCTTCTAAAGCATGTGTCATCTCATGACCCATAATTGCCGCAATCTCGTCATTGGTCAAATTCAGCTTGTTGACAATACCTGTATAGAAAACTACTTTGCCGCCTGGCGCAACATAAGCATTGACGGTATCTGATTTTAATACAGCCAACTGCCAGTCAAAGCGTTGACCAGTCTGGTTCATTTGGTCTGCATAAGGCTTTAAGCGTTGGAAGACAGTATTAATTCGTTGATAAGTACTTGAGCTGCTATCCAGTTGGTTCTTGGCACGCGCTTCTTGTGTCATTTTAGCGAAGCCTTGTGCGGATTGAGCATTCAAGGTTGCACTGTCAGCACCTGCCATATCTGCGAAAGATGCGCAGCCAGAAATTGTCATTACAGTAACAGCGCAAAGGCTCAAAGCTAACTTCTTCATACTTATTCTCTCCAAATCAGTATCTTATGAATATAGTCGTAATTAGGGAGGATTATAAAAAATGTTGACAGCAGTTAACATTCTGAATACCTCTATAATCATTGTAATTATGTAATCAGCAACAGTTATCTGCTTGATTGAAAAACTAAAGCCAGTGACGGGCACTGGCTTTAGTTCGAATTAATTTAATCTTAGATCAAATTAATCCTCTTCATCATATTCTTCTTCAGTAAAAGTATTTTCTTCCAAAGAAGCATCAAAAATTAAGATTGCCTTACCATCAGTTTGAATCATGCCTTGATCTTCAAGCGTTTTGAGTACGCGTCCAACCATTTCACGAGAACAACCCACGATACGACCAATTTCTTGACGTGTAATACGAATCTGACGACCATTCGGCAAAATCATTGCTTCAGGTTGCGCAGATAAGTCAATTAAACAGCGAGCGATACGACCAGATACATCGATGAATGCAAGATCTGTTACTTTACGCGTTGTATTTTTAAGGCGACGTACCAGTTGAGCAAACACAGCGTAACTTAGATCTGGGTACTGTTTACTTAACTCATGGAAATTGTCATAAGAAATTTCTGCAATTTCACATACATCTCTAGTACGTACTTCTGCGGTACGCTGAGGGTTCTTTTCAAAAAGCCCCATTTCACCAAAGAAGTCACCTGGGTTTAGGTAGGCAACGACGATTTCACGTTCATCATCTTCACGTAAAATAATTGACACTGAACCTTTTAATATTAAATACAGTGATTTTGATTCAGTTCCAGCGTCAACAATCGCGGTGCGTTTAGGGTATCTGTTAATATGAGCACGTTTTAGCAATGCTTTAACTGATTCAGGTAGTTGACCTGGAGACAAAGCATCAGTGCTAAGTTGTGAAAAATTTGAAGTCATGCTTAAAATTTCCGAATTTGGATAAAACCGATCGCACAGGCCCTTGCTAGAGCCTTTTCTACACAGAAGAGATGAAATTCCTTATCAACTCATTTTATGTTAGTGTACAAGAACAGAGTAAATTTATAACGTTTTTCGGGTAGTTGCAATGCAAACAAGTGTACATTGGTTAGAGAATGTTGCTTTTGAGGCAAAATCAGAAAGTGGCCACACTGTGGTGATGGATGGTTCTGCTGAATATGGGGGTGAAAACCGTGGTCCACGTCCTATGGAATTGATTTTAATGGGACTTGGTGGGTGTGCTTCGTTTGATATTGTGACCATTTTAAAGAAATCTCGCCAAGATGTGACGGGTGTCGTATGTCAGCTGAAAGCAGAAAGAGCAGATTCGATTCCAGCCGTGTTCACTAAAATTCATTTACATTTCGTGGTGACAGGTAAAGCGGTAAAAACCAAGCAAGTTGAAAAAGCAGTTGAACTTTCGGCGGAGAAATATTGTTCGGCGAGCAAAATGCTTGCGGACGGTGGTGTTGAAATTACCCATGATTTTGAAATTGTTGAAGCTGCATAAAGCTTAAATTATTAAGTTTTTCTAAAAAGTGATCTATTTTTATAGATCACTTTTTCTATAAGCTTTTCTTTTTATTTTAGAAATAATTGTGGGTCTACCCGAGCATTATTTAGACTCATACCCCAATGTAAATGAGCCCCCGTGACTCGTCCAGTATTTCCTACTAAGCCAAGCATTTCACCCTGATGAATGCGTTGTCCTTTTTCTACGTTAATTTTACTTAGATGACAGAACATACTGATTAAACCTTGCCCATGGTCAATCAGGACTGTATTGCCATTAAAGAAATAGTTTCCAGTTTGCACCACGATACCATCAGCAGGCGCAATTACTTTTTGACCAGTTGGGGCTGGAATGTCCAAACCTGAGTGTGGAGCACGCTCTTCACCATTAAAAAAGCGTTTACGGCCAAAAGAGTTGCTAAATTTACCTGCTGTAGGGCGGATAAAATTCGGGAAACTGTTCCATGTGCTTTGACTAAAAGAGTTATAAATATCATTTTGCTCTTTTGCTTCACGTGCATAACGATCCAGTTGCTCTTGCTTTGGATTGACATAGTCTTGGTTTTTGACGGTTAAACGCTGCTCAGCATATGGATATGGCTTAAGCTCAATTTGAATTGGACTATTATTGGTTTTTAAGGTGAGTGTCCCTAAAGGCGCGGATAAAGGGATACCAAACACCGCATAACGTTGGGAACCTTCCTGTGTAATGAGTACAGGATTTTGTTCATAAAAAACTTGAGTGGTATGTGCTTCTAGAGGAATAACCGCGATTCCACCAGCCCGTCTCGAATCTTGTGGCAGTTGCGCATAAGCAACATGAAGCGGCAGAAGACAAGTAGCGACAAGATAAATTTTTTTTAAATACATGGTCATCATGATGAATAAAGAAAGCTGTAAGCTAAAAGGTTCTGCTTAAATGTACAAGCTTGCTGCTGTGCAAAACAGATTAGGTAGCAAAATTATACAAAATATACTTGAAATAGATTGTTTTTGTACCCATATTAATGCCGAGTCTTATATTTTTGATTTTATATAAAATATTGAAAAATATATAAATTTTATTTGAAATTTTAAAAAGTGTTCCCATCTAAGTGATAAGTTAAAAATTTGTTGTGAGGAATAACAAGAATGCGATTTGAAAAATTTACAAACCGCTTACAGCAAGCACTCTCAGATGCACAATCATTGGCTATGGGTAAAGATCACACTGCAATAGCAGGGATTCATATCTTAACATCTTTATTAGAAGAGCCAGCCAATCTGAGTTTATTGCAACAAGCGGGCGCACGTTTACCTGAGTTAAAGCAGAAACTTGAACAAGCGGTGCAAAATGCACCAACTTTGGCAAATCCGACAGGTGATATCAATCTGAATCCTGAGGCGGTTAAGGCACTCAATTTAGCTGACCGCTATGCACAGAAAGCAGGTGATGAGTTTTTATCTACGGATTGGGTTTTACTTAGCTTGGCAGAAACGGGCGAAACCAAAACTATTTTAAATAGTGTTGGTGTGTCACCAGAAAGTTTACGTAAGGTAATTGAAAATATTCGAGGAAATGACAAAGTCATGAGTAATAATCACGAAGATCAACGTGACTCACTAAATAAATATACCATCGATTTGACTGAGCGTGCCTTGGCAGGGAAGTTAGACCCTGTGATTGGTCGAGATGATGAGATCCGTCGTACTATTCAGGTGCTATCTCGTCGTACTAAAAATAACCCTGTACTGATTGGTGAACCAGGGGTCGGTAAAACTGCGATTGTTGAAGGGTTAGCGCAGCGTATTATCAATGGTGAAGTACCAGAAAGCTTAAAGAATAAGCGTGTACTGTCACTCGACTTGGGTTCATTACTTGCAGGTGCAAAATATCGTGGTGAATTTGAGGAACGTTTAAAAGCAGTTCTTAAAGACTTAGCAAAACATGAAGGTGAAATCATCCTGTTTATCGACGAGCTACATACGCTTGTTGGCGCAGGTAAAGGTGATGGCGCGATGGATGCAGGTAATATGCTAAAACCTGCTTTGGCACGTGGTGAGCTCCGTTGTGTGGGCGCGACCACTTTAGATGAGTACCGTCAATACATCGAAAAAGATGCTGCGCTTGAGCGTCGTTTCCAGAAAGTGTTGGTGGATGAGCCGAGTGTAGAAGATACCATCGCGATCCTACGTGGTCTAAAAGAGAAATATGCGACCCATCACGGGGTACAAATTTTAGACTCAGCGATTATAGCTGCTGCGAAAATGTCACATCGCTATATCACTGATCGTCAGTTACCAGATAAGGCAATTGATTTGATTGATGAAGCTGCATCACGTATCAAGATGGAGATCGACTCTAAGCCAGAAGCTTTAGATAAATTAGATCGCCGTTTGATTCAATTAAAAATGCAGCTTGAAGCGGTGAAAAAAGATGAAGATGTCGGCAGTAAAGCCGAAGTCAATCATCTTGAACAGCAAATTGCCGAAAAGCAAAAAGAGTACAATGATTTAGAAGAGATTTGGAAAGCTGAAAAAACACTGGTTGAAGGTGATAAAAAAGCACAAGTCGAACTGGATCAAGCGCGTAGTGCCTTGGAAAAAGCCAAACGTGAAGGCGATCTGGCTGAAGCTGCACGTTTGCAATATGGAGTTATTCCAGAGTTGCAGAAGCGCTTAGAGCAAGCTGAAGTTGCAGAGGAAAATGAAGAACCGAAGTTGATTCGTACCAAAGTCACTGAAAATGAGATTGCTGAAGTCGTGAGTGCGGCTACAGGTATCCCTGTGACGAAAATGCTGCAAGGTGAACGTGAAAAACTTCTGAAAATGGAAGAGTTTTTACATAATCGTGTGGTGGGACAAGATGAAGCTGTGGTTGCAGTGTCTAATGCAGTCCGTCGTTCACGCGCCGGCTTATCTGACCCAAATCGTCCAAGTGGATCATTCTTGTTCCTTGGTCCAACAGGGGTCGGTAAAACGGAGTTAACCAAAGCATTGGCAAACTTCCTGTTTGATAGTGATGATGCCATGATTCGTATCGATATGAGTGAGTTCATGGAAAAACACTCTGTCAGTCGTTTGGTCGGTGCGCCTCCGGGCTACGTGGGTTATGAAGAAGGTGGTGTTTTAACTGAAGCCGTACGTCGTAAGCCATATAGTGTAGTGTTGTTTGATGAGGTGGAAAAAGCGCATCCAGATGTGTTCAATATTTTATTGCAAGTCTTGGATGATGGTCGTTTAACTGATTCGCAAGGTCGTGTGATCGACTTTAAAAATACGGTGATCGTAATGACTTCTAATCTGGGTTCACAAGATGTACGTGAGCTGGGTGAAGGGGCGACTGATGATGAGGTAAGAACTGTGGTTATGAATGCGGTAACACAGCATTTCCGTCCAGAGTTTATTAACCGTATTGACGAATTGGTGATTTTCCATTCACTGCAAAAAGCACAGATTCGTGGTATTGCCGATATCCAGTTAGATCGCTTACGTTCACGTTTGAGCGATCGAGATATGGGCTTAACTGTAGATGATACTGCTTTCGATCTATTGATCGATGCTGGTTTCGATCCGATCTACGGTGCTCGTCCTTTGAAACGTGCAATTCAGCAACAAGTGGAAAATAGTTTGGCTCAAAAAATCCTGTCTGGTGAATTCCAAGCTGGAGATAACATTTTAATCAAAGGTGAAAATGGTCATCTGATTTTCGATAAAATGAAACTGAGTTAAGCAGAAATTTTTATGTTTGACCAAAAAAGATGGTGATGAAAGTCACCATCTTTTTTTATATTGGTGCAACTGGTCTGATTTTTTCAGGAATATTACCAATGATATTGCGACTTGATGAAAAACTTGATAGTTTCTTGAGCAAATAAGAAAAAAATTCAGGATGAATTGCAATGGAAAATAGCAGACATCATTGCACATATACTTGTGTAATTTTGTTGATAACCGCTCTATCTTCAATGGTGAATGCTGCACAGCCATTGAATGAGGGAACACTCGCCTTACAAACTGGCGTGCTGAATAATGCGCTCCCCAGTATTATCATTAAAGCTCAACAAGATGCGTTAAAACCTGAAGAAGAACGTTGGCGTTCACAGCGTATCTTAAGTGATAAATATTTAGGTGATATTCGAGTCAATACGATTTTAGATGGGGCGCTTTCTTCTCACGAAGAGCAAAAGAAAATATTGGCTGTTGATACAAGAGATAAGGATAAGAGAGAGGCTACGATTAAGCCGCATGCACAGCCACCTGACCGTTACATGATTTATGAATTTGAATCAGGTAACGTTCACGTGACTTACAATGATGAGACTAAAGCTGAACTAGTAATTAAATAGCTGGGTGTTGAATTTTCCAAGCACGATGAATCTTTTGATTGCGTTTGAAATCTAGACCAATCGTTTCAGAGGTGATTTCTTCAACTTGATACATCGCCTCAATTTCTTCGTCTAGCTCAAAACCGCGATAGTTATTGGAGAAGTACAAAGTCCCATCACTGGTTAAACGGTTCATTGCTCGTTTAAGTAAGGAGATATGATCGCGCTGAACATCAAAAGTTCCATAAAACTTTTTCGAGTTCGAGAAGGTTGGTGGATCAATGAAGATTAAATCATACTGTTCATGGCCTTCTTTTAACCATTCAAAGCAATCACTTGCAAAGAACATATGCTGTTCATCGGCATGATCGACAGTTAAACCATTCAGCACAAAGTTTTCTTTTGACCAATTTAAGTAAGTATTGGATAAATCGACACTGGTCGTACTTGCTGCGCCACCTAAAGCAGCATGTAAACTTGCTGTAGAGGTGTAGCTATAAAGATTTAAGAAATGCTTGCCACGTGCTTCTTTGGCAATTCTCAGACGAATTTGACGGTGATCCAAGAATAAGCCCGTATCTAAGTAGTCGGTCAGGTTCACTAAAATTCGTGCATCACCTTCTTGAACAATAAAGCGCTTAGAAGCTGTACTTTGCTTAGTATATTGCGTCGTACCTGCCTGTCTTGCACGTGTTTTGATGAAAATAGCATCACGGTTTAAGCCTGTCACAGCACGGATTGCAGCAAGACCAAGGTTAAAACGCTTTTTAGCTTTTTCTGGATCAATGGTTTTCGGTGGTGCGTATTCTTGCACATGCAAACGATCGCCATATAAATCGACTGCAATATTGAAATCAGGCAAATCTGCATCATAAAGACGTAAACAGTAGACGTTCTCTTTCACAGCCCATTTCTTCAATGCCTGCATATTTTTCTGCAAACGATTGGTAAAGTCTTCAGCACCTTCAATTTTTTCAAATTGTTGTGGTTGCCAAGAAGCTAAAAATGGTTGGGTAACTGTTGCAGGCTTGACTGTACCAAAACGAACGTAAATTGGTAATTTACCATTCATCAAACGTAAAATTTGAGGATCGTTAAAGGCAAGAACATCAGCTTGTTCAACTTGGGCAGCAATAATCGCTGCGCGTTGATTTGGGAAATTCTTTTGTAATAAGGCAGATAAGCCTAAGTAGAGCGAGCGGTTAGACGCTTTGTCACCTAAACGTTCACCATACGGTGGATTGGTCACGATAAAGGCTTTTTTACCTTCAGCATGGAAGTCATCCCAGTCTGCTAAAGTGCGTTCTTCAATTTGGATCTTATCCAGTAAATTTTCAAAGCCAGCGGCAATAATATTTTGACGTGTTGCTTTTACTGCTTCCCAGTCTGCATCATAAGCATAGAACTGCGGAAGCGGTTGCTGTAATGCTTTCTCATGGCGTTCAGCAGCTTCAGCTTTGAGCGTCATCCACAATTCATTGTCGTGTCCATGCCAACCATTAAAACCAAAACGGCGAACTAAACCGGGTGCACGATCAGTCAAAATTAATAAAGATTCAATAATAAATGTACCTGAACCACACATTGGGTCGAGGATAATGTCAGGCTGATATTGTGCGAGTTGTGCTTTTTGTAGAATCGCAGCCGCCAAATTTTCTTTGATTGGTGCTTCAGTCATAAAACGACGATAGCCACGTTTATGTAAAGAATCACCAGAGAGATCTAGGCAATAGGTGTGTTCGGTTTTACCTGCCAATGCGTACAGTGTAATTTCTGGTTGCTTAATATCAATACTTGGACGCTTACCGACTGCTTCCATAAAGGAATCAACCACACCGTCTTTTACACGTAAGGTCGCAAATTGTGAATTTACCTTAATATCACGTTCTATATGCAAGCGCACCGCAAAGGTACTTTGTGGTGCAAAAATGAGTGACCAGTCAAAGCTGATTGCACCTTCATAGAGTTCTTCGGCTACATCACGAGCATCGTGCGTATGTTCCAATTCATGTGTATGAATCGGTAAAAGCACTCGAGAGGCTAAACGAGACCACATACAAATGCGGTATGCATTTTCCAATGTACCTTTAAATACTAAACGCCCCGCAAAACGCTGGATATTTTGAATGCCTAAATCTTCAAGCTCTTGTTGTAATAAGGTTTCAAGCCCGTCCGCACAGGTGACCCAATAGTCTGTTAGACGTGGTTTAGCGTTCATTCAAATTTCCAAAACATTTTTAGCAATCGGCTATTTTAACTGATTTTTATTGGTTCTGTCGGTGCATATTTGTTTGATTGTCAGGTTTATCACCTAATAATTACACTTTTTTATCTATTGGGCTTAGATAACACGGTATTACAAGTGCGATGTATTTCATTTTTATCAACTATTTCATTAAATAGTTGGTACATCTTTTGCTTTTAAATTTGCAGCACATAAGTGAACGATTTTACTTAAAACTGATGAAATTTAAGAATTTTAATTTGATGGCTGTGAGGATGTTATGAAAGAAAGCATGAATAGCGAAGTATCGGTCAATGCTGAAGCTTTTACGATTGCAACTCAAATGTATGTCCGCTTAAGACGAGTTTGTGGTCGTGTGATTGATGTAATGTATTTAGTCAATAATCAAGATTATGCTAAACATGTGCTTGAAGTTGCCCTAGCAACTGAGGATCAAGAATTGGCACGATTTGTAGCTCGTTTAAGTCCATTGATTGATCTATATGCCGAGCCAAGTTTTGCCGCACTAGAAGTAAAAGCCGAAGCTAAAAAAGTAAAAGCTGAGGTTTTAGAAACTTATTCAGTAGAAGTCACTGAAGAGGAAATATATCAGGCGCAGGTTCATCATCATTATATTGGCGCGTTACGCTAAGCGCTAAGTCTTTTAAAGAATAGAAAATAAAGGATGTAAGAGGGGAATTACATCCTTTTTACTTAAGTGCTGAAAACTTCAACTACGAATGAAATCTAAAGTCTGTATAATGCGTTAACTTAACGTGTTAGGAATCTCTTATGCACTTGGCGGCATTGCATACTTTGAGTCAGATCCAGCTCAATCAACAAGGAAATCTAAAACACTTTTTAACAATTGAAGGTCTTTCCAAAGAAACTTTAACTAAGATTTTAGATACAGCGCAAAGCTTTTTAGATGAAAATAATAATTTGATCAACCGTCCGTTACTTGAAGGGCTGACGGTCATGAATCTATTCTTTGAAAACTCCACTCGTACTCGTACCACCTTTGAGGCAGCTGCAAAACGTTTGTCTGCCAATGTCTTGAATATAGATATTGCACGTTCAAGTACCTCTAAGGGTGAAACTCTGCGTGACACACTGTGGAACTTGGAAGCAATGGCCGCGGATATTTTTGTGGTTCGCCATTCATCATCTGGTGCAGCACACTTTATTGCTAAAGATGTGTGTCCGAAAGTTGCGATTATTAACGCGGGTGATGGTCGTCATGCGCATCCAACCCAAGCAATGTTGGATATGTTGACCATTCGTCGTGAAACTAAAAAGCCTTTTGAAGAATTAACCGTTGCGATTATCGGTGACATTAAACATTCACGCGTGGCTCGTTCAAATGTTGCAGCATTACAAACATTGGGTTGTAAAGATATTCGTGTGATTGCACCGAATACACTTTTGCCAGTGGGCTTTAATGAATATGGCGAGCACGTGCGTCTGTTTAACAAAATGGATGATGGTGTGAAAGACTGTGATGTGATCATTGCATTGCGTATTCAAAATGAGCGTATTGATTCACCAGCCTTATCTTCACAGGCTGAGTTTTACAAAATGTATGGCCTGAATAAAGAGCGCCTTGCATTGGCTAAACCTGATTGTATCGTGATGCATCCAGGACCGATGAACCGAGGTGTTGAAATTGATTCAAGTGTTGCGGATGGTGATCAATCAGTGATTTTGAAACAGGTCACCAATGGTATTGCAGTTCGTATGGCAGTACTTGCACTTGCGATGCAAGGCCAGTTACAAGAACAAGGTTTAATTGAAGCGATTGCACTGTAAGGGATAGAACACATGAGTATTGTAAAAATTGAAAATGTCCGTGTGCTCGATCCAATTCAAAAAACTGATCAAGTCAAAACGGTTTATATCGAAAACGGTAAATTGATTGATGCAGTAGATCAAGTCGATGAAAGCATTGATGGGCAAGGTAAGTGGTTAATGCCAACTATGGTGGACTTGTGCGCGCGATTGCGTGAACCTGGCCAGCAACAACATGGGACTTTAAAATCAGAAGGTAAAGCGGCACGTGCCAATGGTATTTTGCATGTGATTACACCACCTGATTCTAAGCCGATTGTTCAAGACAATGGTGCTTTAATTCATGGTCTGATTGAAAAAGCACAATTAGATGGTGGAATTTATCTACAGATTATTGGCGCACAAACCCAAGGTTTGAATGGAAAACAACCTGCCAACATGGCGGGATTAAAGAAGGGTGGCTGTACTTCAGTTTCAAATGCCAATGCTGCTTTTGAAAATGATGATGTGGTGATTCGTACACTTGAATATGCTGCTGGTTTAGGTTTGACGGTGATCTTCTATGCAGAAGAACCACAAATTGCCAAAGATGGCTGCGCACATGAAGGTTTTATTGCGTCTCGTCAAGGCTTGCCAATGATTCCTGCGATTGCTGAAACCGTCGCAATCGCAAAATATTTGTTGATGATTGAAGTGACAGGCGTAAAAGCACATTTTGGTCTTCTATCTTGTGGTGCATCTGTTGAACTGATTCGTATCGCAAAAGCCAAAGGTTTGCCTGTTACTGCCGATGTTGCGATGCATCAACTGCATTTAACAGAGCAATTGACTGATGGTTTTAATTCACTTGCACATGTACGCCCGCCGTTGCGATCTGAACAAGATAAAGCTTTATTGCGCCAAGGTGTTAAAGACGGTGTGATTGATGCGATTTGTACTCATCACGAACCATTGAGTAGCTCTGCTAAAATGGCTCCTTTCGCTGAAACGCAACCGGGTATTACTGCATTTGATACTTATGTCGGTCTCGGTGTACAGCTGATTCAAGAAGGTGTATTTGAGCCATTAGAATGGGTTGAAAAAGTCACGTCAATTCCAGCACAAGTTGTCAATATGACGGAACGCTGGCAGCAAGAAGCGGGCTGGGTCTTGGTTGATCCAGAACTCAAATGGACTGTTTCTAAAGAAACCATTGTTTCTCAAGGCAAAAATACACCCTTACTTGGTCAGCAGTTGACAGGTAAAGTATTGGCGACTTTTGCATAAACGAATGTGAAATAAGCAGAATAAGACACAAAAGTCTTATTCTGCTTTGTAAAGTGTGATGTAGATATTGTATTTAAATTTTACAAATGTAGATAAAAATAAAAGAATTAGATTAAAGTAATAAAATAAATGAGATATACCTTACATAAAATTATAAAAACGAGAAATAAATTATTTAAATAATTGGAGCTTAATAACATGTCTATAAATCCAATGGAGTTACTTAAACAAAAAGTTTCATCTGTGATTGTGAACGACCAAACTTGTTTGGTAAATGAAAAAAATGATGTCCTATCAAGGTTTTATCCTGTTTTTTTGCATCGCTTTTTAGAAAAGCCTGAATTGGTCGATCAATTAAAAGAAAAGCTTACCCCATCTATCTTTGACTTGTTGGAAGGAAATGAACGGGTAAAAAATGCATTGCTTTTGAGGTTGGCGGCAGGAAAAGTTTCGGTTGCAGAGGTTGAACTTACGTTAAATCGAGCAATCCCAAAAAGTTTGGCTGTGCTTTCGAATGAGGTTGGAAATGATGCAATCAGTATTATTTATTATCTGAGAGAACATAAACAATCAATCTATGCATTATTGCCAACGTGGTCTGATGAAGTACTTTCGCTTTTAAATGAAGTAGTTGTTCCAGTACAGTCTATTCAGGAGGAGCCAATAGAACTTGATCTGCCACCTACGAAGAAACCCTATCGTTTTTTTCCATTTCTAACGCTGATTTTTGCAAGTTTTTCATTGATTTGTTTATATCAACTCAGCAAGTGAAAGATTGGATCATTGTAGATAAGCAGCTTCTATCATGTGCTCCACTTTGTAAAGTGTGATGTAAGTATTGTATTTAAATTATATAAAAACGAATAAAAAACACACAAGTGATTAGAATGAAACAGCATTAGTTTGCGTGTAGTTCGCATTTTTCTTAAGCGATCTGAATATTATAAATTTAATGAGTTGGAGTGAATAACAATGTCAATAAACCCAATGGAATTGTTAAAGCAACAAGTGACCTCTGTTGTTGTCAGTGGTCAGGACAGTTTGGCGAACGAAAAAAGTGCGCTGTTATCTAGGTTCTATCCGATTTTTCTTTCCGTATTAGCAGCAAAACCTGAACTTATTCAGAAACTCAAAGAATCAATCTCACCTTCTTTACTCGATTTATTTGGTCACAATGATCAAGTCAAAAATGCACTCTTGTCTAATCTAGCAGGGGGGCAGATTCCACCTGCTGAGGTAGAGCATACTTTAAATCAAGCAATCCCAAAGAGCCTAGTTGCTTTAACCAATGAGGCTGGAAATGACACACAAAGTATTGTGAATTATTTAAAACAGCATGCCGATTCAATTCGCTCACTTTTACCAGCTTGGGCTGTTGGTTTACTTGCACCTTTGGGGCTGGTCTCTAGTAGCTCGGCCTCAGTTTCTAATTTGGCAAATACCGCCACCACGACAGGGACTAAATGGTTACCTATTGTGGCTGTGATTATTCTAGCGTTGTTGGTCGCGTGGTTATGGAAGTCATGTCAACATAAACAAATGGCTGTTCCAGTCAATAATGAGGATTCTTCTGCATCACAAGTAAGTGCTGATGTGGCGCCTGCAAGCTTATCCTTAACTACTGATGCCAATGGTAAGGTTGCACAATGTCAGGTGGGTGTTGGCGATCAAGGATTTTTGGCAAGTATTCAGTCCAAAGTCAAAGAGATTTTCTCTTCCAATCAAGACTGTAGTGTAGATACGGCATCAACGCATGCGGCCACATTTACTGATCAAGCAGGTCTGGCTGGTGTTTTGGGTCTGCTAAAAGGTGTTCCCAATGTTTCATTGGATTGGGTTGGCGATAAAATCACCTTGAAAGGGGCAGATACTGCCAAACTGAATGAGTTACTTGGCAAGATCAAAGGGCTTGTGCCAAACACAGAGGTGATTGTAGAAGCACCTGTGAGCGCAGCCGATTCAGTCAGTAATAGTTTAAATGCTGCTCAAGATGCATTGGCCAATATTGATACCAATAAAGTTGATATTAATGAGGTGATTAAAGCACTTAATTTACAAATTATTAATTTCGCCACAGGGTCAAATCAGATTCCTGATGAAAATAAAGCAATTTTAGATAAAGCTGCGACTTTACTGAAAACAGTCAAAGACGCAAAACTAACCGTTGCTGGTTATACTGACTCGACAGGTAATGCTGATAGTAATAAAGCCTTATCACAAAAACGCGCGCAAGCCGTGGTAGATTATATTGTGAGTCAAGGCGTTGATGCAGCTCAATTGACTGCTGTAGGGCATGGTGCAGATAACCCAGTTGCAGATAATGCAACCGAAGAAGGCCGTTTTAAAAACCGCCGTATTGAGTTTTCAGTGACACCATAATTCATGATTCAGATATGATTTAAAAAGGAGTTATTTTTTTAATAACTCCTTTTATTTTAATTGTTTATTGAGGTAAATATGAGGCTAGATCCATTCGGGTGAATAAAATCCAAGAAAAGACTCGAAAGTATAGATTTAAATTGAGTAGAATACGCCCGAAAAAAACAAGATAATAGGGTATTAATATGAATAAGCTTTTTATATTCACTACTTTAACAGCCGCTGTTTTATTAACAGGTTGTGATAAGTTCAAACCGAAAGATAAAGTTGAAGAAACTGATGCAGCAGTGGTTGCGGAATGGAGTTGTACCAATCAGGACAACCTTAATAATATTCAGGCTGCGTTAAAGAAAGCATATTTGAAACAAATCGAGCGTAGTTTGCGTGACAGTGAATATCAGGCGGACTATACAATTTTAGATACCATTAATAAAGGTTTAAAGTTCGAAATTAAAAATGTGCGTACATTAGATGCCAGTGAAACTGAACAGACATCTAAGACGTTATTAAGTTGTGAAAGTCAGTTGGTGGTTTCTTTTCCTCAAGGTTTACAGAAGCGTGCAGAGAATGCCTACCTAGAGGAACAAAAATATCAACACGATGGTGAAGATGAAGACCCAAGAACCTATACCTTAAGTGATTATTTCTCAGATGGCGATTATCCATTAACGCTCGAAAATGATCAGTTACGTGGTGAGTTTTCTTATAATTTGACCAAGACTGATAAAGATGGCTTGGTTTTCAATATTCCAGATCAAAATTCTGTGATCGATGGCGTGGTCTTTATGGCGACCAAAGCTGTGCAATATGTCGCTTACTTGAAACAAAATCGTTTAATGGAACAGAGCAGCGAACAGGCACAAAAAGAATATGATGCAGAGTCTTCTGCTCAAATGGACTTGGCGCAAAAAGCGATGGATATTCGCAAGAAAGAGCTAGATGCTGAGAAGTCAAAACAGGTTGAGCGTTTAAATCAAACTTGGGATAAATTCAGTCCAGAACAAAAGGCACAATTGCAACAAGATCAAGCAGATTGGTTTGAAAAGCGTGATGTTGACTGTAAGGTGTTGTCACAGAAAAATGTATATGACATCCCTGAAAAAGATCGTGAGACTTACCAGAAACAATCCAGCTATTGGAATGATGCAATGCGTAAGCAAGACCAAGAGATGCAGTACACTAAATGCTTTACGCAACGTACTATTGAGCGCATTGTCTATCTGAATAATGTCAATTAAGTGATCAGTAAAGAAAAGGACGAATTGATTCGTCCTTTTTTTATTGGCATGCTTAAGCCGTCATGATGAATAGATAGAAATTATGCGTATTACATTGATTGGTGCAGGCCGTGTGGCGACACATTTAGCCAAGGTGTTGCAGTTACAGCATCAAATTGTTCAGATCTTCAGCCGAGATTTACAACGCGCAGAAACACTTGCAGATCAGGTTAATGCACAAGCAATTACTGAGCTTCAACAGCTTGATCCGCAAACCGATTTAGTGATTATTGCGGTGAGTGATCAAGCAATTTCGAGTGTCATTCAAGCGATTACTCAATATTTGCCAGACAATCTCATCGTTCATACTTCAGGTAGTACAGACTTAGCGATACTTGAACAGAAACATCCGCGAGCTGGGGTTTTATATCCACTGCAGACCTTTAGTTTTGAAAGAGCAGTGAACTGGTCTGAAACCCCTTTGTTTGTCGAAGCAGTTCAAGCACAAGACTTAACATTATTAACTGATTTGGCAAACAGTTTAAGCCAACATGTTTATCAATATAGTTCAACACAACGTTTAACTTTACATTTAGCTGCAGTGTTTGCTTGCAATTTTAGTAATTACTGTTATGACATGGCTAAGCAAGTGGTCGATGCTGAGCAGGTTGATTTTAGTTTGTTATATCCTTTGATTCTAGAGACTGCAAATAAAGCGACGACTAATAATCCCAAGGAAATGCAAACAGGCCCTGCGATGCGAGGTGACCAAAATATATTAAATATGCATCGCCAATTATTAGTAGATTCCAATCGAACTGACCTACAGGATATATATCGTTTAATGAGTGAATCCATTTTAAAACGACATCATTAAACAGGGTTAACAATAATGATACAAAATAGACAAATTAGTCTATTTTGTATAATATACCTAAAATTTTATTTAATATTTTATAAAAAGATGCTGGCTAATATATTTCAAGCTTTAGAAAGTCTCGGTCTTACAGCACAAAAACGTGCGATTCATATTCAATTTTCTAATCAAAATTTAAATTCGCAGGTTTTTCTGCAACGTATTGATGGTCAGCATCAACTCAATGATGGATTTAAGGCAGAATTGATTTGCCTATCGACTAATGCGACGATTCCACTGAAACAATTTATTGGTAGCCAAGTGGCAATTGATAGCGTCACTGATCAAGGCCAGTTGACCCGTGTTACAGGCATTATCACCCAAGCCTTACAAGGACAATCCGACGGTAGCTTAACCTTATATAAGCTGACTTTAGAAGATCCAACCGCACTGTGGAAACAACGCCGTAACAGCCGCGTGTTTATGAACAAGAGCGTACGCGATGTGGTGGAAGTTGTCTTTAAAGAATGGCAACAAAAGAGTCCACTCTTTGCATCAAGCTTAAGTTTAGATTTAAGTGGACTCAGTCAAGACTATGATGTCCGTCCATTCATTATGCAGTCCAATGAAAGTGACTATGATTTTCTCACCCGTCTCATGCGTAGCGAAGGGATTAACTGGCTCATCGACGAAGCTGAGCACACAGTTCCTCTCAGCAGTGCCGCGATTCAGCCACAAAAGCTCCGTTTGATTGATGATAATAGCCAGTACCAAGCGCTCGATCGCAGACATATTCGCTATCACCGTAGCAGTGCCACTGAACAATACGACAGCATGACCAGCCTAGTTGGACAACGCTCATTGCAACCGAGTGCGGTCCATGTACAACGCTGGCAAGCAGATGCCTTAGAACAAGAAGATGGTGCAGGTAGTGTACAAAGCACACATACACACAGTGATCAACATGACAATGCCAGTCTAGGACTAGAGCAGGCATGGCACTTTTCACCTGCATGGATGCAAGATTTAAATGGTGAAGATGGAGCAACCCAATCGGGCAATGCACAGATCGAAAAATTGAATCAGAGCTTGGGTCAATACTATGACTTACAATCAAAGCAGTTCGTTGCCAATACCACCGTGCGCGATACCCATGTCGGTTACTGGTTTGAATTAGCCGAACATCCTGAAATTGATCAACATGATGGTGCCGACAAAGAGTTTCTAATTACAGGCAAAAACTTCTATAACCAAAATAATTTGCCTAAAGATCTACATCAACAGATCAACCAACTATTGGCCCAAAGCAACTGGCAACCGACTCAATCTAATAATGAAGAACGCCAAGCAAATCAACTGACGCTGCAACGTCGTAGCATCAAAACCGTACCCGAATACAATCCATTACAACACCGTCCAGCCGCTTCACCACAACGTGCCAAAGTGGTTGGGCCAAGCGGTGAAGAAATACATGTGGATGAATGGGGGCGGATTAAAGTTCGTTTCCTGTTTACCCGTAATGATGATCACAGCCATGATGGTGGTGCAGGGGCCAATGACAATGACACTGATTCTGCTTGGGTGGATGTACTGACACCTTGGGCAGGTGAAGGCTATGGCGCACGCTTCTTGCCACGTATTGATGAAATCGTAGTGATCGACTTCTTTGATGGCAATATCGATCGTCCTTTTGTAGTGGGACGTATCCATGAAGCCCATCGCAGCCCAACCAAGTTCGACAATGCAGGTAAGCTGCCAGACACTAAAAAACTGGCAGGGATCAAATCGAAAGAATATCAGGGTGAAGGCTATAACCAACTCCGCTTTGATGACACCACGGGACAGATCAGCGCCCAACTGCAAAGCAGTCATGCAGCCAGCCAACTCAACTTAGGTAAACTCAGTCATCCGAAAGACAAAGCAGAGAGCGAAGACCGTGGTGAAGGTTTTGAACTACGCACTGATCAATGGGGTGCTGTGCGAGCAGGTGAAGGGTTACTCCTATCTACGCATAAACAGGATCAGGCCCAAGGTGAACATCTGGATGCTCAACCTGCCAAGCAACAGCTCGAAGGTAATCAAAACAATGCCAAGGCACTGAGTGAAGTGGCCAAGAATCAGCAGACTGATGAAATTGAATCATTGGATCAGCTAAAAGCTTTTGCTGATGAAATTGAAGCTGATATTGCTAAGTTTAACAAGGCAATGTTGCTATTAAGTTCACCAGCAGGCATTGGTCTGAGCACCAATGAAGATATTCATTTATCTGCTGATGGGCAAATTAACCAGTTTGCAGGCGACAGTATCAATCTAAGTACGCAAAAGAATCTGGTGGCGCATGTCAGTGGTAAAGTCAGCCTGTTTGCCTCTCAAAATGGAATCAAGCAAGTTGCTGCCAAAGGTAAGTATGAAGCCCATGCCCAGTCGGATGGAATGGATTTACTTGCCAAGCAAGGCATTCAGATTATTTCGACTGAAGATCGTATTGAGATCACCAGTTCGAAAGAGATTGTGATTACTGCGGGCGGGTCTCAGATCAAGCTGGATGGTTCAGGGATTTTCCCAACCACAGGTGGCAAGTTTGAGGTGAAAGCGGGGCAGCATTTGTTTATGGGGGGAGCGAAGGTCGATATGCAACCTATTGCATTAAAACAGTTGGAATGTGATCTGCGGGCAACAGAGGCATCTGCAAAAGGCTCACCTGTAATAGCAATGGATTAAGTTATGGAAAATAAAAAATTTTTAATAGAAAAAATATCGACTTCTGAAGATATTATTTTTAAAGCAAATTATATATTTTTTGATCCTTTACTGTGGATGGATGCACATTATATTCTTAAGCAACTTGGTGTGAAATATGAGCTAATTGGGTCTAACTTATTTGAAAATGAAAGTATGACACCTACTTTGGTTGATCTTAATTTGATTGATGAGACGTTGAGAAGACGATTGTGGGAGGAAATAGGTTCATATTTTTATGTCGATGCATTTAGTCAATTTGACCAAATGAGTATGTTTCAGAACTATATTCTTTCTAAGAAAAATATTTATGAGATGAAAGACTTTTTAGCCAAAATGATGAAAGTAACAATTCAAAAAAAGAATTTTTTATTCCGAATGTTTGATTCCAGAGCGATGATTCACTTTCATTTATTATTTAATTTTTACAATAACGAAGCAACAAGCCAAATTGAAAAATTTCAATTATGGCAAGACTATATAGATGAATGGACGATATCTATAGCTGGACAATACTTTACTTTGAGCTTTCCAAATCACTTTTCTGACCAGTTATATCCTAAGAAATTTAGTTTTGATGACATGATGCAGATTACTGAAAAATTAAGAGTATTAATGACACCCAATATGGATGTTGTAGAGGGAGAATTAGGTTCTACTTTGCCATTTGAAGAACTGTTGCATCGTGAATATAAAAATATTTTGGGAGAAAAATAAATGACGGTTTCTAATTGTAAACGTTGTCAGAAAGAAGGTTTACCTTTATTTATCAGTCGTTTTTCTGTAGGTAGAGGGAGTGCAATTCGTTCGCCTATCGCTACACCAGCAGGTTACCCTGAATTACCCGCAAGTAGTTGTTATTACACGCTTAGAAATTTACGTTCAGGTTATTTATATATTTACGATAGTTTAGATAATAGTATCAAAGCCTATAGTTTAACTTCTGGGGGCTTAGCAACGTTAATTAATGCAAGTGAAGCACAAGCGACAACTGAAGCATTTAAAGAACAACACACTGCATGTATGCAACAAGGACAGAAATTTGCCAATGCTGCTTTAATTACTGTTCCAAGACCAACCGTTGCGCGATCAATATTTATTAGCTATTCCGAATATAAGTGGACACAGGCGGTACTGAATGCGCATAAGGGAGCTTCTGCTGCAGCAGTTGAAAAGCGTAGGCATATGACTGAAGTTAAGATTGGAGGAAATACTGCGAGTAGTCTACCTATACAACGTCTACAAAACAGTGTTAATGAGTATAGTTTAACCAATGCTCAGGGGCAGCAGTCTTTTGCATGGTCGACTCGCGGTTTTTTGGAATTAAAAGGCAGTACACCAAAAATTATTAATGAAGCAAATCGGTTAGCGCCGGGAAAAGGATTGGTGATTGCGATCAATGATCCCGTTGCTTTAATGAGTGATATTAGTGCTTTGCTAGATGAGCTTGGTCGAATTTGGCAACAGGCACATCGGCATCCTTTGACGGTTTATGGGGAGATTGAAAGTTTAAAAACAGCTGTACAAATGGATGCTGCTAATAATGCTGCTTTAAATTTTGACCAAGCACGTTCTGCAATTACAGAGGAAACAACCGAGCAAATATTTGTTCCTGCATTGGGAAGCTATATTGATACGCCAACGATTGCAGTAACAGGATACCGTAATAAAGAGGATTTACCTCCTTTGACCCCGCAACAGCTACAGCAATTACGCAATAGAATAAGTGCCAGTCAGCAGAGTGCTTGGGCAAGATATCAGCGAGAATTTAGTAGTCCAACAGCACCAGATAATTGGAAAAAGGATTTTGATGCAAAAGCAGTTGATTATCAGAAAAGATTTATTGAGCCTTTAGCGAAAGCACATCTCGCGTGGTTTAAGAGTAATACGTTGTTTTACTATATGCGAGCGAACTTTGATAGTAGCTTGATCCAGTCAGGCATGGAATATTCAACGACGGTCATGGCTTTGGTAGGTAATACTCAGATGCTCCCTGAAAATTTCACTTATTATTGCCAATTGTTAAAAGGCGATATTAAGCATGCAGCTAATTATCTTTGTCGTGGGCTTCTCTTTAATCAGCAAGCAGCTTTGAATCACGTTCAAAGTAAATTGGCTGATTTTGATTTTATGTCAGGTTCAACTAAACATGCTTGGTCGGGGCTTATTTTTGGTGTAACACAATCCATTGACTTGGCTATAGTGGGACGAGCAACAATACTCGAAGGTTTTGTCAAGGCCATTAGTGCTCCTGTTTCGCAAGTGATCAAAGAAGCTGTAGATGGGGCAAGCGCAGCTTATAAAGTACCTTTGTTGCTTGGAGCGCATTATCAAAGACCTGTAGTTCGTGTAGAGGTCAATGGAACGAAATTAGAATATGCCAAGTTTATTACACAGGAAATTTTAAAGGCTTCGGGTAAGAAAGTTAATTCAGATGATTTAAAACGTGCGGTTAAACTACAACTTTTGCAACTCGAGGCTGCTGGTGTGGTCGATTTAAAGAGCCGGAATCGCAGTGCATTTGCTTTGGTCGTGGATATTAATGAACTGAATAACGTTAATTATAACACCCCGAACAGCCAACGAGCACCTGCGATGGCTTCAAGTATTCGTAGTGCTCAGGATGTTAGTGAATTACGTTTTAAAGACTATAGTAAAGCGGTAAGTACCAACAAAAAAATGTCATTTGGTGCAGGACTTTTTGCCTCATCATTACAATGTTTAGCAATTTTCAGTATGTATCAAGACATGATGAAAGCAACACCAACACAATTATTGGAAACCTCGACTAAGTTTGTAGCAGGTATCGTGGCTGGTATTGCAAGTGTGTTGGATGTTATGGAAAGACGGTTTGAAGCAGTGATGAAGACAGCTTTGGATCAGGCGACAAAAGCAAAAAATGGTTGGAGGGTTAAGGTTTGTGGATTCCTGAAAACTCGAGGTCTCGTTGCTGCTGCTCTTGTCTTTGCCGTATGGGATGGCGTTAATGCTTATAAAGCATTTCAGAAAGGTAATAGTACTTTAGGATGGCTCTCTGTTTCTTCGGCGGGTCTTGGATTAATTACTACAGGATTATTTATTTATGGTGGTTTAATTGCCACAGGTGTGGGTATTGTCTTAGTAATTGCGATGATTGCTGTAGCATTTGCAATTAATTACTTCAGTAGTAATGAGTTACAGGATTGGATTAGACAAGGTTATTTTGGCAAGAAAAAAGCAAATTGGTCTTTAAGTACTGAACTACAAAAACAGCAAGAAGCATTAACAGCGTTGGCATCGTCATAAAGTTAGGAAATTTAAGATGAGTGATTGGGTAGGTTTATTTGGAAATTATGAAACGGTGGGGAAACAGCTCAAACTGCATAAAACTGAAATCTTAAATAGAAGGCAATCTGAGAGTAAAACTCTCTCCCCACATCGTGCTGTAGTTCAAATTAATAGTACTTATTTGGAGCTAATTGATCGCTGGAATTATCAACGAGGATTTATAACTATTTTAAGTATAGTTACCATGATAATTTCATTTGGCTTTTTATATCTAATTATTTATTTTGGTTTTTTTGATTCTTCTCCGAATACCAGTGCAGGCAATACAATAATGGGAATAATATTTCTTATTCTCTTTTTAGGAATTCTTTGGGGGAGTTGGCATTTTTTTCGTAGAGAATGTTTTAGCTACACTCACTATCCCATTCGTTTTAACAGAGAGTTAAAAAAAGTTTATGTAATTCAGCCAGATAAAAAAATATTGGTTGCCAATTGGGAGGATTTTCATATCGGTTTGCAACAGTATAGCCGTAGTGGCTGGGATATAAGATTTTCTTTGCTAGACGATCAAGAAAAGGTGACTCAAACTTTTGCTTTACCATATACGGGTTTTAGTCAGTATAGTTCTGAGTTATTAGAACACTGGGAGTTCGTTCGTCGCTATATGGAAGATGATACAGCTCAAGCTAGCTATGATGCGGTTACAGAAGTTTTTCCAATACATCAACGCAAAGAAACCTTAAAAAAAAGTTTCGAGCGTGTGATGATTGCAACAACAGGTGGTGATCAACCTATAAATAGAACTCAACGATTAATATTTTGGGCAACTTTTCCATTTAGATTCATTGAAATTGTTGGCCGTACTCTGTCTATAAAAACGAGTAAAATTCCAAAGTTTCCAGACTGGGTCGAGCAAGAATGCCAAATCGAAGCCAATGATCCTTATAATTTTGAACAGTATCCGAAACCTAAGCTACAAAGTGAACCGATCAAGCCATTTGAATATGTGATTTATATAGTACTGCTACTTATTTCTATCATCATCTTTCTTGGATTTATTGATCTATTGTCATTGGCTAAAGGTGAAAACTCAGGACTGTTAAAAGCTCTATTCTTTTGGTGGTAAGTGTGCCTGTTTGGCACATTTAGCCTTTATATTTTATTTTGACTTATTGATGATTCATCACAGGAATGTTTCCCTACTCTGATGATCAGAATTGCTTTAGCAGCACTAGCATCGTCATAAAGTTAGGAAATTAAATATGAGCGATTGGGTCGGTTTATTTATTAACTATGAAACGGTGAGTAAAAAGCTTAAATCGCATAAAACTGAAACTTTAAATAGAAGACAATCTGAAAGTGAAAAACTAAAACCACATCGAACAGTGATTCAGATTAATAGTACCTATTTAGAGTTAATTGATCGCTGGAATTTTTGGATAGGATTAATCTCTATAGCAAGTTTATGTTTTATAGCCATTATGGCTGTTGGTATAGGTGGACTATTTTATTATGGGTTTTATAATCCATCGTATAGTACGAGTATGGGACAAAATATAATAGATGTCTTTTTTATTTCAGTATTTTGGGGCTTGATTTTTATACTTTTTCGCATGCTGAAACGTGAATGTTTTAGTTATACCCATTATCCTATTCGCTTTAACAGAAAACTAAAAAAAGTCTATGTGATTCAGCCAGATAAAAAAACTATTGGTTGCAAATTGGGAGGATTTTCACATAGGTTTACAACAATACAGTCGTAGAGGTTGGGATGTAAGGTTTTCTTTACTAGATGAACAGGAAAAAGTGTCGGAAACTTTTGCTTTACCTTATACAGGCCATAGTCAATATGATTCTTTTTTATTAGCACATTGGGAGTTTTTGCGTCGTTATATGGAAGATGATTCAGCAAAAGCAAGCTATGCTGCAGTCCAAGAAGTTTTTTCTATCCATAATCGTAAGGAGTACTTCAGAGAGACTGTAGAACGTGTGATGATTGCAGCTACAGGTAGTGATCAACCTGTAAATAGAACACAACGATTGATATTTTGGGGACTTTTTCCAATATCATTTATTTTTCTAGTTGGGCGTATGCTATCTATTAAAACTAGTAAGATTCCAAAATTTCCAGATTGGGTAGAACAAGAATGTCAAATCGAAGCCAATGACCCTTATGACTTTGAACAGTATCCGAAACCTAAGCTACAAAGTGAACCGATCAAGCCCTTTGAATATGTTGTTTATACAATTTTATTCTTAATTTCCATCGTGCTTGGAGCAGGTTTTATTGATTTGTTGTCATTATTTAAAGGTGAAAACTTAGGACTGTTAACAGCTCTATTCTTTTGGTGTTAAGTGTGCTAATAGAAATACTTTAATTCTGAAGTTATTAACACTGTTTATAAATATGACAACTTATTGATATATGAACTGATGAAAGTTATCTACGGTAACGTTCAAAAACTCCAATGTGTTGATGCAATTGTTGGACAACTACCTCAGCTGAGATCACAAGCAACGGCAACAGCTTTAGTATTAATGTTTGCTGAATCTGGAGGAATGAGTGCAACAGCGATTTGAGCTGGAGTGAATGGATTTTCAGGTTATTATATTCATTTCTATATTGAGTTTTATTCCGTATTTACAGGTGTCTTTTTTCAAGAAAGAGAGGATGTCTATGTGGTTTATGATGTTTATAATTATACATTCAGCCACTTGTTGATCTGAAAATCAAAGAATAATAACTATAATAAACCTTAAAGTGAATATCTTGTTTTAAGGATTATTATTTTAAATTAGGCTGGCGCAGGATTTTTAAAGGTGCTTTTAATGTCGATAAAAATATCAGAATTTGATTATCAGTATTTTGTGAAAAACCATTTTGTATTGAACTTCGCTCTAGGTGTACTTGCTTTTCTGAGTTTTATTACAATTTTTGATTTAAGTACGTATTTTATAAAATTTTTATTTATTTCTTCTTGTCTACTTTATTTCTTTTTTTGTATTTTTCTGTATAGACGTGCTAAGGCTAAACCTGATGCATTTTTATATGCGCAGCATTGTTTGCTTGGGGGATATTTGACCTCTTTCTCTTTTCTGTTGGTCACGCTTTCAGTTTCACTGAATGTTGGTGAAATATATTTTTTGAGCTATATCGTACTTTATATCTTATTTAATATCCTTATTCGATTTGAAATGAGTGCTATGCTAGTTAGCAAGCAATATCTAAATGAGTTTAATAAAGGTCTTAACAAAAAAGAGGAAGTTGATTTATATGGTTTTATATTTTTATTGACTAGGTATGAGTGTAAGATAAATGGGTGGTTGATATTTTTCGGATTTATTTTAATTCAAATGGTCTGGATTGCTGTTCTGAAAGAGATATTAAAAATTTCAGCTCCTTATGAATTCTATATCATGCCAGGTATTTTTTTCTTTATCTCCAGTTTTACCTTATACAATATAGGCTTAAAGATGTATTTACCTTATAGTGTTCTGAAAGAGGAAGTGCAATAGAAGCATTATTTAAATTTGAATCTAATAAAAAAGCCACTAAAAATGAGTGGCTTCCTTTGATAACTAAATCAGCTTATTTAATTTTCTTAAAGATAAAATCATTAATCTTATGACCAGATTCCAGACCACGACGCTCAAATTTAGTCACTGGACGCCATTCTGGGCGAGGGTAGCTATTGCCTTTACCTGCCAAGTTTTCCATATCTGGACGGTTATCTAGGATATCAAGCATCCACTCTGCATACGGTTCCCAGTCAGTTGCTGAGTGGAAAGTACCACCCAACTCAAGCTTTTGTTCAACCAGTTGCATACGCTCATGAATCACAAAACGACGTTTAAAGTGACGTTTTTTCTGCCACGGATCTGGGAAATAAAGCTGTACACAGTTAATGCTGTTATCTGGCATTTCACGTAATACTTGAATTGCATCAGCATCCAGTACAAACAGGTTCTTTAAGCCCGCCATACCGGCTTCATAAACACACTGTGCAATACCAGGTACGTGCACTTCGATACCGACAAAGTTACGTTCAGGATTGGCTTTTGCCATTAATACCAAAGAACGCCCCATACCAAAACCGATTTCAACCGTTAATGGGCGTTCAGGATGTTCAAAGTGCTGGCGTAAATCACCAACAGGGTATTCCAAAATTAAATCACGATAATCTTCTAAAGCAGTACGTTGTGAAGTATTGAGCGGAGCTGAACGACGCATAAACGTCACAATTTCACGGTGCTCAGGCAAATTGTCGAGTTCCGTAATTTGCGTTTCTAACTGATCGTTTGACATGATTCTGGAGATATAAATATAGAAATGCCGTATTTTAAGTGTTCAGGTGGTCAAGTCAAACTTTAAGTGATTTTATTTAGTCAGTCATTTTTGAAGTTGCTTAAAATTTGTCAAAAAAGCTTCATGTAGCTGTCACAGAAATTGCATAGCCTAATTACAATTTTAACACTAAGTAAAAAACCATGAACAATTTTAAATACCATTCGATTGCCATTTGCCTAGGTTTATTAGGCGCCTCTTCAATCTTTTCTGCTGCACATGCACAATTGATGTTTAGCCAATATGTCGATGGCAGCAGCAATAAAAAGGGACTGGAAATCTATAACCCCGACGCCACAACAGTGAATTTAGCTGATTATGAAATCCAGCAGTTTAATAATGGTGGCACAGTTAAAACCGCGGCTTTTCCTTTACAAGGTAGCTTGGCCAGTAAACAAAAATTCCTGATTGGTCGTTCTGAATTACAGGCGCAATTGGGGGATAAAGTTAATCAAGTAGCGGGATTATCTTTTAATGGCGACGATGCTATTGTGTTGCTTTATCGTGGTACGCCAGTAGATCGTTTTGGTCGTATTGGTGAACGTCCAACGGCAGGTTGGGGCACAACGGTATTCAGTACTGCGAATAGCTTTAAACGCATCCAAACAGATAATCCTGTAGTGAGTGTTGACCCAACCAGTCCATTTGACCTCGACCAATCTTGGCAGGCATGGACAGATCGAAATGATTTTTCGAATTTAAGCGGTTCAACCACCACACCGCCTGTTGATGCCGTCAGCTGTAGCAGTAGTGATACACCGATTGCCAGTTTAGCCGAGTCGACTCAGAATCAAAATTATACCATTCGTGGTGTAATCACAGCGGATTATCGCTATAGCAATGGTTTCTCAGGTTTCTATGTGCAAACACCTGATAGCAAAGCCACGCCAAATGTCAGTAATGCGATTTTTGTTTATATTCCTGCAAGCAGTGCAGTCAAAGGTGGACAAATTGGTGATGAAGTCATCCTGCGTGGTCGTTTAACCAGTTATCAAAACCAACTTCAATTGGATCAGTTACAACAGGATATTAAAACCTGTAACCAGAACATGGCATCGCTGATCCAACCACTAGATTTAAACTTGCCATTTAGCAGTTTGACCGATACAGCTGGTAACTCTCCAAAACGTTATCAAGGGATGTTGGTGAAATTACCGCAAATGTTGACGGTAAGCGAAAACTATAATTTTGGTCGTTATGGTGAACTTTCTCTAAGCCTTGGTCGCTTATTCATTCCAACCAATCTTTATCCTGCACTTTCAAATGAAGCCAAGGCTTTAGCGCAACAAAATCTACTTTCTAAGATTATCTTTGATGATGGTTATAACAATCAAAACCGTGCTCCGTGGCTGCCACAAAACTTTAGTGCTTTAAATACGTTGCGCTCGGGATATCAGTTAAAGAACGCACAGGGTATTTTGGAATATCGTTTTAATGCTTGGCGTGTACAACCTATTGCAGGTGCAAACTTGCCAGAAGTAGTGAGCACCACCAATCCGCGTACAACGATTACGACTAAACAAAGCAAACATATTCGTGCTGCGGCATTTAACGTGCTGAACTATGACAATGGCAAGAATGGCTTCCCAACCGAACGTGGTGCCAACAGTCAGGCTGAATTTGATAAGCAACATGCCAAAATCGTCAATGCATTAAAATCAATCGATGCAGATGTGTATGGTTTGATGGAGATTGCCAATAATGGTTATGGCAGTGATAGTGCAGTTGCTAACTTGACTAAGGCTTTAGGACCAGACTGGAAATATGTGATTCCTGAAGGGCTGAATCAGCTCGGTACAGATGTGATTGCAGTTGCGATTATCTATAATAGCAAACGTGTTCAGCCAGTGAATAAACCTGCGGTGTTGGATTTGGGGGATAAAAGCCGTTCTACTATTGCGCAATCCTTCAAGCCTGTACAGGGCGGACAAATCTTTACAGTGATTCCAAATCATCTTAAATCGAAGAGCTGTCGCGGTGTCGATGAAAACTCTCTCGATGCAGATCAACGTGATGGGCAGGGCTGTTGGAACCCAACCCGAGTTAAGGCGGTTGAGCAACTTACCCAATGGATTGCCAAGAATCCAACCCAAGTGAAGAATCCGAATATCTTGCTGTTAGGCGATATGAATAGTTATGCCAAAGAAGATCCAATCCTCAGCTTTGAGAAAGCTAACTACAAAGTATTGCTGAATGATAGCAAAGTGGGTGAGGGCAATCAGGCTTATAGCTATGTGTTTGGTGTCGCCAGCGATGCAGATGGTTATGGCGGTGCAGGTAACCTTGATCATGCCATTGCCGATGCCAACCTATATAAGCGTGTGATCAAAACTTTTGCATGGCATATCAATGCCGATGAGCCAACGGTATTGGACTATAACGAAGAATATAAAACCGATGAGCAAAAAGCCCTATTCTTCTCGGCAGATGCTTATCGTTCTTCAGATCATGATCCTGTGATTGTAGATTTGGATATGAAAAGCTCGGATTCTCAACTTGAACCACATAATCCGAAGAATATCATTGTTGAATTTTTAAACTCATTATTTGAATGGTTAGGCAAGCTTTTTGGTCGAGCGTAATCTGATTTCCGTGACATTGTTTGGTTTGTTTTTTCATAAATTAATCAATCGTCACGGAATATAACTTGCAAGGCAGAAAAAAATTCATTAATAGTAGTGGTGTAGATGTTCTTAGCATGAAAGCTATTATAAATTTTGGTTATTTCTGTTCTCGAGTTTCGTAGGAACGTTCTAGGGCAAAAGTTGTTAGATAACAAGGATCAATTATGAAGTTGTATTATTCACCTGGTGCATGCTCATTGGCAGCCCATATTATTTTAAATGAAATAAACGTAGATTTTGATTTAGAACGAGTTGATCTAAAAACACATAAAACTTCAAAAGGTGCAGATTATTACGAGATTAATCCAAAAGGTTATGTCCCTGCTTTGGAAATTAATCCAGGTTTGATTTTAACTGAGAATGTGGCAATTTTACCGTTTTTGGCACAGCATGATCCTAAACAGGATTTGATTCCACCATCAGGAATGGGGCGTGCTAAAGTCCTAGAGTGGTTAGGCTACTTGAATTCAGAATTGCATGATGCTTATTCAGTATTCTTTGGCGGGAAGCTCACTGATGATGAGAAAACCAAAGCCTATGCGGAAGTTGATCGTTTGCTTAAGTATATCGACAATTATTTAGCTGAATCGGATTGTGATTATTTGGTCGATGATAATTTTGGCCCTGCGGATGCGTATTTATTCGTGCTCACCAACTGGTCAAACCATATCGAACATGACTTAACACCTTATATCAATGTGATTGCATTACGCAATAAAGTGGCGGAACGTCAATCTGTGCAAATTGCGATGCGTGATGAAGGTTTATTAAGTTAATCCAGACAAATAAAAAAGCCTCTGTTTACAGAGGCTTTTTTATTTCAACTCAATTATTGTTGCGCTTTTTCTTTCACATCAGCAGCAGTTGATTCTACAGCACCAGCAACTTTAGCCGTTGCATCACGTGCAGCAGCTTCAGTTTTAGCAGCAGCTTCAGCAGTTGCAGTCGCAGTGTGATCAGCAGCAGCATCAATTTGATCACCCGCTGTATCTACCGCAGTTGCAACATTGTTCGCAGCAGTATCAGCAGCATTTTGAACATCAGCACCAGCTTGGCTAGCGGCATGTTCTAAATGTTCACCCGTGGTTGCGCCTGTTTCAGGTGCTTTATCTTTATTACAGCCTACAAGCGCAACAGTGGCAGCAAGACCTAATGCAACAAGTAATTTATTCATTGTTTATTTCCTTTTCTTTGTGGCATCCAATAGGATATGGATACCGAAAATATAAACATAAACTTGATGAATAATAAAGTTGAAAATTTGTTGATAACTTGTAAAAACACGCACTTACATCGGAAAATGTAAGTGCGTGCACATGTTCTGAGTAGACTTATACGCCCGAACGGATCATATAATCAAAGGCAGACAGTGATGCTTTGGCACCTTCACCTGTGGCAATGATGATTTGCTTATAAGGCACGGTAGTACAGTCACCCGCAGCAAATACACCTTTGACATTGGTTTCGTTGCGATCATTAATCACGATCTCACCACGATTACTCAATTCAACCGCACTGTTCTTTAAGAAATCCGTGTTTGGTAATAAACCAATCTGTACGAAGATCCCTGCAAGTTCAACACTATGCTCTACATCAGTAGCACGATCTTTGTATTTCAATGCCGTTACCTGAGCACCATCACCAACCACTTCTGTACTGAGTGCATTCAAGATGACCGTGGTATTTGGCAAGCTATTTAATTTGTCTTGCAACACTTGGTCAGCGCGCAGTTTGGTATCAAACTCAACCAAAGTCACATGCTCTACAATCCCTGCAAGATCAATCGCTGCTTCGACACCTGAGTTACCACCACCAATCACCGCAACACGTTTGCCTTTGAATAATGGACCATCACAGTGTGGGCAGTAAGCCACACCACGGGTACGGTATTCAGCTTCACCTGGTACATTCATTTCTCTCCAACGTGCACCTGTAGACAGGATGATCGTTTTCGATTCAAGTTTGGCACCATTTTCCAGTTCAACTTCAACCAGACCATTGGCCGTTTGATCTGCACCTGTAATCTTGCTGACACGTTGCAAGTTCATGATGTCGACACCGTATTCACGGACATGGGCTTCCATGTCTTGAGCGAACTGAGGACCCACGGTTTTTTGAACAGTAGTGAAGTTCTCAATATCCATGGTATCCATCACCTGACCACCAAAGCGTTCAGCCACAATACCCGTTTTGATGCCCTTACGTGCTGCGTAAATCGCTGCTGTACCACCCGCAGGACCACCGCCAATCACCAATACATCAAATGCATCTTTGGCATTGATTGCTGCTGCATCTTTCTCAGCTGAATTGCTATCCAACTTGGCAACGATTTCTTCCAAAGTCATACGACCTTGACCAATGTGCTGGTTGTCTTGGAACACCATTGGTACAGCCAAGATTTTGCGTTCTTCGACTTCGTCTTGGAAGAAAGCACCATCAATCATAGTTGCCGTGGTATTTGGATTGTTAATCGCAATCAAGTTAAGTGCTTGAACCACATCTGGACAGTTATGGCAGCTCAACGAGACAAACACATCAAAGTTCGCGCTTAAGTTTAAACCTTTGATCTGAGTGAGTACTTCATCAGACACTTTAGGGGCATAACCCGACACTTGCAATAATGCCAAGATCAAAGAAGTAAACTCATGTCCCATCGGCAAGCCAGCAAAGAACACACGTGGTTGTTCACCTGCTTTGGCTACACCGAAACTAGGACGGCGAGCGTTTGAACCGTCAAAACGCGCCGTAACCTGGTCAGAAAGTTCTGCAATTTCAGTCACGAGTTCTTTGATTTTTGCAGCTTTGTCGGAGTCATCTAAAGCAGCAACCAACTCGATTGGACTTTCTAAACGTTCTAAGTAAGCTTTTAATTGAGTTTTAATATTTTGATCTAACATGTATTACTCCAAATTCTAAGACGTTCAAATCGGCTAAATTCATTCAATGAGGCTATAGTACGCAAAAGTACTGAATAGGTAAAACAGTATGTTTTTATGAGTTTGATCGGTTTTTTGAATTTTTGATTGTGTTGGTAGTTTTATAAACATATCTTTCATAAAAAATTTGAGTACAATCAAAGTTGTTATATAACTGCAATCATTTCGTGGCATAAATAAAGGGTAAGTAATATGACATTACAACGTGGTATCTATCAGCACTATAAAGGTCAGCTATATCAAGTGTTTAATGTTGCAAGACATAGCGAAACTGAAGAAGAGCTGGTGGTCTATCAATGTTTATACGGTGATTATTCGATGTGGGTACGTCCATTGACGATGTTTATCGAAACCGTTCAACTTGACGATGGTCAAATTTTGCCACGTTTTAAACTGATACAAACGACCTAAAATCAATGCGCTTTTAATTTAAGCACTTGAGGGATCAGACATGACCAGCACAGTATTTTTACAACGTATCTCTGATTTATATGATGAGTTTAAACAACATGATGCTCGACAGTCTGATCGCTTAAGGCGCTACCGAAATATTGAAGCGGAATCCGCAAAGCTACTTGCGATGTTGGTTCGTACTCAACAATCAAAACGGATTTTAGAAATAGGTACCTCTACAGGCTATTCGACGCTTTGGCTGGCGGAAGCTGCGAAAGTCGTGGGAGCGAAGGTACATACTCTAGAAATCAATGCATTTCGCAGTGCGCAAGCAAAAAAATATGCGGAAGAATTTGGCTTGGAATCTTTTATTGATTTTTGGGTGGGGGATGCTGCCGATTATTTGGCCCAAGCGACTGAACCTTATGATCTGATTCTATTGGATGCCGAGCGTGGTAGTTATGTGAGCTACTGGAAAGACTTAAAGCGTTTATTGCAGTCTTCGGGAAGTACCTTAATTGTTGATAATGTGATTTCTCATGCAGCAGAGGTCAAGGAATTTCTCGAACTGATTAAAGATGATGAAGATTACATGAGTACCATTCTGCCGATTGGTGCGGGTTTATGTATGGTGGTGTTGAAGTGAATTTATTTTACTTTGATGGTGTAGTCGATATGCTTGAGGGCTACAGCCAATCACTTTATTAAATGCACGGGTGAAATTGGCAGGATTAGAATAACCCAGCTCATAGGCAATATGGGTAATGGTAAAGCTAGAATTTTCTAATAACTCAATGGCTCGCTCAGTACTGATCTGCTGCTTTAAAGTTTGAAATTCAACACCTTGTTGCTGTAAATAGCGTTGCAAGGTTTTGGTCGAAATGTTTAAAACTTTGGCACATTCCATGAGGGTTGGGACTTGATTAGCTTGTCGTAACATCATGCTGACCCATTCAACAATTTCTCCTTGATGATAGATCTTCTGGATTTGTTCCTGACAGCGTTGTTCAACTATTTTTAAACTATGTGCATCCGCCAAAGGTAAGGGGAGTGCTAATTGCTGCTGATCAATCACCACGCGGATACCTGAAAGCCAAGTATAGTTAAAGTGGAAATTGGCTTTTACTAAGGCTAAATAACGTTCTTGATAGCTTGGCTCTGGAACACTCAAATATACTTGGTAGCGTTGTAATTGCTGACCTGCTAATTCTAACAGGCTGTAGTAAAACGCCACCGCAATCGCTTCAATATGAAAGGCCAAACATTGCTTATTCATCTGCAAAATTGGTTCAAATAATAGTTCAACTTTTTGTGAGCCTGTTGGAAACTGAATGCTGAGCTTAAAACTTGGCATAATCAGTCTAAAATATTGTGCAATTAACCTAAGTGCATGTTCCAGATTAGGACTGGTCATGAGTGCATAGCCGACGAGACTATGTGAGCTGAGCTTGATATTTTTGCCTAGTTCAAAGGCCAAATCTTGAGTATTGGGCAGACTTAAACCAATCTCAATGAATTGTTCAATTTGCTGAATCGATAATAATTCTGTTTTTGCCAGTTCTTGCTGCACAGCCATCAACAAATCATTATCGTATTGATGCGTACCGATTAAAATTTCAATCAGTCGTAAATAATAACGTGATGGAATAACAGGGATCTGTTGCTTTTGCACAAGAAAAACTCAGTAAAGTCTTAAAATGATAATAGCAAGTCTTAAAATGATAATATAGAGGGCCGGTGAAGAGACACAATCAACTCAAGCAAAACATTTTGTGTTTGATTGAGGAGTTTCTAATGAATATGCATACTCAACTGGATGTCGAGCAAGCGACAACAACATTTAAGGATAAAAAACGTCATTTATGGCTATTGGGTTTGGCTGTACCGACCATTGCGATGGGTGGTTTGGCGGGCTATCAGTTTGGCCCTAAAAAAACGAAAAAGTTCTTTGCTTCATTTGGGCCATTATTTATTCATGGCGTTATTCCGACATTGGATAAATTGATTGGTGAAGACACCGAAAACCCACCATTAGATGCAATCGCTGATTTAGAAGCCGATCCGTATTACGCTCGAATTGTTAAACTTTTTATTCCATTACAATATGCAACCAATATTTATGGAACCTATTTAGCCAGTCGTAAAGATACGCCAGTAGCAGATCAAGTCTTATTGGGAACTTTGGTGGGCATGGTCAATGGAATTGCCATTAATACTGCACATGAACTGAGCCATAAAAGTGGACGTTTAGAGCATTATCTTTCGCATTTGGCTTTAGCGCCATCAGGTTATAACCATTTCCGAATTGAACATCCTTATGGACATCATCGTCGCGTTGCAACACCTGAAGATCCTGCATCGTCACAATTCGGCGAAAGCTTTTGGAAATTTTTACCAGGTACTGTGATTGGTAGCTTCAAATCGGCGATCGAAATTGAGAAAAACCGTTTAGAACGTAAAAAACTGCCTTTCTTCTGTAAGGAAAATGAATTAATTCATGGTTGGGCAATGTCAGCTGTATATCATGCTGCCATGTTTAGCAAGTTTGGTATGCGTTCAGTACCATTCCAAGTCACGCAAGCGGCTTATGCAATTACTTTATTTGAATCAGTAAATTATATTGAACATTATGGTTTAAAGCGTGCAAAGAAAGAAAATGGTCAATATGAGCGTACTTTGCCAGAACATAGCTGGAACAATAATAATGTGGTGACGAATTTATTCTTGTATCAATTACAACGTCATTCAGATCATCACGCCAATCCGACCCGAAGCTTTCAAACCTTACGCCACTTTCAAGATGCACCGCAATTACCCGCAGGTTATGGTGCCATGATTTTGCCAGCATTTATTCCATCTTGGTGGTCAAAAATCATGGATGATCGCGTTGTAGCGCATTATAAAGGTGACCTCAGTAGAATTAATATGCATGCTGAGGTGAAGGAAGAAATGCTTGAGAAATATATTGAGCAAAATGACGCGGCTTAAATAAGCGAAAGGTATAAAACAGATCAGCCCTAAGGGGCTGATTTTTTTTGACTAGGCTGAAATACAGAGTCGTTTAAAATGCAGATCAAACTCAAGATATTTATGCACAAAGGCTGTTTTATCATTGGTGCGAAGTAAATTATTGTAGATAAACTCTGGAACGGGATGATAAAGCTCACCTGAGCCATTGCTATAGAAAATTTTTAAATAGCGTGAAGAAACATCGTATTTCCAAGAGGTTACAACAACTGGTTTTTCCATATATTCGTCCCCATTTTGATTTGATCTTTTAGTACATGGTTAACAACTCTGGTGTTCTATTCTTTGACAGTACTCCAACTGAAACCGTCTGACAATTCATAAATGAAGCTTGCTATAAATTTATAAGTATAAGAATTGTAAAAAATTAGCTATAAATTTTCGGTGTGAAATAGGACTTGGATTGATAAAAATAATCAATAAAAAAACCACCCTAAAAAGGGTGGTTTCAAACCTATCGGTAAAATCTAAATAATTAGATTTTACCAACTAAGTCGATAGATGGAGCAAGCGTAGCTTCGCCTTCTTTCCATTTAGCTGGGCATACTTCACCTGGGTGAGCGTGAACATATTGAGCAGCTTTAACTTTACGAAGAAGTTCAGATGCATCACGACCGATACCACCAGCGTTGATTTCAACGATTTGGATTTTGCCTTCTGGATCGATTACGAAAGTACCACGGTCAGCAAGACCAGCAGCTTCGATTAATACGTCGAAGTTTTTAGAAAGTGTCCAAGTTGGGTCACCGATCAATGGGTATTGGATTTTACCAATAACGTCTGAAGTGTCGTGCCAAGCTTTGTGCGTGAAGTGAGTGTCAGTAGACACGCCATAGATTTCAACGCCTAATTTTTGGAATTCAGCATAGTTGTCAGCAAGGTCGCCTAACTCAGTTGGACATACGAAAGTGAAGTCAGCTGGGTAGAAGAATACAACAGACCATTTGCCTTTAAGATCAGCTTCAGATACGTCAACAAATTGACCGTTGTGGTACGCAGTTGCTTTAAATGGTTTAACTTCAGTATTAATTAAGCTCATCATTGTCTCCATGATTGAGGTTTTATTGAGAGGCTAACGCCTTACTTGTTTACGAGGTCAAGAATAAATAATTTTTAGTTATTGGGGAAATAGTATTTTTACATCACTAAAATCGGAAAATTGAATAACTCAATCAAAACGACTTTCACCCAAAGATATTTTCTCTATTTGACGACATAAAAATGAAGCAAACATGACAAAACATCTGAAAACTAACGTGCATAACAACATGAAGTCTACGCCAGCAAAATTCAAGGGTAAAATTGAAAAAAGATAAAAATATATAAAAAACCAAGATATACGATTAAATATTCTACATCAGATGAATATGTAAAATGATCGGGGAATAAAAAAGTATAATTGGGCGAATCAGTGCAGTTTTAGATTTTATCTCAAATAGTTTGAAAAGGTTTCTTTGCATAGCAAGGGCTTAAGGCGTAAAATAGCCGATTATTTAATTTTTCAGGAAAGCTGTTCAGTGCAGAGTCATTTAAATGTAGATCAATTGGTTATGGCTCGTGACCTTCACCGTTTAAATCGACTGCGCAAAGATAAAAAAACAGAAACAGCGGAAATTGAAAAACTGATTCAGCAATCGAATCATAAGGTAAAACAACGCCTAGCACGTGTTCCCAAGATCAAACTGAATCAAGACCTGCCTGTTACCCAGTACGCAGACCGTTTAATTGAGGCGATTCAAAAGCATCAGGTCATTATTGTTGCTGGTGAAACGGGTTCTGGTAAAACCACACAGCTTCCACAAATTGCGATGCTGGCAGGTCGTGGACTCACGGGGATGATTGGTCATACTCAGCCACGTCGATTGGCGGCTCGAAGTGTCTCGCAACGTATAGCAGAAGAAGTGGGCGAGAAGCTTGGTGAATCAATTGGCTTTAAGATTCGTTTTAATGAGCAAGGTTCACAAGATTCAATCGTCCGTTTGATGACAGATGGTATTTTGTTGGCTGAATTGACCAATGACCGTTTTTTATCAAAATACGATACGATCATTATTGATGAAGCGCATGAACGTTCACTCAATATTGACTTCATCATGGGCTATCTCAAGCAGCTTTTGCCAAAGCGTCCTGATTTAAAAGTCATCGTGACCTCGGCTACGCTAGATGTAAACCGTTTTAGCCAATATTTTTATGATGCGCCTATTTTTGAAGTGGAAGGCCGCAGCTTTCCTGTCGAACTGCGTTATCGTCCGATCTCTGAGCTGAGTATTGTCGGCAGTGATGACGACGAGTTTGATGATTTCGAAGAAAATTTACCGCGTGCTGTAGTACAAGCAGTAGAAGAGTGTTTTGCTGATGCTGAAGCAAAAGGTCATCCTGAATATGCGGATATTTTAATTTTTGCCAGTACAGAGCAGGAAATCCGTGAATTGCAGGAAACGCTGCAAAAATATGGCCCTCGTCATACTGAGGTATTGCCTTTATATGCACGTTTGGCACTGGCAGAACAGCAAAAGATTTTTAGTCCAGGCGGTAAAGGTCGACGTATTATTATTGCGACCAACGTGGCTGAAACTGCATTGACGGTTCCGAATATTCGCTATGTGATTGACAGTGGTTTTGCTCGTATCTCGCGTTATAACTACCGTTCACGGGTACAGCGCTTACCGATTGAAGCGATTTCACAAGCTGCCGCCAACCAGCGTAAAGGCCGCTGTGGTCGTATTGCTGCGGGTGTATGTATTCGTCTATATAGTGAAGAAGACTTTTTAAGTCGTCCTGAGTTTACTGAACCTGAAATTAAAAGGACCAACTTGGCATCTGTTATTTTGCAAATGCAAAGCTTAGGTTTAGGTAATCTGGAAGATTTTGATTTTATTGAACCACCTGATTTCCGTTTGGTGAATGACGGACGTAAGCTCTTGGTTGAGTTAGGTGCATTAAACGAACGTAAGAATGATTTAACCAAAGTCGGTCAAATGATGGCGCGTATGCCAATTGACCCACGTTTAGCACGTATGTTGGTTGGCGGGGCTCATTTTGGTGTGCTCAAAGAAACTCTGATTATTGTCAGTGCCTTGGCCATTCAAGATCCACGTGAGCGTCCTGCGGACAAGCAAATGCAGGCTGATCAAAAACATGCACTGTTTAAAGAAGCTGATTCAGACTTTTTATTCTATTTAAAACTTTGGAATACGCTGCAAACCAGTCCCGAAACACAAACCGAAAATAAGCGTCGTCAATTTGCACGCCAGCACTTTTTAAGTTGGTTACGCCTTCGTGAGTGGAAGCAAACCCATCAGCAATTGGTTGAATTGGCAGAGGGTTTAAAACTTAGTTTTAATGAAAAATCAGCCAACTATGAAAACCTACATCGTGCCTTACTCACGGGCTTACTTTCATTTATTGCGAATAAAACCGATGAACGTAATACCTTTATGGCAGTGCGCCAGCAGAAGGCTAAAGTTTTTCCTGCGAGTACCTTACACAAGACCAATACCGCTTGGGTCATGGCATTTGAGATGGTGGAAACCTCTCAGGTGTATTTACGGACTTTGGCAAAAATTGATCCTGAATGGATTCTATTGGCTGCGCGTGATTTATTGAAATATCACTATTTTGAACCACATTGGTCGAAAAAAGCAGGTATCGTCAATGCCTATGCGCAGATTTCTCTGTTTGGTTTGATTATTGAGCCGAAAAGATTAATCAATTTTGAAAAAGTAGACCAACCTGCGGCACATGAAATCTTTTTACGTGATGCCTTAACGACAGGTCATTTAGGTATTACACCGCCATTTTTAAAACATAACTTACTCAAACTTGAAGAAGTTGAACGGGTTGAAGATAAATTACGTCGTCGTGATTTGGTGGTGGATGAAGAGACCATTTACCAGTTCTATGCAGCGAAAGTGCCAGAAGAAATTGCCAGTCGCAGCAGTTTTGAAGATTGGCGTGCAACTATTGAGTCAGAGCATCCGCGTTATTTATTTGTAGATGATGATGCGTTATGGATGAATGATCGTCCAACGACGCAACAATTCCCAGATTATTTGCATAATGGACAACTGCGACTTGCTGCCAGCTATCGTTTTGACCCTAGCCATGATGAAGATGGTGCGACAGTTAAAATTCCTGTGCAGGCTTTACCGCAAGTGGATGAAAAGCAGTGGTCATGGGGCATTCCGGGGTGGCGTCAGGATTTAATCGAAGCTTTATTAAAAGCACTACCAAAAGACAAGCGTCGCAATTTAGTGCCGATTCCAGATACAGCTAAAAAGCTCATGCAGGGGATTGATGCAGTTCATCTGCGTGAACATTTATTTAGCTACTTGGCGTTTGCTTTGCGCGGTGAGCAGATTACGGAAAAAGATTTTTCTTTTGAGCGCATTGATCAGTATCTGATTCCGTTTATCAAGGTGGTAGATGAAAAAGGCAAGTTGATCGCACAAGGTCGTGATTTAGATGAGTTGAAAGCACGTTGCCGTGTTGAAACCCATCGTCCAGTCAAACAGCAACAAGGTGAGTTCCAGACCTTCCCTGAAAATTTTGTATTCGAAGCATCGCAAAAAGTAACAGGTGTTGTGATCAAGCAATATCAGGCTTTGGTTCCAACTAAACTATTTGCGGAGCTTGAAGCCAAAGATGAATCTGGTGTGGTGATTCAAACCTTTAATGATCAAGATGAAGCGATTAAGCAACATCGAGAAGGGGTGATTCGTCTGGTGCATATGCAGTTGGGGGATTTAATCCGTCAATTGAAAAAGCAGATTTCCAAGCCCTTGGCTCTCGCTTATTCACCATTGGGTGATCGAGCAAAACTGGAACAAATGCTGGTCTATGCAACCTTGCAGGTTTCAATTCAAGATCTACCAAAAAATGCGGCTGAGTTTCAGCAGTTACTCACTGAAACTAAAAAGCAATTTTTAGCAAATGGTCAACAGACATTAAATGATTTAACTGAAATATTTACCCAATGGCAGCAGATCCGCCGTGAGTTATTGGTGTTGGATCAAAGCATCTTTGGTCGAAGTGTGGATGATATTGAAGATCAACTTGATTTAATGTCATTAGCAAACTTTGTTTATAGCCGTCCTGCTGAAATTTGGCAGGAATACCCGCGCTATTTAAAAGCACTGCTATTGCGTTTAGATCGTTTGCCCAATAATCTACAACGAGATCTTGCTGCAATTGATGATGTCGATCCATGGATGGACAAAGTATTTAAATTTAAAAATGATCCTAAAATCAAAGAACTGTATTTGATGTTGGAGGAATTTAGAATTTCTTTGTTTTCTCAGCCGATGAAAACAAAGCTGCCTATTTCACCAACTAGATTACAAAAACTATGGGATCGATTAGCAATCGGTTAAACTGAGAAATATGAAAGTTACAAGTATTCTTTACAGGAGTTTTACATGGGCATCCGTATAACTGGTACAGGTTTATTCCACCCAACCGAATCTATTTCCAATGAAGAGTTGGTTGAAAGTTTAAATGCTTATGTAGAACAGTATAACCAAGATAATGCAGCGCAAATTGAAGCTGGCGAAATTGAAGCACTTCGTGGCTCAAGCCCTGAATTTATCGAGAAAGCATCGGGCATTCAACGCCGTTATGTGGTCGAAAAATCAGGTATTCTTGATCCGACACGTTTGCGTCCACGTTTGCAAGAGCGTAGTAATGATGAACTTTCACTTCAAGCGGAGTGGGGCGTTATTGCTGCTAAGCAAGCGATGGAAAATGCAGGCGTGACCGCAGAAGATATCGATGTTGTAATTTTGGCATGTTCAAATATGCAACGTGCCTATCCAGCAGTTGCGATTGAAATCCAGTCTGCATTGGGCATTCAAGGCTATGCCTATGACATGAATGTGGCATGTTCTGCTGCAACTTTTGGTTTGAAACAAGCCTACGATGCAGTGAAATGTGGCGCACGTCGTGTGTTATTGCTCAATGTTGAAATTACATCGGGTCATTTAGACTATCGTACACGTGATGCACACTTTATCTTTGGTGATGTTGCGACGGCATCAATTATTGAAGAAACTGAAACTAAATCGGGTTATGAAATCTTAGATATCCATTTGTTTACGCAGTTCTCAAATAATATCCGTAACAATTTTGGTTTCTTAAACCGTAGTGAAGATGCAGTTGTTGACGACAAGTTATTCCGTCAAGACGGTCGTAAAGTCTTTAAAGAAGTTTGTCCACTGGTTGCAAAAATCATTACTGCACAATTGGAAAAGCTTGAATTAAGCGCTGAACAAATCAAACGTTTCTGGTTGCACCAAGCCAATGCCAATATGAATGAACTGATTTTGAAATTGGTTGTCGGTAAAGAGGCTGATTTAGAGCGTGCACCGATCATTCTGGATGAGTTTGCTAATACCTCGTCTGCAGGTGTGATTATTGCTATGCACCGTACTGGTGAGCAGGTCAATGACGGTGAGTATGCTGTGATCTCTTCATTCGGTGCTGGTTATTCTGTTGGTTCGATTGTAGTACAAAAGCATATTGCTTAAGCATTTAGCATAATCAAAATTAAGGAGCATGAATTTGCTCCTTTTTTGTATAAGCAATCAATATAAATTGAAGCATTGGATTGTTTTTTCGCTTTCTGACCAGACTAATTACGGTTCAAATGATTTCTTATTGAAGTTTTATAGAATAAAACAGTTAGGGGGAGAAAACAGGTGATTTTTTGTAGAGTGCGAAAAAGATCCTTTTAACTCTTCTGGTAAGTATCGACGCTTTTCTCGAAAAGGTTGGTGGATACTCATTTAGTAATAAGGTTATTAAAGCCTAGTATTCAAAAGGAAGGTTTGATATGGGGCAGATGAAGAAAATTACTATTTTTGTTATGGATGTGGATTCATCCGAAGATTTTGATCGAGTAGAAGCTTGGCTGGAAAAATGGAAAAACTTAGTCATTATTGATGACTATTGTGGTGGGGGGTGGGAGCATTACTGGGATGTTGAAGCTCCTGTTGAGGCGATAATTGAAATTCCTAAAGAATGGTTATGCTCTAGTGTGTGGGCAACACCTGAAATTTTTAACAAACCATAATTTATAAATGGACGTACCGAAGTACGTCCATAACAAAAAGATTAAGCTTCAATCGCTTGAACTGCAATTTTCTTGGCAGGATCAACTTTACGACGTACTGCTGGTACAGGTTCACCGTGGTATTGGCGATCAGCAAAGTAGCTTGAGCGAACCATTGGTGCAGACCAGATATTTCTAAAACCAAGTTTACGGCCATGCTCAGCATAACGCTCGAATTCTTCTGGTGTAACAAAGCGGTCAATCGGCGCATGTTGCTTAGATGGCTGTAGATATTGACCAATGGTAATGTAGTCAACATCATGTGCTCTAAGATCATCGAGTAGGGCAATCACTTCTTCTTCAGTTTCACCGATACCGACCATCAAACCACATTTGGTTGGGACATCAGGGCAGTATTCTTTAAACATTTTTAACAGCGTTAAAGAGTGCTGATAATCAGAACCTGGACGCATCGCTTTATATAAACGTGGCACAGTTTCAATGTTGTGGTTGAATACATCTGGCGGACATTCAGTCATGATGCGTAAGGCAATGTCCATACGACCACGGAAGTCAGGCACCAGAATTTCCAATAGGGTTTTTGGGCTTAATGCACGGGCTTCTTTGATACAATCAACGAAGTGTTGCGCACCACCATCCAAAAGGTCGTCACGGTCAACCGAGGTAATCACGGCATATTTGAGGCCAAGATTGGAAATGGTTTCTGCCATGTGGCGTGGTTCATCTGGATCTAAAGCATTTGGACGACCATGTGCAACGTCACAGAATGGACAGCGACGGGTACAGATATCACCCATGATCATGAAAGTTGCTGTACCACCACCGAAACATTCTGGTAGGTTGGGGCAAGCCGCTTCTTCACATACGGTATGCAGTTTTTGCGAGCGCAAGGTTGTTTTGATACGCTGAACTTCTTCTGGAGCGGTCATCTTGACTCGAATCCAGTCAGGTTTGCGAGGTACTTCAACCGTAGGGATAACTTTTACAGGAATTCTCGCGACTTTTTCCGCGCCACGAAGTTTTATACCCTGTTCAGGTTTACGGTGTTCAGACATATAATTTCTACAGCCTTTGACTTGAGATATCCCGTTATTATAGTCAAATTTACCGTAATAAAGCATGAAAAGTGGTATTCATTTTGAAAATGTAAATATATAAAAATATATAGTTGTGAAATACATCATCTGGCTGCATATTGGTTATCATATATATAGCAAAACGGTTAAGAGACAAAGGAGCTTTGAATGCCACGTAAGAAAGAGGTCGTTGGTGGGAATATTGTTAAATATGATGCAGTAATTCTCGGTTCTGGCCCAGCTGGCGAAGGCGCGGCAATGAAGCTTGCAAAAGCAGGTAAACGTGTTGCAATCGTTGATGTTCGCGATCAACTCGGTGGTAACTGCGCACACGTAGGTACAATTCCAAGTAAAGCTTTACGTCAAACAGTTTCAAGTATTATTCGTTATCAACGTGACCCGATGTTTCAAAAAGTAGGTGAGTGGAAACAATTCACCATGAAGCAGGTACTACGTAATGCGCATAAAGTCATTCAACAACAAGTTGATACGCATACACGTTTTTATGATCGCAATAAAATCGAAGTTTTCCACGGTCGCGCGTATATCCAAGATAAAAACACCGTACTGATTTTTGGTCAGGATGGTATTAAAGACACCATTATTTGCAAGCAAATCGTGATTGCAACCGGTAGCCGTCCATACCAACCGAAAGGTCTAGATTTCAATCATCCGCGCGTATTTGATTCGGACAAGATTCTTGATCTTGATTATTCAATCCAAAAAATCATCATTTATGGTGCGGGCGTGATTGGTTGTGAATATGCTTCTATTTTCATCGGACTTGATCATAAAGTTGATTTGATCAACACCCAGCAAAAGCTTTTAAGCTACCTTGATGATGAAATTGCCGATGCATTGTCATATCACTTACGTGAACAAGGTGTATTGATTCGTCACAATGAGCAAATTGATCGTTTAGAAACTTTTGATGATCATGTGGTCTTACATTTACTCAGCGGTAAGAAGATCAAGGCAGATGCAATCTTATGGTGTAATGGTCGTTCAGGTAATACCGATGGTCTAGGCTTGGAAAATGTGGGGCTAGTACCGAATGGTCGTGGTCAGTTGATGGTCAATGATCAATATCAAACTGAAGCTGAAAATATTTATGCGGCAGGTGATGTGATTGGTTGGCCTTCACTCGCTTCCGCTGCGTATGACCAAGGTCGTTGCGCAGGTGCAAACATGGTAGGCGAAAAGAATGTGAAGCCAATCCGTGATGTACCAACAGGTATTTATACCATTCCAGAGATTTCTTCAATTGGTAAAACTGAGCAAGAACTGACTGAAGAGAAAGTGCCTTACGAAGTTGGTCAGGCTTCTTTCCGTCATTTGGCACGTGCACAGATTACTGGTGATACCGTCGGTGAATTAAAGATTCTGTTCAATCGTGATACTTTAGAAGTCTTGGGTATTCACTGTTTTGGTAACAATGCAGCAGAGATTATTCACATTGGGCAAGTGGTGATGCACAGTCCAAACAATACCTTGAAGTATTTCGTGGAAACGACATTCAACTATCCAACCATGGCTGAAGCATATCGTGTTGCGGCTTTGAATGGTATGAACCGACTATTCTAAATGTGATAGACGTTGTATGATCAAAATGCCAATCAATTCGATTGGCATTTTGCTATTTTGTGTCTGCTAAAAGGTAAATATGAAAACTCAAAAAAATAATCTGATCATTATTGCGATCATTGTGTTGATTGCAGCTTATTTCGGCTTTGACTTAAAGCAAAAACAAAATACAAGTAGTCAATCACCGACTACAAATAGCAATGTGTCAGTGGATGATCAGCATAAGATCATGCAAGCCTATCAGCAGCAGCGAAGTAATGTGCAAGTTCAAGCACAAGGTGTTGTAAAGGCGATTTTGCCAGATGACAATGAAGGTTCAAGACATCAGAAAATGATTCTTAAACTGGAGAATGGTTTAACCGTATTGATCGCACACAACATTGATTTAGCCCCAAGAATCGAAGGGTTGAAAAAGGGCGCTACGGTGGAGTTTTATGGTGAATATGAATACAGCCAAAAAGGTGGAGTGATTCACTGGACCCATCATGATCCGCGTGGAAAACACATTGACGGTTGGCTAAAATACCAAGGGAAAATCTATCAATAATAGTTTCCCTTGGTTGGTCGCTTGCAAGATGTGCGCTAAATTAGCTTGTAATCGCTGATTTTTGACGAATTTTCCATTTAGGTAGGACTTTAGCTAAATAAGCGTCCATACACCATACAGGGCCAATCAGAAGGAATTGTAAGTCTTTAAAGAATGAAGGCTTCTTACCTTCAACTTTATGCCCATAAAATTGTCCGATCCAAGCAATCACAAAAACACCGATATAGAACCCAACACCCACAGGTAAGATCACGATTAGCCACGCCATGGCGGCTAATAAAGCAGCCATCGCCACTGCTAAAACAATATCCAAGCGTGCATAGAAGACTAAAGTTAAAACCAGCAATAGCGCGGTGAGCAGCGTACTAAAGTGCGCCAGAATACCAATAATAGAAAATAGAATGGCAGGGACACAGACCCAGTGAATTTTCTTGTTGGTTTGGTTTTGGTGGCTGTCACTATATTCATCAAACCATTCGTCTATCGATTTCACATTGCTCTCCTTGCAGTATTCATTTTTATTTATTCAATATACCGAAGAATAGGATAAGGCGTAAAGCATCAACAAATGTAATAGATAAAAATAAAAAAGCCGCAATAAGCGGCTTTTTAGTGATGGTCTTAATGATTAAGAATTAGGACCATCAACACGTTCAATGCTCACATTACCTGTACCTGAGCTAGACATACCAAGTTGCTTTGCAGCACCATAAGATAAGTCTAATACACGGTTACCATGGAAAGGACCACGATCGTTAACTTTTACAACAACACTTTTGCCGTTGTCTTTGTTTGTCACACGAATATAACAGTTCAAAGGAAGGCTACGATGTGCAGCAGTCATTGCATTCATATCGAATGTTTCACCGCTTGCTGTTTTGCGACCATGGAATTGACGACCATACCATGATGCAACGCCATTTTGGCTGAATTTACGAACGGTGTTCGAAGCAACAGTATTCAGTTTTTCAATCACTGAAGGCTCTTCTGCTGGGATATCGATCTTAGCAGCGATCGTTTGGCGACGTACTTTGTCACCAGAACTCTCAGTGATTGAAAGACTATTAACGTTTGAAAAACGAGAATTAAAATTTTGAGAATCTTTGCTTAGTACGCGGGCAGCCAAATTAGAACCTTCCACATCATTGATTAATGATGAAGACTGTACCATTTCAGCATGTAACGGGCTTAAACTTAAGCCTGCCGTCAGCGCTAGAATATATTTTAGCGAAAACTGCATTGTATAAACTCCTAGAGAACATGCTTTTCTATTTCAATAAAAACCTTGAAATATAGTGCACATGTCTAATTATTCACTTTTGCAATTACTTTTAACTTGGGGCGATAATATTCATCGCTTACGAAGTGTGTCTAGTCTTTAACGATAAATAGTTACAAAAAGGGCAAAAACTTACAGTTTCTGGTTAATAAATAATCAATATTGTAACATTTTATGAATTTTGCCGAATATATGTACTTTTTAAATAAAAAATTTATTGACTTTTCATAATGTTGTAAAAAAGCTAGCCTATCGGCTAGCTACTTCTGTACCTAATAACCATACTGCTGTCGCATACATACGGCTCTTGTTGTAAGTCGTAATGACTTGGAAATTTGGATAAGTGATATAGTAAATTGGACCAAATTGGTCTTGTAATTGAATAACATTGACTAAATCAAGATCATCAATTTTTACCAATGGGTCAATTGGCGCCACTCCCAATTTTTTCAATTCACCATAAGGAACTGGCTGGGTCAAATCTTTAGCAATCACGCTATCAGGGTTGTTACCTAAGTAACGAGCAGGGAAGCCAATTGGACGGTCTCGCTGCCAACCATGTTGAGCTAAATAGTTAGCAATTGACCCAATTGCATCCGCAGCAGAGTTTCTTAAATCGATATGACCATTGCCGTCGTAGTCCACACCTAATTTTTGAATATTGCTTGGCATGAATTGCGGGTAACCAATCGCACCTGCATAGGAACCCACGATACTGTTGGTTGGATAGCCTTCTTTATATGTCCATGAAATTAATGCAGCCAATTCATCACTAAAGTAGTCGGCACGGCGCGGATAACCAAAGGCAAGCGTTGCTAAGGCGTCTCTGGTGATGAAAGAGCCTTTATTGGCACCGTAGCCAGTCTCTACGCCTAAAATACCGAGAATCACTGATTTAGGTACACCATACTGCTGTTCAGCACGATTCAGTACGTCTTCATATTGGCTTTTAAAACGCGCACCACGTTGAATGGTACCCTCGACTAAAAACATAGAGCGATATTGGTACCAAGGTTTACTTTCACCAGGGCGGGTCATGATGTTTAAAATGTTGGGTAAATTGCGCGCATCACTCATGGCAGCATCGATTTGTTCGCTGCTTAAGCCATAGGTCGTCATTGCTTTTTGTTTAAACGCAAAGTAATTAGGATGGTTATAAAATTCATTGGCTTGTGCCCAATTACTGCTCAAGAATAAACCAACGCTTAAAGTTAAAAATTTAAAAGTTTTATTCAAAGTAGGAAGAAACATAAGTTTATAAAATTCCTCATTATCGATGTGTATGAATAGACATAACCAGTCCAAAAGTTGACATAAGAGTAATAATTGCAGTTCCACCATAACTCATGAACGGCAAAGGCACACCTACCACAGGTAAAATACCACTGACCATGCCTGCATTTACAAATACATAAACAAAAAATGACAAACCAAATGCCCCTGCAACCAAACGACCATAGTTATGGAAGCTTTGTAGGCCAATCTGGAATGTTCTGAAAATAATTGCACAATAAAGCAAGATCAGCAGGGTAACGCCAATCAAGCCAAATTCTTCCGAATAGGCTGCAATAATAAAGTCAGTATGACCTTCGGGTAAAAAGTGTAAGTGGGATTGAGTTCCCTCTAAAAAGCCTTTACCTGAAAAGCCACCAGAACCGATTGCAGTTTTAGACTGAATAATGTTCCAACCTGTACCTAGAGCATCGGCCTCAGGATTAAATAAAGTTAAAACACGTTGACGTTGATAATCATGTAGCAAGAATTCCCAAGCAATTGGAATGATGATGCCTGCAACACCTGCAGCACCCGCAATCAACTTCCAAGACAATCCACTAAGGAAAAGCACAAAAATACCACTGGCAAGTACCAATAAAGAGGTACCTAAGTCGGGCTGTTCTGCGATGAGTAGGAAAGGCACCACAATCAGCATTAAAGACAGAATTACTTGTGAGAAGCTAGGAGGCAGTGCTTTGCGTGACAAGAACCAAGCCACCATCATCGGCATGCCGATTTTCATAAACTCACTCGGCTGCACACTCCCGAAACCAGGAATATCAATCCAGCGTTGTGCTCCCATACGGACTTCACCAAATACCATCACAGCAATCAGGCACAATACTCCAAATACATAAAAGTAAGGAGAGAATGCCTGATAGACTTTTGGTGGAATCTGGGCCAAACCAAACATAACTGCAAAGCCGATCCCGAAACTCATTGCCTGTTTGGTGACAAGTCCGACATCTTGTGCTGAAGCACTATATAAAACAGTTAAACCAAGTGCTGCATTGAGCACTAAAAATAAGCAAAGCCATGGATCAAGGTGCAGTTGTTGCCAACGAGAAGGCTGGTTGGCTGTGCTTAAGCCATCACGAGGTGCTTGACGTAAAAATTTGTATTGTGGGCTTGGAGACATGCGATTCTAAATCAGGTAAATCAACGCTTCGCGAATGCTAACATAAACGCTGATTTAGACAATGCAAATTTAGAAATTGTGACATTTATAAGGGATTAATTTGGCATAAAAAAAGCGACGATTTTACAATCGTCGCTTTCTCATTATTTAGAACTTATTTTTGTACCAATAACTGATCGAAGTGCTTGGTAAATACTTCGAGTTCAACTTGGCTCAAGCTAGGGATAAGCTTTTTAATCACGATATGGACTGCTGTTTCAACGCCACTGGTTGCAACGCTGGCAACACCACGTTTTACCATGCCTAGACCAAGGGTTTTGTTGAATTCAGTCATAAAGTGATGGATTAGGGCATCAGCAAAAGTTTTAAACTGTTTTGTTAAAGCATCACGTTGTTCTTTGCCATTTCCAGCTGCAACTTCAGCAAAGCTTTTCTTCATTTCAGTTACAAGGCTATCTGGTAATACTGTGCCGATACGTTGTTTACCTTCATTATCAATGAACAAGCTCTTTTCCATGAATGCTAATGATTCAAGCACTTGTTCATTTGATGCCTTACCAAGAAGCTGTTTCATTAAGGTTTCAACAATGCCGCGAATTTTAATCGCAAGTCCTTCGGTAGTATCTCGTTTGTCACTTGGTGGAAATTGTTGAACCAAGTGAACCAACATGGTGTCAATTAACTCATCGGTAAGCTGTAGAGAAATTTTGTCACGTAAAGGGTATTGTGGCTCTTTACTATCACGATTGGCTTGTGCAAGTTGAATGTCCTGACTCAAACTTGCTGACGGAAGAATACCGAAATAACTGGTCATTGAAGAACGTCCTCTATATCAAATTTATTCGTTTTATTGTCGTGCCAAGCGAATTGGCTCGGGCATCCATGACAAATCGGATACTCGGCACGGGTTAATATCCAAGCCCCCACGACGAGTATAAGTTGCATAGACCATCAGTTTTTCTGGTTTTAGAAGTTGCCAAATATCTGCAAATATTTGCTCAACACATTGTTCATGGAAACCATTATGCTGACGGTACGAGATAATATAAGCTAAAACGCTGCGATAACAAGGTTTTTTACCTTGCAAACGAATAAAAACAGTACCCCAGTCTGGTTGACCCGTCACAGGGCAATTACTTCTTAATAAATGCGAGTACAACTCAATTTCAACATCATCTTCTGAGATTGTATCTAGCTGCAATAACGTCGAATCAGGATGTTCTGATAAACGCTCAGGAATTAGATCGTCGATACAAATCCCTTTAGGTTTAGAAATCTCTAAATCATCGACTTGGAACAGTTGTAGTTCAACTTTTGAGCCAGCAGCATTGGATAAATCACGTTCAACGGTTTCAACAAAAGCTTGTTGAGACTCAAATTGGGTGAAATTCATACCATTGAAATAAAGTTTAAGTGACTTTGATTCAATTAAATTGGGCGAACTGGCTGGTAATGTCAAACGACCAATCGCAACTTGAGGTAAGCCAAGTTGATTCAACCATGAGATTTCAAAAACATGCCACCAGTCTTTACCTTGTGTAATCCCTTCAATATGTAAATACTGTTGACGGGATTCAGCACGGGCAATTGGAAATAAAACCTCTGGCTGATATTGAGTTGGGTATTGGGTGTCTTTACCCAATAAAGAATGTTCAACACTCATTCACGCATTCCTGAACCACGAGCTAATAAATGATATGCAATTGCATAGAGGACAACACAACACAGCGTCACGATGCCTAAAGAGAAGGATACATTGACATCACTATGGCCTAAGATACCGTAACGGAAGGCATTGACCATATATACAATTGGATTGATTAAAGAGACATTTTGCCAAAATGGACTGAGTGCACTAATGGCATAGAACACACCACCTAAATAGGTGAGTGGCGTCAATACGAAAGTCGGGATAATTGAAATATCATCGAACGACTTGGCATAAACCGCATTGATAAAACCGCCCAATGAAAATAATAATGAAGTAATAATGACTGTATATATAGTCACAAACACATTATAAATTTCTAGATGAGTAAAGAATAAGCTCATTATCGTGACGATCAAGCCGACCAATACCCCACGACTGACACCACCAATCACATAACCCCACAGGATTAAGTGTAATGGCACAGGACTCATAATCAGTTCTTCAATACTTTTCTGGAATTTGGCACTAAAAAAACTTGAAGAAACGTTGGCGTAACTGTTAGTGATCACGGCCATCATAATTAAGCCTGGCACAATGAACTGCATGTAGCTAAAGCCACCCATTTCACCAATACGTGAACCCACCAAGTTGCCAAAAATTACGAAGTACAAACTCATGGTAATTGCTGGTGGAAGTAAGGTTTGTGGCCAAATACGCATAAAGCGACGAATTTCTTTAACAACTAAAGTCCACAGCGCAGTTTTTAATTGATTAAAGTTCATTGATCTGCTCCTGCAAGATTTTTCTCAACCATTTTCACGAACAGTTCTTCCAAGCGATTCGACTTGTTACGCATACTGCTAACTTGGATATTTTGCGACTGTAATAACAAGAATAGGTCATTCATGCTATGTGCCTTATCCATTGTCACTTCTAAGGTCACTGAATCAATCAGGTTAAATTTAAAACCAATAATATTTAGGTCAAAAGATTCGATTGGCTCAGCTAAGTCACAAATGAATGATTCTTCATTCAGTTGATTGAGGAAACCTTTCATTGAGGTATCTTCTTTAATCACACCGCGGTCGATAATCGCAATCCGACGACACAACATTTCTGCTTCTTCTAAATAGTGTGTGGTGAGAATAATTGAAGTGCCATTTTCATTCATTTCGGTGAGGAAGTCCCACATCGAACGACGTAACTCAATATCAACGCCAGCTGTCGGTTCATCGAGGATCAGTAGTTTAGGTTCATGCATCATTGCGCGTGCAATCATTAAACGGCGTTTCATACCACCGGAAAGCATACGGGATTGAATATTACGTTTTTCCCATAAACCGAGCTTTTCTAAATAATGTTCAGCACGTTGTTCGGCCAATTTCTTCGGAATGCCGTAATAACCCGCTTGGGTCACTAAAATATCGAAAGTTTTTTCGAATTGACCAAAGTTAAATTCTTGAGGAACAACGCCAAGACATTGTTTTGCATGTGAAGGATGGGTATCTAAGTTATGCCCAAAAATTTCAACTGAACCAGATGTTTTTTTGGTTAAAGAGCTAATGATACTGATTGTGGTTGATTTGCCTGCACCATTAGGTCCTAATAATGCATAAAATTCGCCTTCCGGAACGGTAAGATCAATCCCTTTTAACGCTTGAAAACCATTACGATAGGTTTTGGACAAATCGCTCAACACCAAAGCATCAGTCATAAACGTCTCACGTTGTTAAATAGAACGCGTATTTTGAGCGATATGAAAAAATAAACCAAGTAGAAAAATAGGTTTATGGTGTATTAAAAACAGAACGATTATAGAGTAAGAGGTGTTGCAAGAAGGAAAGTGGTGCGCTCAGCGGGACTCGAACCCACGCCACAGGCTTCGGAGACCTGTACTCTATCCAGTTGAGCTATGAGCGCATGCGTGCCACATCATAGGCAAAAAATACAGGCAGGTAAATATATACCTCTCAATAAAGCTACTTCTTGTTTATTAAAACATCAATTTTATTCTCGACTTATCGCGAAGCTACATATCTAACTATAAATGCTGCACTGAATAATTGATCAATTTTAAAGTTTGATTCAGTTGAGCAGGTGGAATCCGTGATTCTTGCAGTGAGGTAATCCATTGCATTTGGCAGGCTTTAAGTTGTTGTAGCGAGTTAATCGATTGAATTTTTTGTACCAAAGGTCTAGCCATAAGACCACAGTAAGTGGTTAGTGTCTGAATCATGACTTGTTGGATTTCAACAAAAGGCAATTTTTCTAATTCAATAATTTCAGGTTCTATTTCTAGTTTTGCTTCAGCTTCAATAGGCTGTTGTACAACTGCTATTACTTCTAGTGCTGTAACGGGCTCTGATGTCATTTTTAGATCATTAGCTTTTAATTCTGACGCTAAATTTTCTTTTTGGATAATAGGTGTTGCTTGTTCAGCCAGTAGCCCCATATCGATCAGTTGTTGAACAAGTTCGGTTGGTGCAATCCTTTCCTTATAGTCTTGATCTAATTCTTTGAAATCTTCATGATCAATTAAAAGCAATAGACGACGTTGGCGTGCAGTCAATGCAATACTGCGTTCTTGTAGGGCAGTTTGGCCAAGCTCTGTTTTAAAAAAATGTGACATCTCTTAATCTCCCCCAATCAAGATCTAGACGGAGATTAAGATAAGGTTAAAAAATGACAATAATGTTAACAATTTATTAAATATCATTGCCTTGTTTAAAGTAACTGGCAAATAACTTACAAACTGAGAACTTTATCCTTTTTTAACTAATTTTGCTTCTAATGCTTTGCGTAAATACGGGTCAAGATCTTCTTGACGCATCAGCCATTGAATATAGTCAGCAGGGAGGTCTTGAATGGCTGTACCTTTATGCTTGCCAAAGGTAATCGTTTTGGGAATACGGGCTTCCTCTGAGGCAAGATAAAGTTGCTCGATATTTTGAATATTAAGTTGATGAATAATATGCATCAAGATGTTGGCGGTTAAGATAATGTCAGCATCGGCACGATGTGCACCTTTTAACATTTCGCGTGCTTTGTCACTGCCTTTTGAGATCAAGTAAATTAAGGCTGAAATGTTATGTGCTTCGGCATCCTCCCAAACATGACGTGCTAAAGCTAAGGTACAAATTGGTTTCAATTTTGAGGTGTCAACACCACAACGTGCAATTGCGGCAACATCATAATCAACATTATGCCCAATGATATAAGTGGTCTGAGCAGGAAGCTTAAACTCATTATAAAAAGGTTGATCAATAAGATCTGATTCTAAAATATGATGTACCGCCATTGCTGCGAAGGAAATAGGCTGGCCAACCTGATAAAGCTGATCAAAAATTTGTTTTTTATCGAGACTGAGTTTTCCATTTTCAATTTCAATCGGAGCATAAGCAATTTCAATTGGCAAACCATTCAGCGTATGTGTTTCAGTGTCTAAGATGATTGCTTGCATAAAGTTGGCCTAGCTTGGTTGAGAGTTTGAATATCTTACAAGAAATTTATCGCAAGCTGTGTTGAATGAGGTCGTATCAATTTTATTTTTTAGAAATTTGGAACGGACTTTGAATAAATAAGCAGCAAAGTAAAAAAATACTTGAACAATTTGATATTAAGCGCATTCTTATGTAAGTAATTGCCTTAGTAAAAGAAATGCTAAGCATTAAAATGACAAGAAATATAGTTAAGGAAAAACTACATGAATATGAAATTACTAACGGTTGCGTTGTTGAGTTCAAGCTTATTGCTAACAGCTTGTGGTGATGGTGATGACAATGTTTCATTTATTCCAAAGCCAAGTATTCCAGAGAATAATATTAAAAATCCGGTTGTGGGTATACCTACAGCCTATACCAAGACAGATTTTGGTGCTGTAGCTGCTGAAAGTTCAGTTATGACTTATAAAATGTTGGGGCAAAATGGTCAAGAGACTATGGCAACCACGCTATTGTTTGTACCTGGTGGGCCAACACCAGCAGGGGGTTGGAAAATTGTTGCATGGGCACACGGTACCACTGGTGTTGCAGATCAATGTGCACCAAGTCGTAATGCGACTAGTTCTGCTATCAAAGATATGATTAGCCAATTTCTTGCGGCAGGTTATGTAGTGGTTGCACCTGATTATGAGGGCTTAGGGGAACCTGGCGGTCGTGAACTACATCCATTCTTAAATGTAAAAAGTGAAGCTTATTCGATTACCGATGCAGTAGTTGCTGCACGATCTTATTTAGCTGGGCAAGGTAAATTGGTTTCACGTCAATGGATGACTGTCGGGCATTCTCAAGGTGGGCAGGCAGCATTGGGTGCCGCACAATATGAAAGTCGTGCCAAACTTGATTATAAAGGAACAGTTGCTGTTGCACCTGCCTCTAATCTGGATTTAATTTTAACACTAGGCGAGCTATCTGTTACGGGTAAACCTTCAGCCGTACAAATCCCTGTTTATGCAAGTCTAGATACATTTACAGCTCTGATTACAGCAGGACTACGTAATTCAAATCCTGATCTACAATACAGTCAAATTTTTAAAAATCCAACGGCCGAAATTGCTCAGCAATATGCAGAAACGGGATGTTCGGGTGGTCTTGCGAATGCCTTTGTTGCGAGAATGACACAATATAATATGGCGAATGGGAGTTTAAACGGTTATGGTCGTACCCAAGACAGCTTTTTGAACCTTCCTATTGTTAAAAACTTTACGACTAAAGATGGTCAACCTTTAACGGTCAAAGTGAATACACCAATTATTATTTATCAGGGAACTAATGACGCTACTGTTCCTCGACTGGCAACCAATACCTTGGTGAGTTCTGCACAACAAAAAGGTAGTTCTATTCAGTATATTACTGATGATAGTAATCCTGTAAAGTGGGATCACACTACTGCCTACGAGTCGAATATCGTTAATATTGTGAATGATGTAAAAGCAACTATGCCTGCAAATAATTAAGCTGAAATAGAAGCCCATTTTGCCTGTTTAGGTTATTGGGCTTCATCTCATTGTGACGGAAGAAAAGCCGAATTGTATAAAAAAGTGGAATTTGTTTTTAGCAAGATAAATTTATAGAAATAAGTGAATAAAATTCACGAATAATTAAATAAATATCAATCTCTGAAACCATAAACTTCGTGCTACAATATGTGCCAATCTTTAGCACGGCTTAAAAGCCCTAATATATAGGACCCTCCGCTAATGTTTGCCAATATTTCTATTGCTGAATTTGATCCAGAATTAGCTCAAGCGATTGCTTCTGAAGGCGTACGCCAAGAAGCGCATATTGAGTTAATCGCATCTGAAAACTATTGCTCACCAGCTGTAATGGAAGCACAGGGATCAAAACTTACGAATAAATATGCAGAAGGCTATCCTGGCAAACGCTACTACGGCGGTTGTGAATATGTGGATGTGATTGAACAACTTGCAATTGATCGTGCAAAAGAGTTGTTCGGTGCTGACTATGCAAACGTTCAACCACATGCGGGTTCGCAAGCAAACTCTGCGGTTTATCTAGCGCTTCTTAACCCAGGTGATACTGTTCTTGGTATGAGTTTGGCTCACGGTGGTCACTTGACTCACGGTGCTAAAGTAAGCTTCTCTGGTAAAACGTATAACGCTGTTCAGTATGGTTTAAATACTGAAACTGGCGAAATTGATTATGAAGAAGTAGAACGTCTAGCGTTGGAACATAAGCCACGCATGATCGTTGCTGGTTTTTCTGCATATAGTCAAATCGTTGATTGGCAGCGTTTCCGTGACATCGCAGATAAAGTAGGTGCATACCTTTTTGTTGATATGGCGCATGTTGCAGGTTTAGTTGCTGCGGGTGTTTATCCTAACCCAGTGCAAATTGCAGACGTAACGACAACAACGACGCATAAAACACTTCGTGGTCCACGTTCTGGTTTAATCCTTGCTAAAGCAAATGAAGAAATCGAGAAGAAACTTCAATCTGCTGTATTCCCAGGCAACCAAGGTGGTCCTTTGATGCATGCGATTGCCGCTAAAGCAATCTGTTTCAAAGAAGCAATGTCTGATGAGTTTAAAACTTACCAACAACAAGTGGTGAAAAATGCTCAAGCTATGGCTGAAGTATTAATTTCACGTGGTTATGATGTTGTTTCTGGTGGTACAGAAAACCATTTATTCTTATTGTCTTTGATTAAACAAGACGTAACGGGTAAAGAAGTTGATGCTTGGTTAGGTGCAGCTCACATTACAGTAAACAAAAACGCGGTTCCAAATGACCCACGTTCTCCGTTCGTAACTTCTGGTATCCGTATTGGTACGCCAGCAGTGACGACTCGTGGTTTCGGTGAAGCTGAAGTACGTGAACTTGCAGGTTGGATCGCTGACGTGATCGACAGCAAAGGTGACGAGAAAGTTATCGCTGACGTAAAAGCTAAAGTAGAAGCTGTTTGTGCAAAATTCCCAGTTTATGCAAACTAATTTGTATATCTAAAAAAGCGCCGCAAGGCGCTTTTTTTATGGATAAAGAAAACCTAAAAATATCAATCATTCTAATTTCACAGCATCAAATTGGTGCTTTCTTTTTAAAAGTGTACTCTGAACAATCTAAAAATGATCATTCTGGTATTACGAATATGAAAAATCGTATTACTAAACTGGCATGCCTTTTGCTTCATGACAATACAGATAAAGTTGTCTAGGGTTCCGATGTGTCCGTATGGAGACATGACTGGTCCGAGAGATAACGGTTCGATAGAACTACACGGAGGGATAAAAGCCCGGGAGGACAGGCATATTGCCATAACGAGGTTAAGCATCCGCAAGGGGTTTGTTATGAATCAATCGTTCTATCACGACAATAAAATACTGTGGCAAGAAACACTACCCGGTGGGCATCACTGGTCTGGTCGCATTCAACGTGGTGCAGTTTTGCAGCTTGAAGCACTGGGGCAGCAGGCAAATGTATCTTTGTTCTGTGTCAATGCAGATGACAAGCTCGAGCGTTTTAATATGCCCGATAGTCTGAAAGCCCAACATACGGCTTTTCTCTCAACAGGGCATGTTTTGTATTCTGATCTTGGTCGTGTAATGGCTTCCATTGTTCAAGATCAACATGGCTGGAATGATGTGTTTTGTGGTCCGAGTACCGCACAGCAAATTGCACAACATTTTGGCAAAAAAAACTTTCAGGATGCGCGTAATGACATGCATCAAAATGGTCTAGATAGTTTGTTGGTGGAATTGACCAAGTTTGGTCTAGGCCAAGCGGATTTGAGTGCGACGGTAAATTTATTTTCAAAAGTCCAGCCTGATGATCATGGCCGATTAAGCTACGTAACAGACGATAATCAACAGCAAAAGATTGAACTGCGCTTTGAAATGGATTGTCTGGTTTTTCTATCTGCAGCACCACATCCACTCGACTCATCTACACCTTATCAACCCGCCGATATCCAACTTCGCCTATTCAAAGCCAATACCTTAACTGAACAAGATGTTTGTCGGGATTCATGCGCGCAAAATCAGCGTGGTTTTGCCAATAACACACGCTATTACGCATTGTCGAATTAAGGTAGGGAGCGAGAAAATGACTGCATCTGCAAAAATTGAACAGATTGTTTTAGATGAGATTTGCCTTGCAGGCGAAGCGTGGATGGGTGAGGTGAAGCAAGGTCAGTACTTCCGCATTATTGATCTGGAAGGGAACCAAGCCGTTGATACCTTATTTATCAGCGCCAACAATGCCGAAGAGCGTTATAGCGCAACCGATACCTTGGCGCAAAATCAGCAACTTTATCTGGAAAAAGGCACGACCTTATTTAGTAATTTTGCCCGTCCAATTGCCCGTATTGTTGATGATAATTGCGGCAGACATGACACCTTAGGTGGCGCATGTTCATGTGAAAGCAATACGGTACGTTATGCACACGATAAATATCCGATGCACAGTTGCCGCAATAATTTCATGTATGCCTTGGCACAGCATCCGATTGCCAAAAAGCATCAGCTCAATGTCCGTCATATTGGACCCAATATTAACTTTTTTATGAATGTACCCGTGACAGCTGAAGGTCATTTAAAGTTTGAAGATGGGGTGTCTGCACCGGGTAAATATGTCGAGATCAAAGCCGAAATGGATTTGATCGTTCTGATTTCAAATTGTCCGCAATTGAATAATCCTTGCAATGCCTATAACCCGACCAAAATCCAACTTGTTGTACGTGAAGCATGAGGTGGCAAAATGTTTAAAAAAGTACTGATTGCCAATCGGGGGGCGATTGCCTGTCGCGTTATTCGTAGTTTAAAGAAACTTGGGATTCAATCGGTTGCGGTCTATTCCGAAGCAGACCGAGATTCCTTGCATGTCAGTTTAGCGGATGAAGCGATTTTTATCGGTGATTCAGCTGCACAGCAAAGCTATTTAAATATTGAAAAAATCCTTGCTGCAGCACAGCACACAGGGGCTGAAGCGATTCATCCTGGTTATGGTTTTTTATCGGAAAATGCCGCATTTTGTGATCTGTGCGAGCAACAAGGTATCGCATTTATTGGCCCAACCTCACAGCAAATGCGTGATTTTGGTCTAAAACATACCGCACGTGAATTGGCAATTCAAAACAATGTACCCTTGCTACCGGGTAGTCAGTTGCTTATCGACTTGGATGATGCATTGCTTCAGGCTGATCAGATTGGCTATCCCGTGATGCTGAAAAGCACCGCGGGTGGTGGTGGGATTGGTATGCGTTTGGTTTGGAATGAGCAGGAATTAAAAGAAGCCTATCAAACTGTTTCCTATTTGGCACAAGCCAATTTTAAAGATGCAGGACTGTATTTAGAAAAATTTGTCGAAAATGCCCGTCATATTGAGGTACAGATTTTCGGTGATGGTCAAGGCCATGTCATTGCGCTTGGTGAGCGTGATTGTTCAGTGCAACGCCGTAATCAAAAGGTGATTGAGGAAACACCTGCACCGCATTTGAATGATGAGCAACGTAATTATCTTCAAAAAGTTGCGATTCAATTGATGCAGTCGGTGCAATATCGTTCCGCGGGTACGGTGGAATTTGTGATGGATACCGATACACAACAGTTCTACTTTTTAGAAGTGAATACACGCTTGCAAGTGGAACATGGGGTGACGGAACAGGTTTATGACGTTGATCTGGTTGAATGGATGGTGAATTTGGCCAGTGGGGATTGGCAAGCACCGCAACAGATTGCGCCACCCAAAGCTCATTCGATTCAAGTGCGTTTATATGCCGAAGATCCGATCAAAAACTTTCAACCCAGCGCAGGCTTATTGACCAGTGTCAAATTTGACCCTCAGTCACGGGTGGAAACTTGGGTGGAAACAGGCTCAAATGTTTCTTCATTCTATGACCCGATGATTGCAAAAATTATTGTCACAGCAGCAGATCGTGAACAGGCCATTGCTGCCATGCAAAATAGCCTAAGCAATACCGAAATTGCAGGGATTGAAACCAACCTCGAGTATTTACAGGAAATTATCGCGGGTGAGGTGTTTCAGCAAGGCACACAGACCACGCGTTTCTTGAATCATTTTGAATGGAAAACTCAAAAAGTAGAGGTGTTGCAGGCAGGGATTCAAACTGCAGTGCAAGACGTCACAGGTCGCTTGGGCTATTGGGATGTTGGTGTTCCGCCTTCAGGTGCGATGGATGCATTGAGCCTGAATGTAGCCAATCAATTATTAGGCAACACGTTTAATAGTTCGGGGCTAGAATGTACTTTACTCGGGCCAACTTTAAAATTTCATTGTGATAGTCAAATTGCCATTACTGGCGGTGAGATGGAGTCTAGCCTAGATGGTCAACCTGTCGCGATGTGGTCAACGATCAATGTGCGTAAAGGGCAGGTGTTAAAATGTGGTCGTATCAGTACAGGTTGTCGCAGTTATATTGGGATTAAACATGGATTTAATCTGCCTGCGTATTTAGGCAGTTTAGCCACCTTTACCTTGGGGAAATTTGGTGGTCATGCAGGGCGTAACTTACTGATTGGTGATATGTTGCCAATCACTGAAGCGAAAATCGAGCAAACAGTTGCATTAAAGCCTGAACAAATCCCAAGTTTTAAAACCGAATGGGAAATCGCGGTGATGTATGGCCCGCATGGTGCACCAGATTTCTTTACGCCGAATGACGTTGCCATGTTTTTTGATCAAGACTGGGAGATTCATTTTAACTCGAGTCGTACCGGCATTCGTTTGATTGGTCCTAAACCTGAGTGGGCGCGGATTGATGGAGGCGAGGCTGGTTTACACCCATCGAATATCCATGACAATGCCTATGCCATCGGTGCAATTGATTTCACTGGGGATATGCCGATTATTTTAGGACCTGATGGCCCGAGTTTAGGCGGCTTCGTTTGTCCTGCGGTGGTGATTAACTCAGAGTTGTGGAAGTTGGGGCAACTGAAAGCAGGCGATAAAGTCAGATTTATTCCTGTTAGCTATGCGCAGGCGCAACAGTTAGAACAACGCTATCAATCGGCTTTACAGGATGAAACGATATCGAAGGTTAATTTTTCACCTGTGTTCAAAGCTGAGCCTGTTACTTTAAAAAATGCGGTGTTGGCGACTTTGGATCAGGGTGCTGATAAACCCAAAGTGAGCTATCGCCCCGCTGGAAACCAATATCTGTTAGTCGAATATGGTGAACTGGTCTTGGATCTCAATTTACGTTTTCGTATTCATGCCTTAATGCAATGGGTACAACAACAAAATATTCAGGGCATCATTGATTTGACCCCAGGCATTCGTTCATTGCAGATTCATTATGATTCGACTGTATTAGAGCAACTAGATTTACTACGGTTGTTACAGGTGGCAGAAAGCGAATTACCCGATATTGAAAATATGCAGGTGCCTTCAAGAACCGTGTATCTACCCCTAGCTTGGGAGGACTCACAAACGCAACTTGCAACCGAAAAATATACCCAATTGGTTCGTCCAGATGCACCGTGGTGTCCAGATAATATCGAGTTCATTCGCCGTATTAATGGTCTTGCATCGAAGCAAGCGGTAAAAGATGTGGTCTATGACACGGCTTATTTGGTGATGGGTTTGGGCGATGTTTATCTAGGGGCACCTGTTGCCACACCACTAGACCCGAGACATCGCTTAGTCACTACTAAATATAACCCTGCACGAACATGGACACCCGAAAATGCGGTTGGAATTGGCGGTGCTTATATGTGTGTTTATGGCATGGAAGGGCCGGGTGGCTATCAGTTTGTAGGCCGTACCACACAGGTGTGGAGTCGTTATCGTCAAAATCCGAATTTTGAACTGCATAGGCCATGGTTGCTTAGATTCTTTGACCAGATCCGTTTCTATGAAGTATCTGAGACTGAATTATTGGACATGCGGGAAGACTTTAAAGCAGGCCGTTTGCAACTGCGGATCGAAGAAGGGGTACTGAATCTCAAAGACTATAATGCTTTTCTGAAAGATAATGAGAGTAGTATTCAGGCCTTTAAACAGGTTCAACAAAGCAATTTTGAAGACGAGCGCCGTCGATGGCACGAAGCGGGCTTGGCTGAATATGTTTCTGAAAGTCTAGATGCGGTACTGGATGATTCAGAGATCACAGTTCCGAGCGGTGGCATGATCGTGGAGTCACATATGCCAGGCTCAGTCTGGAAAATTGAATGTACCGTGGGAGATATTATTGAAGAAGGTGAAACTTTGGCAGTGATTGAAGCAATGAAAATTGAAATCCCAATCCTTGCACCTGCAAAAATGAAAGTCGACAGTATCTTGATTGATAAAGCGCAAACGGTAAAAACAGGACAGGCATTATTCACGCTTGCGCCTGCTGGATAGCGATTAAATTCATGATGCAGAAAAGGCCCTATGATGAAACATCGGGCTTTTTTTATGTGCATTTATTCAGCAATTCACACGGTTTTTCCTCCTTTATTTGGCTAAAAAACTGGCATAGATACTGCATTAAATATTACGAATTATAAATTTGGTATTACTAAGACTGAGGTGGTTATGAAAACGCAATCAATCCTAATTCAGTATTTCAAAGTTGCAGCGCGCTGTTTTGCCAATTTACTGAGCGTCCGTGCAGGTCTGTATGTAAAGCAAACCCAGCTTCCTAAATAGTCGTCTGATCATTATGAATGCTCGTCCTAAACTGACTCGAATCAGTATTACCGTCCCTGAAAAAACGGTTGAGGCCTTAGATCAAACTATTGTCGAAGAGCATTATGAAAGTCGCTCTCAGGCTATTGTCGACATGATCAACAAGCATCTCATTGCTGAACAGGCACAGCAAAATGCAGTCATGGTCGGCACACTAACATTGTTGTATGACGCCAGTTGTATGCCACTGCGTATGCAACTCTTAGACTTACAGCAGAAGTTTTTAGAACAGGTGATCAGTTCATTACATATTCAACTGGATCAACAAAAAATATTGGAAGTCATGCTGTTACAAGGTGGTAGCAATGACCTTAAACAGATTAGCCAACAATTTACTGCCTTAAAAGGGGTGATTAAAGGGCATCTGGAACTCATGGATGCCGTAATGCCACCTTTACAGCAAAACGATTAGCAAGCGTCAGTATTGTCGCTAAATACGCGATTTAGATGTGGGCAAAATTTTCAAAAAAGATATGGGGTGATTATGAAGCAAACAATAGTAACTTTATCCGTTTCTGTACTGTTGGGACTGGGTCTTACAGCGTGTGATAATTCGGCTAAAGTGCCAACAACAGAGAAAGCAACTGAGTCCAAAGATGTCACGTCAATGACTCCAATGATGATTGGCTATAGTGATTGGCCGGGTTGGGTGGCTTGGCAAGTAGCAATTGAAAAGGGCTGGTTAAAAGACGCAGGCTTAAATGTTGACTTTAAATGGTTTGATTATTCAGCATCAATTTCTGCTTTTGCCGCCAATCAACTGGATGCGGTGTTTATTACCAATGGCGATAATTTGGTCAATGCCTCCGGGGGAAGCAAGGGTATGATCATTATGGTGACCGATTATTCTGCGGGTAATGATGTGATTATTGCCAAGAATGGTATTAACAGCATTCAGGATTTAAAAGGCAAATCCATTGCTACAGAAAAAGGATTGGTCGATCACCTGTTGTTATCGACGGCTTTAACCGACGCTAAGATTCCTTTCTCAGATATTAAACTGGTCAATTCGGTGACCAATGAACTTCCTCAAGTGTTTGGCAGTCAGGATGTTGCTGCAATTGCAGTTTGGCAACCTGTTGCCAATCAAGCTCTAAAAGCGGTCGCAGGTTCCAAGATTATTTATAGTTCCAAAGATAAACCAGGCTTGATTTACGATACCCTGGCGGTAAATCCAAGTCATTTATCTGCGCATAAAGAGGATTGGAAAAAGCTGATCCAGGTGTGGGACAAAACGGTGAAATATATCCAAGACCCTGCCACACACGCGGATGCCGTAAAAATCATGGCCAATCGTGTTGGTGTTGATCCTCAACAATATGAGCAATTTATTGAGGGGACGCATTTACTGGATATTGCAGCGAATAAGAAAGTGTTCCAGAAGGGAACAGGCTTTGACTCGATTTATGGTTCGACCTATCACGTCAATCAATTTAATGTCAGTAATGGGATTTATAAAACTGCAGTGGATGTAGATGGCTTGATTTATCCAGCGTTGGTGGATGAGTTGAAATAGTGCTCGGTTTGATCAGATGTATTTTCAATATATCCAAAATAAAAAATCATAGCGGAGTCATATATACATCTCGTCTTATTATTAAATTAACCACTGCGTCTTGCACTTCAGTTGAAATATATTTCAACGTCGTTCAGGTTCGACCTACTTTTCTTTCGGGAAAAGTAGGCAAAACCATTGTCATCTGCAAAACCTGTTCTCTTCTTTCATTTAAATATAGATATTGCAAAGACAATACTTTTATAGATATCAGGCAGGTTGCAGACGACATTTCCGAGTATCATTTTGTTGATGAATTTAGATTTGCAATATTTAACTTAGTTGAAGAGTGATTTTTTATATTTATAGATTTTCAAATAATTAGGGCGATTACGATAAAGATATTTATCACAATAGCCCTTGTCTAGGTTAATCAGATAGAAACAGGATTAGTAAGTTCGCGTGGCATTTTTTAATAAATGCTTTTGCTCGGCATCCAACCAGTGTTGTGTATCTGTGGTGGTTGCTGTTGTGGTATTAAATACAAAATCAGGTTGATACATATCCACATGAAAATAAAGTTGATACAGTTCACCTTCAATCTGTTTCAATTGAGTCAGGGTATTGGCATCTTCTATTTGAAAATCATCCAGTGAAATCGATTGCTGCAAACGACTGGTGATTGTACTAAAACCAATAGAAGAACCATTTAAAGCAACTGAGACTTCATAGCTTTCAATGGCTTTTCGATCATTGTCAGGATGATCAATCTGGCCATTTTTCAGTTGATTTTGTCGTTGAGGAAGGCGTGATTGTGCATAAGCCATGTGTTGATCGCTGATAATCAAACCACCGTCCATAGGTATCATCTGTTGTGTTGCCACATGCTGCATTTGGAATAAGCGTAAACCGAGTAATAGGCCATGCTGAGCTTGTTGCCGCCAATCTTCTACATAGGCATGGGAAGGTGAGAACTCTAAAATACTATTGCCGATCGGGTAAAGCTTGGCGGGTTCAGGCCATTGGATATGATTCTGATAGTTTTGATGAACCTGCCAAGAGAGTAATTCGCGCTCTGAATCCCATAAAGTATCGCCAATCCATCCTTGTCGCTCATGCACTGCAGTTTGATTGGCATTGATCAGTCTGAGGTCGATTGTGAAAGATTTGGACTGAAACCAATACACAATGGTTTTTTCATCGGTCATGCCACTAAAGAAGCTGATACTTTTACGTCTAAAGCATCCCAGTAAATAGCGTGGTAAGGGGAAGTGATCATCAATTACTGTTGGCTCAAGTTGCGCTAATAAGTTGATTAGATTCATTCGCTTGCTCCCTGCTCATTTAAACCAAAAGAGTACAGCGGACGGGCATTTTCAAGTACCAGCTCACCCGACTGAATGCGTTGCTTGAGGTACATAAAAGTTTGAGCGGTTTGATTAAATAGATGCTCACCACCTTTCATTGGCGGATATAACGGCGCTTCATTTTGAATCAGTGGTTGAATCATATAGTCATAATCACAGGAGAAGAACAGCGGAAAAGAGAAACGTTCTTGCTGCACTCGTCGAACACGATGCTTGGTGGCTAGATAACGACCATTGGATAAGATTTCCATCATGTCACCAATATTCATCACCATGGTGTTTTCGATTAAGGGAATATCGATCCATTCACCCTGTTTGTTAAGGACTTGTAAACCTTCAGCCGTTGGAAATAAAAGGGTAAAACATTCATAGTCGGTATGTGCGCCAATACCCGATTGATCTTCAGCCTCGGGATTGTAAGGGTAGTGAATCAGCCTCAATTGGCTCGGTGCATGCTTTGAATGTGGTTCAAAAAAGTCCTCATTCAAATCAAGTGCCAAAGCAAAAGCTTTAAATAGCTGATTGCCGATGGCTTTGATATGTTGATAATAATTTAAGACAGTGTGTTTAAAGTGGGCATCTTCAGGCCATAGTGTTGGGCCAAGCAAAGGACGACGATGCTGCTCTCCGAGATAGTCATAATTGATGTCATAGGACTCTTTTAGATCATAGACATTGGTTTTGAATTGTTCTTCGCCGATTGGCACATAACCACTATGATTTTCGGATAGACCAATATAATGTTGCATTTTAGTGGCTTGGTCTTGGCTAAAATAATGCTGCGCGGTTTGTTTTAACTGATCGAACAGTTCAGGTTGAAATTGCTCCCCCTGAATGTATAAGAAGCCGACGTCTTTACAGGCTTGATCAAGTTGCTTCACTACTTGTTTGCGATCTTCTAAACTCGCGGTGTTGAGGAGTGAAATATCAATTAAGGGCAACACATAATCATGGTTCATGAGATTCACCATTGGCTGGTCGTCCAGCAATAAATGAAGCAGATTGGGTCGTCCCAAACGCTATTTTATTTCTGTGTACTCATTTGGGTCATACGTGGAATTTTAGGTAAATCCTGCAACGCGGGATCTAGGGCTTCCTCTTGGTGATGCACCAATAGATCAACACGCTGCCGTAGCTGTTTGAATTCAGGTGAATGCATCAGTTCCATGCTTCGTGGACGTGGTAAATCGACTTCGATAATCTCTTTGACTTCACCTGGATTGGCTTTTAAAGCCACAATACGATCTGCCAATAAAATGGCTTCATCCATGTCATGCGTGACAAATAAAATAGTGATATCAATGTTTTGCCATAAGTCCATGAGATGCTTTTGCATTTTTTGTCGGGTGTAGGGATCGAGTGCGCCAAAAGGCTCATCCATGAGTAAAATCTTAGGTTCATTGACCAAGGCGCGGGCAATAGCGACACGCTGTTTCATCCCACCAGAAAGTTCATGTGGAAACTGATTTTCGTATTTTTCTAAGCCAATAATATTGATCCATTCGCGTGCCATTTCTTCGGCACGGGTTTGACTAATGCCTTTCATCAAAGGACCAAACATGACATTTTCTTTGACGGTTTTCCATGGAAATAAGGTATAGCCTTGAAATACCATGCCACGTTCTGAACTCGGGCCTTTAATCTTTTGCCCTTCAACCAGAACCTCACCACTGTGGTAGTCATCTAAACCTGCTACCACACGGCTTAAGGTTGATTTTCCACATCCTGAAGGACCAATCACACAGACTAACTCACGTTTATGAATGCTAAGGTCTATTTTGTTGAGCACGGTGCGTTCTGAATCACCATGTTGAAAAATTTGCGTCAGTTGCTTGGTTTCCAACATCACGGGACGCGTATAAATATGCTCAAAATAGGCTTTGGCATCAAAATTATCCGTCATATTTATACTCCTTTTTTCCATTTAAACAGGGAGCTGCCGAGTTTCATTAAAATCAAATCACACAACAGTCCAATCACCCCGATAATCAGGATGGCGGCATAAACATTATCGAAATTTTGATAACGCGCTTGTTGTGTAATGAACCAGGTAATTCCCGAGGTTGCACCAATCAGTTCTGACACAATCAAATAGGTCCACGCCCAACCCAATAAGACACGTTGATCACGATAAATATCAGGCAGTGCAGCAGGAATCACCACATGGAATAGGCTTTTAAGCTTATTGGTACCTAGGGTATAACCTGCTTCAACCAAGCCACGATCAACTGTTCGGGTGGTATTGGCAATGATCAAAATTTGCTGAAATAAGGTACCAATCACGATAATGGCAATTTTCGGGGCATCATTAATGCCTAAAATCGCCACCGCCAATGCCCCAAAGGCAGGTGCAGGCAAGTAGCGAAAGAACTCGACAAAGGGTTCAGTTAGCTTGGAAATAGTATTGGAAAAGCCACACAGAATACCGAGCGGAACACCGATCAATGAAGAGATAAAAAACGCCGTAAATACAATCTTGATACTGTGCAACAGGCTTTGATGTAACCAAGGTGCATCGGCCTGTTGTGGGGGCGTGGTAAACGACGTGAAAAGTGCTTTCGCCACTTGATGCGGTGCAGGCAAATAAATTGGATTGACCAGAATACCTGTAGGCGGTGTTTTGCCTTGATTGACGGCATCTTGAGCCTCTGCATAATAAGCCTGCTTATCTATTCGGGTGCCTGCCTGTAGATAAGTGGCTGAGCCTGCATCGGTAATTTGAACTTGTGGATGCCAGATAAATGGTAAGTAACTGACGCAGCTCCAGATTAAGATGGGAATCAGAAAAGATCCCAAACTCAAGTAAAGCTTTTTCCTTTTTGACAATACTGAATGATGCATAGGTGCACACCCGTAGTAATACTAATTGAATAAAACGTAATACTAATTAGCAATTTTGATGCCATTGCAGATGCTGAATCGCAAAATCAGGATGAAGTGCATTCAATGAAAAGCGAGATAGGCACTTTGTAATGCTTTTAATGTGTTTGTGCCTATCTGTAAGTGAGTCCTTAATGCTTGAATAGATTCAGGTTGTTGAATTTTATAAGCAGTTGATCAGGAGATTCTACCCACGCTGGGTCAGGCTGAATACAATTGATGGGACAGACAGCGAGGCAGGTGGGTGCTGTGTAGAAACCGACGCATTCAGTGCAACGTTCTGGGTCGATTTCATAGACTTTTGCACCTTCATTAATCGCTTGATTGGGGCATTCAGGCAAGCACATATCACAATTGATACATGCATTGGTAATGATGAGTGCCATATCAATCTGCCGAATAGGCAAGTGCTGCAGATTGCAATTCGGTTGTGGCGTGCGGCAAATTACGAATCAATAGGGCATATTCGATATCGATCTCAGCGGAGAGTGGGATTTCTACGATATGACCTGAACCTTTGGCATTTTCAATAGCATTGCCCTTAAGATCACGCATCTGCTCTAATTTGAAGTTGATATTGCCTTTGGGTGTCATCAATTCAAGTGAGTCACCAATGACAAAGCGGTTTTTGACCTCGATGCGAATATAGCCGCCATTGCGACCCATCACTTCGCCGCAAAATTGTTGATAGTCAAAATGTGATGATCCGTCTGCATAATTTTGATAATCGCTATGCACATGACGACGCAAGAAGCCTTCGGTATAACCACGATTGGCCAATCCTTCCAGTTGAGTCAGCAGGCTTGGGTCAAAGACTTTGCCTGCCAGTGCATCATCAATAGCTTTGCGGTAAATCTGCGCAGTACGGGCACAATAAAAATAAGATTTGGTACGACCTTCAATCTTTAAAGAAGCAACACCCATTTGAGTCAGACGATCCACATGCTGTACTGCACGTAGGTCTTTGGAGTTCATGAAATAGGTGCCATGCTCATCTTCTTCGGCGGCAAACATGTCTTCATCATTACGCTGCACCAAAACAGTTTGCGCCGTAATTGTGCTGTTGTTTGATGTCTGTGAGCAACATTGCTGTTGGGTATCGACTTGCTGAACAGGAATGACATCACCATTGGCATCTTCTTGCGCTGAGTGGATTTTATAGTCCCAACGACATGCATTGGTGCAGGCCCCTTGATTGGCATCACGTTTATTCATATAGCCCGATAACAAGCAACGTCCTGAATAGGCCATACATAGTGCACCATGTACAAACACTTCCAGTTCAATTTCAGGGACATGTTTCTGGATTTCTTCTATTTCTTCGAGCGAAAGTTCTCGTGACAAGATCACGCGACTTAGACCATAGTCTTTCCAGAATTTTACTGTGGCCCAGTTAATGGCATTGGCTTGTACTGACAGATGAATCTGCATCTCGGGGAAATATTCACGTACTAACATAATCAAACCAGGATCAGACATAATCAATGCGTCTGGCTGCATGGCAATAATCGGTTCAATGTCTCGGATAAAGTTTTTGAGCTTGCTGTTATGTGGCTGGATATTGACCACCACATAAAATTTTTTGCCTAGGGTGTGGGCTTCATCAATCCCGATTTTTAAATTGTCATGATCAAATTCATTGTTGCGTACGCGTAAGCTATAACGTGGCTGGCCTGCATAGACCGCATCGGCACCATAAGCAAAAGCATAACGCATATTTTTAAGTGAACCAGCAGGAGAGAGTAATTCAGTATTCATGATGCAGAATAAAAGGCATATAAAAAATAAGGAATTATTTTAGAAAGTTCAGCATAAGGATTCAACCTAGCATTTTGCTCAGGATTTTATAGATGTTTAGGGGAAATCTAGACCATAAAAAAGCACCCGAAGGTGCTTTTTAGAATTATTGATGACGGTGCTTTCTTTTCTTCTTGTATTTTTTAGACTGGTAATTGTCATAGTCACGGTCTTGACCGACTTTACGGCCTAGAGCAGAACCACCTGCCGCACCAGCAGCAGCACCGATATAACCGCCAGTCGTACCACCGAGGTTTTTACCTACAGTATAACCACCCACGCCACCTAAACCACCACCAATGGCAGCTTCAGTACGGGTACGTTTGCTACTTGCAGCAGCTGCACCACCAGCACCACCGAGTGCAGAGCCAATCATTGCGCCGCTGTTTCCACCCATTTCTTTACCAATTGCAGTACCTACTACACTGCCAAGCGCAGACGTTGCAGCAACACGGGTTGCATTATCAGCATGAGCAGCAGTAACCAATGATGAGCTCGCAAAAACAGCAGCACATAACCAAGCATTTAATTTCATTTTTGACTCCGTGTCCGAAACATGACGGACCTCTTTTTCATGGCTGCAAATGTAACAAAGTTTGAGTATGAAAGTGTGGAGAAGCTTTTCTGAATTATTACTCTTTGGTGTCTGGATTGTAGTGTTTTGTTGCTGAGAATAGTAAGGAATGAGGGTTAAGTTTGATTAAACAATAAGATAGTTAATCACTGCACAAAAAATGAAACCTTATTTTTAGGTTCCATTCATTTTTGAATTAATCTAATGGAGCATCTTTGCTGCTTTGTTCTTCAATTTTGAGCTGGCGAGGATTCAGCTCAGTTTGCAAACGTAGATAGTTTAAGTCACGGATATTCTTTTGTGTTGCGACCACGCCAAACAGGCTTAATAAGAAAGACATGATGTAAAAGCCTTTTTCACTCATGGTCAGATCTGCATTCCATAAACTCACCAACAAAAGACCGATACAAAGCGCCATTGAAGCCCAACAGAGCCCATAGTAAATCGCCGTAACGGGAATGTCTTCGAGTTGGTCACGCACGGTTTTCTGTAATGATGCAGCAGAAAAAAGTCCATAAAGCAAGATCACCAGATAATAGCCTTTTTCATGCAAGGGCATATTGGCATTCCATAGACCAATCATAAAGCCAACGCCACCTGCGAGTAAGGCCACCCAGCTTGCAGCGATAAAGGCAGAGGTGGGACGGTTTATAAAATTATTCATAGATTATCCTGTTGTTTTATCTTTCTATTTATCCTTCATTATTTATATATAAGCCTTGATCAGAGAACAAGCAATGAAAACTAAAACTGAACAATTTGTGATGAAATGGGTGAGGAATAGTAAGTTCCCCTGATTCTCTATGTCTTTTAAGCAGTAGAGTCTGTAAACTATGCGCAATTTTTTGATTTTGCTCGTGCTTCATTGGCACTGAGTCTTTAGATTTTGAGATATTCCGCCCATGAAAGCATCACTCCGTTTAAGACTCGATCAACTTTGTGATCGTCACGAAGAGCTGACTGCATTACTCGCTGATGTAGAAGTAATTTCGGACAATAAACGTTTTCGTAAACTGTCCCGTGAACACAATGATTTAACTGAAATCACCGAGGTTTGGAGCAAATATCGTCAAGCGGAAGAAGATATCGAAACGGCTGAAATGATGAAATCAGATCCTGATTTCAAAGACATGGCCGAGGAAGAAATCAAAGAAAATAAAGCACTTTTGGTTGCACTTGAAGAGCAATTAAACGTGTTGATGATTCCGAAAGATCCAAATGATGCCAACGCAGCCTATCTTGAGGTTCGTGCGGGTACAGGTGGTGATGAAGCCGCGATCTTCTCAGGTGATTTATTTCGTATGTATAGCAAATACGCTGAAACACAAGGCTGGCGTATCGAAGTGCTTTCTGAAAATGAAGGTGAGCATGGTGGCTATAAAGAAATCATTTGCCGTATTGATGGTGAAGGCGTCTATGGTCGCTTGAAATTTGAAAGTGGTGCACACCGCGTACAACGTGTTCCTGCGACTGAATCACAAGGCCGTGTACATACCTCAGCTTGTACGGTTGCGATTCTGCCAGAAGTCGATGTAGATACCACCGTCGAAATCAATCCTGCCGATTTGCGTATTGATACTTACCGTGCATCAGGTGCGGGTGGTCAGCACATTAACAAAACCGATTCAGCGGTGCGTATTACCCATATTCCATCGGGTGTGGTGGTGGAATGTCAGGAAGAGCGTTCACAGCATAAGAACAAAGCCAAAGCGATGGCTTTGTTAGTCTCACGTTTAGAAAATGCGAAACGTGCAGCAGCGGATGCAGCAACCTCAGAAATGCGCCGCGACTTGGTCGGTTCAGGTGACCGTTCAGAGCGTATTCGTACCTATAACTACCCGCAAGGTCGTATGACCGATCACCGTATCAACCTGACCTTATATAAGTTGGATGCGATTATGGAAGGTGATTTAACTGAATTACTGGATAGCTTACATCGTGAATATCAAGCAGATCAGTTGGCGATGCTTGCACAGGAAAATGGCGGCTAATGAATATTGCTCAAGCATTAGAGATCAAAGGTGAAATTGATAGCTATGAACGTCAAGAGGCCGCGTGGCTACTCGAACATATTTTGGGGATCAATACCTTAGAACTTAAATTAAGACTTGAGCAAGAACTGACTGAAATGCAGGAGCAAGCTTATTTAGATGGGCTGGCTCGTATCGAACAAGGTGAGCCGTTGGCCTATGTCACAGGTTCACAACCGTTTTGGACGCTCGATTTAAAAGTCACCCATGACACTTTGGTGCCGCGTCCCGATACCGAAATCCTTGTGGAAACGGTATTAAAACTGCCTTTAAGTTCACAAGCCAATATTGTTGACCTAGGCACAGGAACAGGTGCGATTGCTTTGTCACTCGCGTGTGAGCGTCCACAGTGGCAAGTGACAGCAACTGATATCTATGCACCGACTTTAGCGGTGGCGCAGGACAATGCCGTTCGACATGGTCTCATGCAGGTAAAGTTTGCTTGTGGTGCTTGGTTTGCGGCTTTAGAACAGCAACAGTTTGATTTGATTGTATCGAATCCGCCATATATTGATCCTGACGATGTACATATGCAAAAGCTCAAGTCTGAACCTGAGCGTGCATTGATTGCAGATAAGCAGGGTATGGCAGATATTGAGATTATCATCACCCAAGGTAAAGACTGGCTTAAACCGAATGGCTGGATTGTGCTTGAACATGGTTATGACCAAGGCCAAGCAGTACGTGATATTTTTGAGCAGCATCATTTTAGCCAGATTAAAACAATTCAGGACTACGGACAAAATGACCGCGTGACCTTGGCCTGTTGGATCTAAGCTTGTTTGTGGATGCTATCACGCCAACCTAATAATCTATTTTCCAGTAGTTTCATCAAACTGTCGGATATTTTTCCAAGCAAAGCCAATAAAATAATCGCAATAATTACAATATCTGGGCGTGAAGTTTCTCGTCCATCACTGAGTAGATAACCAATTCCTTGAGTTGCGGCAATCATTTCGGCGGCAATCATAAACATCCATGATAAGCTCAAGCTATTGCGTAAACCGGTCAGGATTCCAGAGGAAGCAGCAGGCAACACAATTGAGATAACCCGTTGAAATGCATTGAGGCGATAGACTTTTCCTACCTCAATCAGTTTGCGATCTACATTATGGATTGCTGCAACCGTATTGGTATAGGTCGGGAAAAATGCACCAATCGCAATCAGCGTAATTTTAGAAGATTCATCAATCCCTAGCCAAAGTAATAACAATGGAATCCATGCAAGGCTTGGAATGGATTTGAGTGCGGAAAAAGTGGGTTCTAAATAAGCTTCCACTTCTTTGCTTAAGCCGACCCAAATTGCAAAAATTAAAGCTAAACCACTACCGATTGCAAAACCGATGAGTACCCGCCAAGTACTGATGTAAATGTGCTGCAGTAAATCAGTTTGAGCCAAATCCCAAAAAGATTGCCACAAGCTACTGGGTGCAGGAAGCAGATATGCTTCGATATCGCCATTTCTGACTAAAAATTCACAGAGTATTAACAGCAGAGTAGGAAGTAGCAATGCTTTTAACCAGCGATTAAAGTTTGGGCTAAAATGCCTTTTATTGGCTTGTGTGTTTTGCTGAGCTAAAAAATCTGTTAGCTCAGCCTTGTGACTTGAGTTGCGCATGGGTTATTTCACAACTTTTTGAGCAAAACGTGGGTCAAGTAGCTGATCAACCACTTGATTGACATCAGTACCTTTTCTGACCAAGTCTTCTTCCGTCAAGATTTTCCCTGACCTTTTCAGTGCCTGTGCTTGTGTAGCAGATGGAATGTTTTGTTCAAAATTGGTTCGGCTTAACTGCAATTTTGCAACAGGTAAAGGCAGTTTCGCTTCACTTGCTAACAATGCTGCAACTTTATCCGGATTGGCTTTGGCCCATTTGCGTGCTTGTTCATAAGCTTTAATCACAGCTTCTACCGCTTCTGGACTTTGTTTACTAAACTCTTCTTTGACACTCAAGACGCTATAACTATTAAACGCAACATTACGATAAAGCAATTTAGCCCCAGATTGGATTTGAGCAGAAGCCATTAAGGGATCAAGCCCTGCCCATGCATCAACTTGACCGCGTTCTAATGCTGTTTTGCCATCTGGGTGTTGTAAATGAACCAATTGAACATCACGTTTATTCAACCCGACTGTATCCAATGCCTGTAGCGTAAACAGGAAAGGATCTGTGCCTTTGGTCGCGGCGATTTTTTTGCCTTTAAGGTCTTTTAAGCTTTTGATCGGTGAATTTGCAGGAACGACCAATGCCGTCCATTCAGGTTGGCTTTGAATATAGACCGTCTTGATTGGGCTGCCATTAGCACGACTGAGTACTGCAGCCAAACCCGCGGTTGAAGCGAAATCAATACTATTGCTATTTAGATATTCTAGAGAACGGTTACTACCTTGGCTAAATACCCATTTAATTTCGGTATTCGGAAGGGCTTTTTCTAACAGTTTCTGATCTTTTACCACCAAGCTGGTTGGCGCATAGTAGGCATAGTCAAGTTTAAGCGTGGTGGGAATGGCAGCAAAACTGGAGGATATAAATACCGTAGAGAAGCCTAAAGCGAATAAAGTCTTAGAGAGAGGTAATTTAGAAAGGAAAGACATGAGCTAAATCAGCGCCGTATAATGAAATATCAGCGATCTTTACATGGATCACAGCGCATCCCAACTGAGTTATTTTGATTTAGAAATCATGATAATAGATAAAAATCAAATTGGTCTCAAGATACTGTTTTTATTCACGAACAATGTTGATTATTGTGTTGGGCTGCTATTGAAAATATCGTGATATCCTCAGCTTAATCCTCGATATATTGCTGTACTGCATTGGCTAAACGGCTTTCACCTTGTTGTTGCAGTCCATCCACCACGCCCAAAGCATCTGGCTTTTCCCGATTTTGGCTGAGTTTGAACTTTCCTGTGATCTGTGAGATTGGAATTTCGATACCGACAATGCCTTGCAGTTCCTGAGCAATATAATCATCTGGTGCATCCGACATTTTCCAAGGCATTGCTTGTTTGGCTTCATGGGTACGTGTCAGTCTAGCCAAGATGCCTCGTAGCGCTTTTTCGTCATGTAAAAAGTTGATGCTTCCTTTGACGTGAACCACTTGATAATTCCAAGTGGGTACATGTCGATGGTGTTGTTGCTTGCTCGGATACCAATTCGGTGAGATATAACCGTGTTCACCCTGAAAAATAATTAAAACCGCTGCGCCATTTTCAATTTGAGTGTGTAGCGGATTATTCTTGGCTATATGCGCAATCAGTGTCGCTGTTTGGCTGTGCTCATCACGCAATAAATGAAAGGGTAAATGATTGGCTTCTAAGCCTTCAGCACTATGACTTATCAGTGTGGCAAAAGGGTAGTCCTGAATCAGTCGGTATAATCTTTCAAGATCTGTTTCTTCAAATATTTCAGGCAAATACATTGCTTATTCCTTCGATTATTCTAAATGGCCCAAACGTTTCTTTTTATTGGGTGAAGATTTTCTATAGCTGCCCGGACTGACCCCCGTCCATTTTTTAAAGGCACGGTGGAAAGCACTTGGGTCATGGAAATGCAAATCATCACTGATGTTCTGGATTGAATCATTCGTTTTACTGAGTCGTTCAATGGCAATATCACAGCGGATATCATTTTTAAGCTGTTGATAGCTGACACCTTCTTGCTTAAGGCGACGTTGAATAGTTGCGGTTGACATATTTAGTTGCTGTGCAATCTCTTTCAGTTCATCCCATTGTGATGGTGGCTGTAGCAGTAGTTGACGGCGGATCTGTAAGCTTAACGAGTTCTCATTTTTAAAGCGTACAATCAAGTTATAAGGTGTGTGTTTAAGAAAATCTTTGAGCGCTTGTTTATCTTTTTTGATTTTATGCTTGAGATAATGCGCGTCAAACTCGATTTGATTTTGCTCGGCATTAAATTGAATGTTCTCGCAAAACCGTACCCGATAATCTTGTATTTCCACAGGTGGGTGGCATCTGAAACTCATTTTTTGGAATCCGATGCGTTGATCACTCAACCAACACATCAAACTATGCACCAACATTAAATAGGTTGAATAGGTAAACATCCGTTTTGGGTGCTCACGATCATGCAAGATCAGATAGGCTTTACTGCCTTTTTGAATCAGTTCACCCTGAATATCATCCAGCACCAAACTTAAAAATTTTAAAATTTCTTGGATGGCTTGCTCCAGCGTTTCGGCATTAAAAGCTAATTTTGCTAATAGGCTATAACTGCCTCGGCGCATGGGATGAGTATCCATACCAAGAAATTCATCATTCATACTTTCTGCAACTTCGACCCATAACTGCGCACATTGGGTCACAGGCACTCGTGCTTTGGAGGAGGTCAATAGTTCAGATGAAATACCTGCGCGATTGGCGATATTGACAATATTCAACCCACGACTTGCAGCAACACTTAATGCTTCACGGATTAAAGCATTTGAAATAGTGTCCTTAGCCGAATTAAGATCGAGGTTGAGGTTTTTGTTCATATATCAATAGAATACAGGAGAAGAATGAAATCGAATGCTCAAAAGCCGCAGCAAATTTGCTACTTTTTGAAATTGTATCGGAAAATACTTGCCTTTAGGCTTAGTTATAAAAATTTATATCTTTAATTTGATAGGAAACGTAAATGAAAATTCAGGGAAAACATTTTGTTATTACAGGTGGCGGTTCAGGTCTAGGTGCAGCAACAGCAGAATATTTAGTTGAAAAGGGGGCTTCTGTCACTTTGGTTGATATGAATATCGAAGCTGGGGAGCAACAAGCACAAACATTGGGTGCAGCAGCAGAATTTGTAAAACTGGATGTGACCGATGAAGCGGCAGCAGAACAGTTCTTTAAAGATGTATTGGCGAAACATGGCAGCGTTTATGGTCTGATCAACTGTGCCGGCATTGGCCCATCTGCAAAAGTCGTCGGTAAAGAAGGCGTACATGATTTGGCCATGTTCTCTAAAACCTTGCACATCAACGTGACGGGTACATTCAATATGTTGCGTTTTGCAGCAGATGCGATGAGTAAAAATACCGTAGCAGAAGGCGATGAAGATCGTGGTGTGATCGTGAATACCGCGTCAGTGGCTGCCTTTGATGGTCAGATTGGACAAGCGGCTTATTCGGCATCAAAAGGTGCTGTGGTGGCGATGACTTTACCGATTGCACGTGAGTTAGCGCGGCATGGAATTCGGGTCATGACCATTGCTCCTGGGATTATGGAAACCCCAATGTTGAAAGGTTTACCTCAAAATGTACAAGATGCCTTAGGGCAAATGGTGCCTTATCCATCACGTCTAGGTCGCCCAGAAGAGTTCGCGCGTTTAGTGGCGCATATTGCTGAAAATTCCTATTTGAATGGTGAGGTGATTCGTTTGGATGGTGCAATCCGTATGGCAGCCAAGTAAATTTTATTTTAATTCGGAGATTAAACTCTGATTTAATTTTAAGCCGTTGTGGATATCACAACGGTTTTTTCTTTGGTATTAGATGGTGTTTAGTATTTGATATTGTTTCCGAATCGATTTCGTTTTAAGGTCGAATCAAAATATTAATTTGGATGATAAGAACAACGATGAAAGCAATGATTTTTTTATCTGTTGCATTGACTGTGTCTTTAGCAAGCTGTGTGGGGAGTATGAACCCGACGGGTGGTAACTCAAGACCGAATTATCCCTACTATGTGACACAGCAACCGATGTTGGTTAAAAAAATTCATGTTCCAGCAGGAACCACCTTGGTCTATAAGGAACAGTACTTCAAAAAAGGCAAACAAGACCAGATTATGTCAGAAAATAAACTGACTGATATTCGATTGCCCATTGGTCAAAGCATTGATTGGGGTGGTGTACCGGTCACCATGATTTCGCAGTTTTTTAATTCAGCTATGCGCGGCTATTCTGTGTATCCCGACTTTAAAAAATTAGATACAGCTAAGCGAACTAGATTTTCTCAGTTATGGCAGCGTTGTGATGATGATCTAGGCATCAGTATCAAAGATCGAAGGGATTGGTCATTCAATAAAGCCAATATTGCTGATGTGCAAAGCTGTAGCGTTCTTTATCAACGCTATTTTAAAAATGACCAAGAACAGCAGCAGTTCTTGGATCTTTTATATCGTGAGTTGATGAAAATCAATGATCAATAAAAGAGGCAAAGCTGGTTTGGCCTTGCCTCATATCAAAGACTATTTGGCCTTAACTTCATGACCAATCAGATAAAATGTACCTCCTGCAATGTAATGCAGACTACGCAACGCTTTACTGGCATCTTGAAAGTGCCAATGTCCATCGCGGAATACCCGTGAATCAGCCCAAGCACCCACCACCGAGCCGATAAATAGATCATGCGCTTGTTGATTGTGTGGTTCTGGAATCACTTTACAGATCAGCCAAGCCAGACTACCTGCTACCAGTGGGACAGGAAAATCATCTAGGTAAAACAATTCAGTTTTGCATTCTTCTAGCTTGCTTGGATGATCAAACTGACTGATGCTCCCAAGTTGATGCACCATATCAATTTGCGCATAGCAGGGCACTTGTAAGGCAAAATAACCACTTTGCTCAACCAATTGGCGTGTTTTGGTACTTTTATCCAAGACCACTGTGACTTTGGCAGGCGTGAGTTCCAGTGCGCAAGCCCAAGCTGCTGCCATGACATTGCGCTCTTGCCCATACTGAGCAGAAACCAAAACTGTCGGGCCATGATTGAGCAGGCGATAAGCTTTAGAAAGTTCAACAGCGGTAATTTCTGGCTGACTCATAAAACATCCACAAGGTTGAGACATCGCTCCATTGTTACATAAACTTCAGCAAAACTTTATTCAATTTCCCAACGTTTATAGGCACGATTAAAACTTGAGAGAGAGGAATACCCCAATTTTTTAGCAAGTTCATCTTTGGTGATAAAAGGATTCAACATCAGTTTTTTTGCTTTTTCCTTTCTTACTTCATCATATAAGGTTTGAAAGCTGATCATTTTTTCTTGCAACATCCGTTGTAAGGTTCTTTTGGTCAGGTTTAGCTTTTGAGCAACTTGATCAATACTCAGTAAGCCTTCTGTTTTATCGTCAATCAGATATTTGACCCGTTGTAAAATATCTTGGGTCGCAAGTAGTTCATCCAATTCTTTTTGGCACAGTAATTTAAACTTTTCTGCTGTGAGCGGATCAGCCATACTAAGTGGCGCGTCTAGAAAAGTTGCAGCAGCAATTAAGCGGGTATAGGGCTGTTCATAACGTATCTCTGCAAAAGTCGATGTCAATATCTCATCAAAACGAGAAAAATAGTCAGGGTATTTACATTGTAGGTCGATGCTAGGTTTGAAGTCTGGGATAAAGAAACGGACTAAATGCACAAAACCGGTCAGAAAGAAAATACAGCTAAACTCGTAGGCTTGCGTATCAGATTCATCATTAAAATTCAGTAGCGAACGATCATAGGCAATGCTGTAATAGGCGAGCTCATTTTCAACTTTAAAATTTAATTCGACAAATGAACATTGCAAGCTAACAAATTGATTAATGGTTTCAATCGCTTCTAAAGCATTTTTTGAAATGGCAACGGTAAAACCAAGTAAGCCATGTGAACTGATTTTTAACTGCGTGCCTGCATAAAAACCGATGCCTTGTTCTTGTGTTAACTCAATGGTTCGGGCAATCACTTTTTTAAAGGCGTTTAGACTGATTTTATAATTCAGATCATGTAGTTTATCGATCTCAACGCCAGTGCCCCAAAATAATGTTTCAACAGATATATTCCATTGTGAAACCACTTCACTCAGTAGGTGAGCATAAGAACTGCTAATAAAATGCTGATTATGGAGACGGGGAATACTCATAGTGCGAAGTAAATTCCATTTTAAAGCTGATCCAATTCATTCCGAAATTAAAGCAGAGTAATGGATTTGAAAATGTGCATTCATCGGAATTTTTTCAATCCAGCGTAATTTTGGCACGAATTGTTATGATTTTGGCACAGTTTGTTTTAGTCTGAAAATCACACAATATTTCGAAGGAGTATAATTTTTGCCAGTCGTTTGTATGCTCGGAATGATTCCAGATACGAAGAAAAAGACTAAATCGTTGTAATAAAAATGAAAAATGCTAGGAGCAAAACGTGAAGAAAAAATATTTAAATGTCATGGCGCTAATGGCGGGCATGTTGGTGAGTAGTGGATCTGTGGTACATGCAGGTTTGTTTGATTTTTTTGCACCAAAGGCATCATGGCAAAACTGTAATGTGAACTCTTGTTCAGTCGGCGGTAGCACAAGTGTTACATCAAGCTATGCAAAAACCAAGTATCCAATTCTACTCGCGCACGGGATGGCTGGGTTTTCTGCTGTTGGCCCTTTGCAATATTGGAATGGCATCACCGAAGATTTGGTGGGCAATGGAGCGAATGTCTTTGTTGCACAGCAAGCTTCTTTTAATTCATCAGAAGTACGTGGTGAGCAATTATTGCTACAGGCGAAGCAAGTATTGGCAATTACAGGTGCGGAGAAAATTAACTTAATTGGCCATAGTCATGGCTCTCAATCGGTTCGTTATGTCGCAAGTTTGTTGCCGAATAAAATTGCGTCAGTCACAGCAGTAGGTGGTCCAACCAAAGGTTCAGATGTTGCAGATGTGGTTGACTCAGTGGTTAAGTCACCTGTGGGTCCAGCATTGGCACCCGTGATCGCAGCAGGGGTGAATGCCTTCTTCTCTTTGGTGGGGATTGGTTCAGGACATTATTATGATCAAGATGCACTGGCGGGCTTAAATTCATTAACCACCAGCGGTTCAGCAAACTTTAACCAACGTTTTCCAGCAGGTGTACCAACCACAGCTTGTGGTTCAGGAACAGAACTGGTCAACGGTGTACGTTATTATTCATGGAGTGGAACCAGTCCATTTACCAATGCTTTAGATCCAATGGATTATGCATTAACAGCAACTTCTTTACTGATTTCTGGTGAAAATGATGGCTTGGTACCACGTTGTTCGAGTCATTTGGGCACCGTGATTCGTGACAATTATGCATTTAACCATTTGGATGAGGTGAATCAGATCCTCGGTTTAGTTGGATTCTTACAGAACCCAGTAACACCTTATCGTACTCAAGCAAATCGTTTAAAAAATCAAGGTTTATAATTCCTTTACCAAAGGAGCAATCCGTTGCTCCTTTGGTTTTAACGGTTCAAACAAAGAAAGAATGATAAATAGAGCAAGGGATGATGAACGGTAAATTTTTGAATAATAAAACCATTAGTATAGTTTTAATCGCATGTTTATTGCTCTTATTGGCTTTAATCTATTGGATATTTAAACCAGATCCTCAAAATACCCAGCAAGCACCAAATCAGCAGGCTCAATCACAGGTCTCCGAAAATGGCTTAGAGGCAGGTCCGCAAAATAATCAAAAAGGTAAAATGCCTGAATTGGCCTCTTCATTGCGAGGCACTGAAATTGATTGTCCAATTCAGGTCGATGCCAATGGTAAATTAGTTTTAACGGTCGGTATTCGCAGCTGTTTTGATTATTTCTTTTCCAGTTTAGGTGAAAAAACTGAAACGGAATTGATTGCTGATATTCGACAGTATCTCACTGCGACATTACCTGACACAGCTTCAAGTTATGCCAGTTATCTGCTAGATCAATATGTTGCTTATACACACGCCTTAAAAAATATAAAACCGACGGGCAATTTTAAAACGGGTGATATTGATGCCTATCAAAAAGTGATTGAGCAGATGTACAAAGTACAACAGCAGTTTTTTAATGCCGCTGAGATCAATGCCTTATTTGGCAATGAACGTAATTTGAACCAGTTTAATATCGATCAAATGCGTATTCATGCCAATAAAACCCTGACCGCTCAGCAAAAGGCGGCTGAGTTGGCGAAATTGATTGATCAACTTCCAACAACTTTGGCTGATGGTGTTCGGGTTTCGATGCAATTTGCTGAATTGCAGCAACTGACTCAAGAGGTACGGGAAAAGGGCGGTTCTGCACAAGAGCTTCGTAATATGCGTGAAAGTTTATTAGGGCCTGAAGCAGCGGATCGTTTGGAAAAGGTTGATCAAGAAGAAGCTGGATGGCAAACGCAGGTAAATGGATATTTGGCTGAACGTGACCAAATTTTAAAAAGTGATGCAAGTGATGCAAGTAAACAACAGTCGATTAATCAATTACGTAATCAATCCTTTGGAACTAAAGAAGATTTATTAAGAGCTCAGTCTTATGAAATGATGCATGATCGAAAGTAAATCAATAGGGTGATGTGATAATTCAGATCTATCGTAGAGGATTTAGGGTGGATCATGATCAAGAACCGATGTGATAAGCTAAAGGGCTGATAGTAGATTGTTGTTAAAACAAAAGGATTTGTAGTTGAATTTCTCTTTCCTCAAATCCTACATCGACTTAAAATCGGCATTACCCTTGATGATAAAGAAGTTAGTCACGTGTCAGACCATTTAGAAAACGAATTTGAGCTAAGTAATGAGGAAATGCATCTCTATAGTCGTCAGATTTTATTAGATGGTTGGGATATCGAAGCACAAGAAAAATTAAAACTCGCCAATGTACTGATTATCGGAGCTGGCGGAATTGGATGTACCAGTGCAGAGCTGTTGGCACGTGCAGGTGTGGGCAAGATTACCATTGTCGATGCGGATACCATTGAAATAAGTAATCTACAACGACAAATCGCATTTACAGCAAATGATTTAGGTCGATACAAAGCTGAAATATTGGCCAAACATCTAAAAGAAATTAATCCGCATATACAGGTCAGTTATCAAAATATACGATTCGATGAAACGAATGCTGATGAACTTGTACAGCATCAAGATGTAGTCTTAGATGGCTGTGATAATTTTACCACCCGTTATTTGGTCAATGCGGTGTGTAAAAAGCATCAAGTCCCACTGATCAGTGCGTCAGCGATTGGTTTTGAAGGGCAGATGTTTATGGTGGAAGCAGATTCAGCCTGTTATGAATGCCTCTTTCCAAAAGAAGAGCATGCCAATGAAGGTCTACGCTGTGCAGAGTCTGGCGTATTGGCAACTACACCTGTAATGATAGCGTCATTACAAGCACATCACACTTTGTTGTTTTTAGGGCTTGGTCTGACGCCACTCAAGCAAAAATTGCTGCTTTGGAATGGCTTAAATCTATCGCAACGCATTCTTAAATTTGAAAAAGATGTAAATTGTCCAGTTTGTCAGGCAACTTGATCGGTAAATTGAGCAAAATTTGCTAAACTAATGCCATCTGTGAGGCAAGAAAGATTATGAAAAGAAATATTTTATTCGATGGATTACGATCTGTTGCACGTATTGGTGAAACAGTGGTGGTTGCAGCACAAGCAGGTGTGAAATATGCAACTGAAAAACCAAGCAACGCCAAACTTATGCGTGAGACCTTTGAGTCGCTTGGTTCGACTTATATCAAACTGGGGCAATTTATTGCCAGTACTCCGTCTTTATTCCCCCGCGAATATGTTCAGGAATTCCAAGGCTGTTTAGATCAAACCCCGACCTTACCATTTAGCTATATTCAAAAAGTATTAGCAGAAGAGTTTGAAGGTCGTAATCTCAATGAGATTTTCAGTTTTATTGATGAAAAACCTTTGGCTTCCGCCTCAATTGCACAAGTCCATGCCGCTCGATTAGTCACTGGCGAAGATGTGGTATTAAAAGTTCAAAAACCTGGTGTCGAAACCATTTTATATACCGACTTAAATGTAGTGCATTGGGCGACAAAACTTTTAGAAAAAGCTGTACCAAAAATCAAGTTTGCATCGCTTTCTGAAATTGTAGATGAGATCAAAACACGTATGGTACGTGAAGTTGATTTTATTGAAGAGGCTCAGAATCTAGATGACTTCATTCAGTACTTGAATGTGTCTGGTAACCAAGCAGCAACTGCGCCAAAAGTTTATCACCAGTTTTCGACTCGCCGTGTGCTCACGATGCAGCGTTTATATGGTGTGTCATTGACTGACTTTGATGTAGTCAAACAGTACGCCAAAGACCCGACGCAAGTATTGATTACTGCGATGAATACTTGGTTTGGCAGCTTAATGCTATGTAAGAGTTTCCATGCGGATTTACATGCAGGCAATCTGATGCTGCTTGAAGATGGGCGTATTGGTTTTATTGATTTCGGTATTGTTGGGCAGCTAAACCCTGAAGTATGGACAGCATGTATGGCGTTTATGGATGCTTTACAGCATACCAATTACAACGCAATGGCTGAAAACATGCTGAAAATGGGCATGACTCATCAGAAAATCGATACTCAAGTCTTGGCTGATGATTTAGAGCGTTTATTTAGTGGTGTGTTATTGGCAGATCCACAAGAAATTCTCAGTTCCAATCCAGCAGATTTGAATGACATCATGATGGATATGGTGGCTGTGGGTGAGCGTCACGGTATCAAATTCCCGCGTGACTTCGCCTTGTTATTCAAGCAAATGCTATATTTTGATCGTTTCATGCGTGTTCTCGCACCATATACCGATATTTATGCTGACCAACGTTTAAAAATGGTTCACAATATTGAACCTGCTTCGTTTTTAAAGCATTAATTTATTTATCGGTTCATTAGGTCATTATGGATGCCATTATAATTGAAGGGTTGAAGGTTGATACTGTGGTTGGCTGTTTCAATTGGGAACGCCAGATTATTCAACCTTTAATGCTAGATCTCACCATTCATAATGATCTATCTCACGCTGCCCATTCGGATGAGCTAGAAGATACGCTTAACTATGCGCAGCTTTGTGAGCTTGCAGCCCAAGTCATACAAGAGGCGAAACCCAAACTGATTGAGCACGCCGCACAATTGGTACTTGAATGTCTATTTACGACTTTCCCCACGATCGAATCGATCAGTATCACCATTCGCAAACCCGCCATCATTGCACAAGCCAATGCAGTAGGAATTCGCCTTGAACGCAACAGAAACAATTTTTGCGCTCGCACTGGCGAGTAATGTCCAGCAACAACAAAATTTCACTTTTGCTTATGAACAGCTCTCAAGTTTGGGCACAGTGGAATTTTCTCCAATTTATGAAATTCCGTGTCGAGATGGGATCGGGGCTGATTATTGGAATTCTGCCTGCCTATTAAAAAGTCGGCTTTGTGTTGATGAAGTGACAGAAATCCTTAAACAATTAGAAGCACAATCAGGTCGAGTTCGCCCGTCACATCATATTAGTTTGGATATTGATGTCATCGCATGGGGTGAAACCTTAGATCATATGCAATTTAATCCAAAAAAGTTACCATTGGCTTTGGATGTAAAAATTCCTTTATATGATTTATGGCAGCATGCGGATTTAGCTCATCTTCAAAACATGCAGTATCCTGTCATTACAATGTAATACTTTGATGAAGTAACACTATAATAATAGGAATTTTTTTATGAAACTTATTTTGATTTTATCGACTTTAACGGTTTTACTTTCGGGTTGTGCGGCCATGAGTGTCGAACAATGTAAAACAGCAAATTGGTTTAATGTGGGCGAAAGAGATGGCTCCGATGGGCATGAATCACGGTTAGATAAATACTATTCTTCCTGTCAAAAAGCCAATATTGTGCCCAATCAAAAGCTTTATGAACAAGGCTATCAAAAAGGTCTAGGCTATTATTGCCGACCAGAAATTATCTTTAGTGAAGCACTCGAAGGTCGTGGCGATATTCGTGTTTGTCCAATCGAAAAACGTGAATCCTTACGCAGCTACTATCAAGTTGCCAATGAATACTATCAAGCAGATTCAGAGTTTGATCGTTCTCAAAATGATATGAACCGTTATTTGAAAGAGCTAGAACGTAAGGATCTTTCAAGCAAAGTACGGGATGATTATCAAAAACGTTTATATGATTTGCGTATCAATAGCAGCTGGGTACAGTCACGTTACCATCAAGCTGTTCGAAATCTAGAACGCTTTAAGGCCGAACATGGTTTGTATTAAGCATTGATGCTTACGTAATGATTTAAAAAATCCATGGCTGCGTCCATGGATTTTTGTTTGTGACGAAACACACTTGAGTTACATACGCATGTATACAGGGATGTTTAAATAGATAACAAGCGAATAATGAAGGAATTATTTATGCAAGCCAAGTTACTTATTGCTGTAGGGATTATCCTCTGTGGCAGCATGAACTCAGCCTATGCAATTGATGCCAAATATCGACAACAATTAGAACAATCGGGTTGTACCCAAGTCAGTGAAGTACAGGGCTGTGATATAACGAAAAGCAAAGAGGAAAATAGCAAGGCGGGATTTGTCGAGCAGACGGTAGAGGTATCAAGCCCGAGTGCATCAGCAACAACACAGCAACCACAGTGGGTTGCTGAGAGATCGGATGGTTCAACATTGGCTCTGATTAAAATTGATCAACAGCAGCGGGTTTGGGTGAATGACACACGTGTTATTGCAGTAAAGAAGAATGATCAGCTAAGTTTTAGACAAGGTAAAATCGACTACACGATTTTTACCGATTTGGACAAGCAGTCACAGAGCTTTTGGAATGACCGTTATTCGACTGATAAAGGCAAAATTGTATTTCGTTAATTTTGATTATGTCAGTTAAAAGAAAAGGGAATTACCTCGCAATAATTCCCTTGGATAATTTAAAGATAATAACTGGTTTTAGTCATGAGTTTTGAAATGGCAGTCATGGTAATCCGTACAGGTGCTGGTAAGTCCACACCACCTGCTTCTAAGGCGGTATCGCGATGATGCAATTCATCTTCATTCATCTGGACTAAAATTTTACGTGAACGTTCATCATGTGCAGGAAGTTGTTGAATGTGTTCCTGTAAGTGTTGGCTAACTTGACGTTCAGTTTCTGCCACAAAGCCCAAACTGTATTTGTCGCCTGCAATTCCTGCGATTGCCCCCATACCATAAGAAAGACCGTACCAAATTGGATTTAATACACTGGTGTGGCTATCTAATTCTTTTAAGCGATCTTCACACCAAGCTAAATGGTCTTGTTCTTCAATCGCGGCTTGCTGCATTTCTTCACGGACATGCGGTAATTTTGCAGTGAGTGCTTGACCATGATAAAGCGCTTGAGCACAGACTTCACCACTATGATTAACTCGCATCAAGCCTGCAACATGACGGGCATCACTGACACAAAGTTGTGATGGTTCATCGCTGGCGGGATTCGTCCGTTGAGCACTGGTCGCGCCTGGTACCAAACTACGTAAGGCTTGATCAAAAGAATGAATTACTTTATCGAGACCTGTGTAATGACGCATAGATTAATCCTCTAAAGTATTGGGAGCATTTTCCAATAAAGGTTTTAGGCGTTTTAATAACCAAAATGAAAAAATTGCACTTAAAACAGCGGTAATGGTAAATAAGATTTTAATATCAATTTTTAAAATGCTTAAGATTAAAATTGAGAAAACTGCGGAAGAGACCATAAATACAGCATTTAAAATATTATTTGCTGCGACAACTCGTGCTCGATGTGAGCGTGGTGAATAGGCCTGCATCATGGCATAGAGTGGCACAATATAAAATCCACCACTAATGCCCAGTAAAGTCACTGCCAACATCACATGATAATAGACTGCACCGAGCGTAAACATATCTTTTAAGCTGAGTAAGTCACCCGTACGCTCAGGTACAAAGGCTAGACTTGCTGCCAGATATAGCGCAAAAATAGTTAAGCCAATTGCACCATAAGGCACCATCTTGATATTAATATCCGAACCGCCAATTCTTCGACAGAGTAAGGAGCCGACACCAATACCGACCGAGAAAAAGGTGAGTAATAGGCTCACCACATTTTCCGAAGCATGTAGGTTTTGTTGAGTCAGTTGCGGAATCTGGGTTAGGTAGGTTGCACCATAGAACCAATACCATGAGTTGCCTAGCAAAATTACAAATACGACAGGGATACTTTTGGCATATTTGATGGTTTGAAAACTAGTACGAATAAAGTTCCAATCAATTTTTAAATCAGGTGCTGCGACTTTCTGCGGCAAGATAAAGCGGCTACACAAATAGCCTAAGCAAGCAATTGCCACGACTGTAATACTAATCCAAAGTAAGTTACCTTCAGAAGTGGCAATCACGGCACCACCTAAAATCATCCCCAGTAAAATCGCAATCGATGTACCTGACTGAAACAAGGCGTTGCCTGACATCAACTCTTGCGGCTTTAAAATCTCAGGTAAAATGGCATATTTGATTGGCCCAAAACAGGTTGAGTGAGTACCCATTAAAAATAAGGCGAACAGCAGTAACCACAAATTCCCGAGCAGGAAGCCAGCAGTACCAATCAACATGATCACGATTTCTAATATTTTAATGAAGCGAATTAGTTGCGAGCGTTCGTATTTATCGGCAATTTGACCAGCAGTCGCTGAAAAGAAAAAGTAGGGCAAAATAAATAATAAGGCAGCTAAATTATTGAGGGTACTGACAGGGGCGCTTTGTTGTTGAATCCAGCCATAGGTAATAACTAACAGCAACGCTTGCTTATAAACATTATCATTAAGTGCGCCAAAGAACTGAGTGAAAAACATCGGGGCGAACCGACGCGAAGTCATTAAGTGCTCGTCTTGTTTCATCGTGTGTTCACTTCATTGTGATTTATAAAAAAATGTGACGAACTGTAAAAATGTGATGAAATGCATGTATGATACCTATGTCTGATTGGATGAAAAATCAAAGATTTGAAGTTATTTCACCCATCAAAAACGATAAATTAAAAAACAAATTTAGAGTTTTACATGCCATCTAAAACGAAGTTTAAACAGTCGACACTGGTTCATTCTATGCATTTAATTTTTAAAATGCAGGGTTTTCCTAAACTTATTTGTAGTGGTTTTTTAATTAGTTCTTGTATATCAGTTGTTTATGCTCAAGAACAAAATTCAACTGTGCCTGAAAATCAGGCAGTTGAACAGACGGAACAACCGGTCGAATTGCCAGTTGCAGCGGCAGCACCGACGGTTCCAGCAATCAACCTTACCGATCAAGGGGTATTGCCTGGACAGGACAGTTTGGCAGCATTAAAAGAACAAGAACAATCCACTAACCAAATTAACGAATTGAAACCGATTCAATTGGATGACAATTTAGAAAATTTGCCTGTAATTCCTGTGGATCAAGGTATGGCAAATGAAATCTTCCGTGTTGCTGAAGATGCGAAAAATGAAGCACAAGCATATCGCGAAAATACGGCAAGAAACCCAGAACCAATCATCACTGATGCATCACAGACGGAACTGACTGAAATCAAGCAAGCGCCGCTGAATATTGACCAATTGATGGGTGAGATTCAAGCAGACAGTAAAATTGTGGTTGAGGCCAATGAAACAGGTAAAACATTAGCTGATTTGCAGCCTAAGTCTGATCAACCACAGGAAAAAGTTGGATTCTTTAAGCGAATTGTAAATCGCTTCCGACCAGAAAACTTATTAAATACCGATAAAATTCCACGTATTACAGCGGATGTGAGCGGTGCACCGCCTATTCTTGCCCTCAATATTAAGGCAAAGCTCTCAAGTTTTACTCAAGAATCATTTGAGGAATTTAATGTCGCTTTACCACAACTTCGTGCACTCACTAATCAGGCAGCACAAGCGGTCGGTTATTACAATGCAACTTATACTTTTGTAAAAGAGAGCGACAGCAAAGTTAAGGTGATTGTGGTTCCAAATGAACCCGTTAAAATTAAAGAACAAAATATTGAATTCACTGGTGCAGGTGCAAATACACCACAGTTCCAAGTCATTCGCTTAATTCCAGAACAAGATGTAGGCGATATTTTTAATCATGGTTCATATGAAGCAACCAAAACTAAAATCACCACGGTGGCTTCAGACAATGGTTATTTTGATGCATTTTGGCGCTTGCATGATGTCAAAATTAGTCAGCCTGAAAAAACGGCCGAGATTAATTTAAATTATGAAACAGGTGAGCGTTATAAATTAAAGCAAGTTGAATATCGGATGAGTGATCCGAGCAAGCCGTTGCCACTTACTCAGAAGGTTTTAGATAGTTTGGCACCATGGAAAGAAGGTGATGATTATGCCTTCTGGCGTGTCAATGCATTGGCGAATAACTTAACCAACTCGCGTTATTTTAACTATACCTTGGTGGATACGATCAAGCCGGATGCCATTCAGCCACCCCTTGATTTACCGCCCGACTTACAAGCCTTGGTTGATCAGCAACGTGTGCAAGAATCACAATTGATGAGTAGCCAACAGAAAGCGGATCTTGCGCGTGCCAAAATTACTTCAGCACAAGAGGTGACGCAGGATGTGGTTGATGAATCACAGTTCTCGGGTGCTGAAGCTGCACAACCTGCTTTGGCTCGTTCAATGCCGATGCCGTCTGTACATGACGATGACGACGAAGAACGTCAAAAGCTTGAAGAACAAACACGGATCGAAAGAAAAATTCCTGTGGTGGTGACACTCAATGCTGATCGTCTTAATAGTTTAGAAACAGGTATCGGTTATGGAACCGATACAGGGGCACGTATTCGTACTCAGTATCGTCGTGCCATTGTGAATAAATATGGGCATTCTTTCGATGCCAACGTTGAGGTTTCAGAAATTCGCCAATCGATTGATGGCCGTTATAGTATTCCTTATAAACACCCATTGAATGACTACTTTAACCTTGTGGGTGGTTATGAGCGGGAAACCCGTGATGATATTGGTCCAGATATCAATCTATTGGTTGAATCAGCGGTTTTGGGTGGTGAACGCGTTATTAAAAACCCATTGGGGGATTGGCAACATACCTTTGGCTTGCGTTATCGTCTAGATCGTTTAACCAAAAAAGGTGATGTGGATATCAATGAGCTTCCAGATGCCTTTAAAGTCTCTGGTATTGACTCTGAGCAGGAATCATTGCTGTTAGGTTATGAAGCATCTAAAACCAATGCCAATACACGCTTAAATCCAACCCGAGGTTTTAAACAAACTTATAAAGTTGAATTGGGTACAGAATCTTTACTCTCAGATGCCAATATGGCAATTGTCAGTGCAGGTTGGCGCTTTATCTATTCATTGGGCGAAAACGACAATCATCAATTTGTTGGTCGTGGTGATGCAAGCTATATTTTTACCGATGACTTTAATAAAGTCCCTTATAACTTGCGTTTCTTTACCGGTGGAGATCAGTCTTTACGTGGTTTCGACTATAAGAGTTTATCACCTGAAGAAAATGGCTATAAATTAGGTGGTCAAGCCTTAGGGGTTGGCTCATTAGAATATAATTATCAGTTTAAAGATGGCTGGCGTGCTGCAGTGTTTTCGGACTTCGGTAATGCCTATGACAAACAATTTAGCAACCCAACAGAATATAGCGTGGGTGTAGGTATCCGCTGGAGATCACCAATTGGACCAATTCGATTAGATATCGCATCTGGTATTTCGAATGATAACAATCCAATTCGTTTGCATTTCTTTATTGGTCCACAGCTTTAAAACTTTATTGAGCCCTTTACTTTATAAGGGCAAAACAATCTCGGGTTGATTATGACGGAAGTAGAACAGCAACTTACCCCTCCAACTGAACCAAGACAGCAGCGGCGTATTTTACGAAATATTCTGCTGATTGTACTGATCATTCTTTTATTGTTGGTCAGTTCTCTTGCTGTGATGATGTCAACTGACAAAGGTAGTCGTTTTCTATTAGACCGTGTACTTCAAAGCCAGAAAACCATTAAATACGAATATGAAAGTGGTAATCTGATCTCAGGCATTATCTTAAAAAATGTGTTGGTACGATTGGAAGGAATTGATGTTTCCTTAGACCGCGCCGACGTGTCTTTAGGTTGGAGAGCAATTCTCAAAAAAGAAGTGCATCTTAGTCATGCTGATGTACGTAATCTAAAAATTCTTGATAAGAAACCGCCATCAGGTAAGCCGTTCGGGTTTGATCCAATCAAACTTCCTTTTGTATTGCGAGTCGATGAAGCCAGTCTAGACCATTTGCAACTGCAAACCACCACATCTAAAGTTGATTTCAGCGATATTTATCTAAAAGATGCTTTATGGTCAGAAACCAAATTAAAGTTCAAAGATTCACGCATGAAGATGGAATTTTTGGCAGTAAACAAGGCAACAGGAGAAATGGATTTTAGTGGTAAATATCCACTCAATGCGACTGCCGATCTGATCATTCCATCACTCAAAAGCCTAGATATTGATGTTATTAAAGTTGCGGCCCGAGGTTCTTTAGATACCTTAAAAGTAGGGGTTGCAACACGTACCCCAGACTTACTGACAGGTTGGGCAATTGTGCATCCTGTACGTGAACATGTGCCGATGAATGGTGAGCTGTTCTTTAAAAACTATCACTTACCTTTATTGAAAGATCAAAAGCTATTTGCTAAGGACGGTATTGCGAAATTTAATGGCGATATCCAAAAACTGATTTTAACTTTGGATACAGACCTAAAAGGCGAGCAAGTTCCAGAGGGGCAATACACAGCACAGATGGATACCGATTTAACCCATCAATTAAATATTCGCGAATTTAATGGTCAATTGATGGGTGGTGCAGTGAGTCTACTAGGTTTTGTCAATTGGCATGACCATGTTTCTTGGGACGTAAAAGGTCGCTTAGATCGCCTTGATCCAAAAGATAAGAATGTGCCGCAAATTGCACAAGATTTCTTACCACCGAATTTGGATGCGAGCTTGAGCTCAACAGGTTCAATGGAAAAAGGCTTGGTGCTGAATGCACAACTTGCGTTTGATAAATTTGAAACTTGGGCGGTTAAGCTAAATCAAGCAGAAGAGAAAGACAATAAAGCACAACCGATGCTATTAGATGTCTCTTGGAAAGGGATTGACCGTGCCATGCCGTATATTGGTTGGCTCAGCAGTGAAGAAGGTCATACCAATCTGACCTTAAAAGAAGGTCAGCAAGATATCTATCTCACAACAACGATTCGTCCTCATGAACAAGCGTTATTACCAACAGGAAAATATGATGCGCGTTTAGATGTAAAAGGCGATCTATTAGATGTGGAAAGCTTCCGTTATGAGGCGGGAAAAGGCAGTTTGTCTGGACAGGCCAAAGTTAAGCTACCGACCGAAAAGCAACAACTTTCGTGGCAAGCACAGCTTAAAGCACAGGATTTCAATCCGCAAACCGTAGCTGCGGCAGCGCCTGTAAATTTATTGAATGGGGAAATCAAGGCCACAGGCTTTGCCAAACCAAATCAACAAATTATTCAGCTTGAGCAGATTGATTTAACAGGGCAATTGCCACAAGAAAATAAAACTGAAACGATTGCCCTAAAAGGTAAAAGTACTGCTGCATTGATGTTTAATGATGAAAAAGCAGGTGGTGGATTTAAGAGTTTCGCAGTCAATTATGATGGTTCTTTAAATGCACTCAACCAAGGTAATGGCGTATTAAAAATCAAGGTTGCGGGGACACCTGATTACATTAAGATTAATGAGTTAAATCATGATGGTGTTGCTGGAAAAATCTATGCAACCGGTGCGGTCAATCTCAAAGATAAACTTGGTTGGGATATTGATGCTTCTTTGGTGCGTTTTAAGCCACAGTATTTTGTTTCCAGTGTCAAAGGTGAAGTCTCAGGACGAGTTAAATCGCAAGGTGTATGGTCAGATAAGCTGAAACGTATTGATATTCGTGAGCTTAATGCAGCAGGTTTTATCAATAATAAGCCAATTCGAGGCCGTGGAAATTTAAGCTTGTTGCTGGATTCAAATCAAGAAGGGTTCTTACCACAACAATTTGAAGCCAATAATCTATTCTTTGCTTATGCACAAAACCAGTTGCAAGCAACAGGTAATGCGCAAAATTTACAGATTAAATTGAATGCTCCTGCACTATATGAACTTTATCCAGGCTTACGCGGTCGTGCTTACGGAAGCCTAAATGTACAGTCGAAACCGCGCTTAAAAGCGACGGCGAATATGATGGTCGATAATTTCGCATTTAATGATCTCGTCAGTATCCGTTCATTGCGGGTACAAGGTGAATTACCGACCTCTGAAACGACACCAACACAACTTACCGCAACATTAGATCAACTGCGTAATGGCAATCGTGAAATTGAACATGCAACTGTGAATTTGGCGGGAACACGTAAAGCACATGTGTTAAAAGTAGAAAGTAAAAACCGTCAATCTAACTTTTATGTACAACTTGCGGGTGGTTTTAACCCAAAAAATGATTGGTTAGGACAAGTTCAAAAAGGCAATTTTAAGTCTCGTAATATTAATTTGGTACAAAATCAAAATGCGCCAATTATTTATTCAACTGCACAGACTGAGCTATATGTAGGCCAACATTGTTGGCAGAGTGCAAATAGCCAATTATGTTTGGATCAACCTGCACGTATCAGCAAAGAAAAAGGTAGTTTCTCCTTTATTACCAAAAATCTGGATTTAAAAGATTTTACTGCATTTATGCCTGAAGGCTTGGCTGTGACAGGTCAACTGAATGGTTATGCTAAAGCGTCATGGGCAAAAGGCAGTCATCCAAAAATAGATGCGCGTTTGGTGACACGTAAAGGTGAGATTGGATTGGCTGCAGATGATCCACAAGACCCAGCAACGACGGTCACCTATGACGAGCTAAGCCTTATCGCGAAAAGCATCAACGAAGGTTTATTATTACGTGTGGATGTGAAAACACCAGATATTGGGACAGGTTATGCCAATGTCATTATCAATCCATTCCAAGCCAATATGCCAATGCGCGGTGAGGTGGCGTTTGATGATGTACAACTAAAAGTCTTTAAGCCATTTATTAAAGATGTACGCTCAATGTCAGGGACTTTGGCTTTGGCAGGTAAAATGGATGGGACGTTGACACAACCACAATTTGCAGGTGAGATGCGCTTGAAAAACGGTGCAATTTCAATGATCTCCTTGCCTGTCAATCTCAGTAATATTCAGCTGTATTCATCTATACGACAACAGTCTGCAAGTATTGATGGTGCTTTCAATAGTGGACAAGGTGTAGGGCGCTTAAAAGGTAATTTTGACTGGCAGAATGATCCACATTTAAATCTGACTTTGAAAGGCGATAACTTATTGGTTCGTCAAGCACCAATGATCACGGCAATTGTGGAACCTGACCTGACGTTGGATGTTTATCCATTTAATCAGCGTCTAAGCTTAAAAGGTAAGATTGATGTTCCGCGTGCGCGTATTTCAATGCCGGAAAGCTCCGCTACGGTTGTGAATCTGTCACCAGATGTACGTGTGGTTCAACAAGGACAAGACCTGCTTGCAACATTAAAAGCAGCTAAACCGTGGGATATCCGTGCAGATATGACGGTAACCTTAGGTAATCAAGTGATCTTCCAAGGCTTCGAAAGTACCATTCCATTGGTTGGCCGCTTACATCTATCTCAACGCGGTTTAGAAACAGCAATGCGTGCCAATGGTGCGATTGGTGTCAGTCAAAAAGTGAAGATCGAGGCTTATGGTCAAAGTCTTGATTTGAATCGTGCGATTGCGCGTTTCAACGGACCATTGGCGAACCCGACACTTGATATTGATGCCAATAAACCAGTTCAAGGCAGTATGGTTGGGGTCCGTGTCACAGGTACAGCCACCGTGCCGAATATCCAAATTTATAACGATGCAGGCTTGTCTGAACAAGAAGCACTGAACGCATTACTTACTGGACGTATCAATGAAGGTAATACGGGTTTAAGTAATACAGAGGGCTTTAAATCTGACGTCAATAATACCATTGCTGCTGCAGGTATTAGTATGGGCTTGGGTGGTACACGAGCCTTGACCAATCAGATTGGTCGTACTTTTGGTTTGAGTGGTTTGGCATTGGATGCACAGGGTACAGGTGATGATACGCAGGTGAGTCTGACAGGCTATATCACGCCAGATCTGTTTATTCGTTATGGTATTGGTGTATTTACCCCAGTGAATAAATTGACCTTGCGTTATCAGATGAACCGTCGTTTATATCTGGAAGCAAGTCAGTCTTTAGAACGTGCGATTGACGTATTCTACAACTGGCGTTTCTAACCCTGTTTTAAATTGGGTTTAGAATCAGAAAGAGGAATTATTTCGATGAAATAGTTCCTCTTTTTTTAGGGATGTAACACTGCCTGAAGCTCCAAAAAAACCATTCACATAAAAATTAATGAGAGTGGATGTGTTAATGGACTGAGGTGATTTTAAACAGATTTTATAATGGATGGTTTTAGAAAATAAGAATTGTGATAAAATTAATATAAGTTATTGAGAATTAATGATTTTATGACATTTTTTGGAGAAAATAAATGAAATCTGTCACTTTTGGTCAGCTTTGGGCAGTGCTTGGCTTCGTGCTACTCAGTTTGACACTCCAAGTCAATGCCAAGGAATATTATAAGTGGGTCGATGCCAAAGGCGTTACCACTTATTCAGCAACACCCCAACCTGTACAAAGACAAGAACCACAGCTCGATCCTGTCAAAAAGAATAGCAATACCGCAGTAGCCCAACAGGCAAATGTACAAACTGTAACTGCACCGAAAGAAGCAAAAATCACAACGGTCACGACGACTACCGAAACAACAGTTAAGCCTGTAACTGCGCCCACAAAAGCCACAAGCAACCTCACTGTAGCAAGTGACGTGCTTATCGCTGTGAAAAACTGTAATGGAGTCAGATGTTGGGATATGAAAGGCAAGTCCTATAATCTAGTCGCAGGTACGACATACCTCTCTACCAATGGAGGAAAATGTCAAAAGTTAGGCAATAACATACGCTGTAGCAAATGATTTGTATGTTTTTATTACGGAAAGCACTGTTTTAAAGGCTTCCTTTTGCAAAATCAACAAGTTTCAGTATGATGTGTGCATCAAATTAGCCGCAGTATGATGATGAAAAAAGTTTTGTTTATTGCAATAGGTTTAGTTTTGGCTGGTTGTGCTGAGAAAAAGCCGTTAACCCCTGAAGAACAATGGCATGGCTATTGCGTTAGTGTGGGTAATGCAGCACGTTCGATCACATTAGATCGTCAAAATGGAATTGAGCAAAAACAAGCAACGGAATATGCGGCAAAGATTGAAGACGAAACCACACGTAAATTTATCTCTAAAATTTTGGATACGGTTTATGCAATTCCTGCGGATCAATTGAAAAAAGATCCAGAAGCATTACGTGAAAATTTAAAGAAACAGTTTATGGAAGAATGCTTGGTTACCCCACATGATAAGCTGCCAAACTATAAACTTTTTTAATGTGTATATAAAAAAGACAACACCGTTTGTCTTTTTTTATGAGTGTAATTTATTGTTTTATTAGACTTTAGCCTAAGACCAAAGCGGTATTTCCAAGGGATGAACATTTCGCTATAAAATAATGGGCATCACGTAGAAATACGGTAGTTGCATTAACATTTAACGCGAAGTCTAGTAAAATTTTGCTGTCCACATTACTTGTAAAGCTTGTAGCAAGCTGGAACTTACAAGTAATTTTTTAAAAAAGAGGAATAACACTGTGCTAGAAGCTTACCGCCAACACGTTGAAGAACGTGCCGCACTCGGAGTCCCACCGAAGCCGCTTGATGATGCTCAAACTGCTGAACTCGTAGCCTTATTAAAAAATCCACCAGCAGGTGAAGAAGCTTATTTAGTAGATTTACTAGAAAATCGTGTTCCAGCAGGTGTTGACCAAGCTGCATATGTAAAAGCTGCTTTCTTAGCTGCCGTTGCAAAAGGCGAAGCAACCTCTCCACTCGTATCTAAAGAACGTGCAGTTTACTTACTAGGTACAATGCTTGGTGGTTATAACGTAGCACCACTTGTTGAACTTCTAGACAATGCTGAGCTTGCTGAATTAGCTGCTGAAGCGTTAAAGAAAACACTGCTTGTATTTGATGCGTTCCATGACGTAGCTGACAAAGCAAAAGCAGGCAATGCTGCTGCTAAAGCAGTATTACAATCTTGGGCTGATGCAGAATGGTTCACAAGCCGTGCTGACGTTCCAGAAGAAATCAAAATCACTGTGTTCAAAGTAACAGGTGAGACCAATACGGATGATTTGTCTCCAGCTCAAGACGCTTGGAGCCGTCCAGACATCCCATTACACGCAAACGCAATGTTGAAAAACGAGCGTGATGGCATCAACCCTGAAAAACCAGGTGAAGTTGGTCCATTAAACCAAATCAAAGAATTGATCGCGAAAGGCAACCAAGTTGCTTACGTAGGTGATGTTGTTGGTACGGGTTCTTCTCGTAAATCTGCAACTAACTCTGTACTTTGGTTCTTCGGTGACGAACTTCCACACATTCCAAACAAAAAAGATGGTGGTGTGTGCTTAGGTTCTAAGATTGCACCAATTTTCTTCAACACAATGGAAGATGCAGGTGCATTACCTGTAGAAATCGACGTTGCCAACATGAACATGGGCGACGAAGTTGTATTGAAAATTGATCACGCTGCTGCAAAAGTAACTGCATTCAAAGATGGTGCACAAATTGCAGAAGCTGAGCTTAAAACACCTGTACTTTTAGACGAAGTACGTGCTGGTGGTCGTATTAACTTGATCATCGGTCGTGGTTTGACAACTAAAGCACGTGAAGAATTAGGTCTTGCACCTTCTACATTGTTCCGTACACCTGTACAACCTGCTGACACTGGTAAAGGCTTCACACAAGCTCAGAAGATGGTTGGTCGTGCATGTGGTTTAGCTGAAGGCCAAGGTATCCGTCCGGGTACTTACTGTGAACCTAAGATGACCACTGTTGGTTCTCAAGATACAACAGGTCCTATGACGCGTGATGAGTTAAAAGACTTGGCGTGCTTGGGCTTCTCAGCTGACTTAGTGATGCAGTCTTTCTGTCACACTGCTGCGTATCCAAAACCAGTTGACGTAACAACTCACCATACATTACCTGACTTCATCATGAACCGTGGTGGTGTATCTTTGCGTCCAGGTGACGGTATTATCCACTCTTGGTTAAACCGTATGTTACTTCCAGATACTGTTGGTACTGGTGGTGACTCACATACACGTTTCCCAATCGGTATTTCATTCCCAGCGGGTTCTGGTCTTGTTGCATTCGCAGCTGCGACTGGCGTTATGCCACTGGATATGCCTGAATCTGTACTTGTTAAGTTCAAAGGTAAAATGCAGCCTGGTATCACTTTACGTGACCTTGTACATGCAATTCCTTACTACGCGATTCAAGCGGGTGACTTAACTGTAGAGAAGAAAGGTAAGAAAAACATCTTCTCTGGTCGTATCCTTGAGATCGATTTATCAGAAATGGAAAATGACTTGACTGTTGAACAAGCATTCGAACTTTCTGACGCATCTGCTGAGCGTTCTGCTGCTGGCTGTTCAATCACACTTTCTGAAGAGAAAGTTGCTGAATACTTACGTTCTAACATCACCATGTTGAAGTGGATGATCGCAGAAGGTTATGGCGATGCGCGTACTATGGCGCGTCGTGCTGAAAACATGCAGAAGTGGTTAGACAACCCAAGCCTGTTAAAAGCTGATGCTGATGCTGAATACTTAAAAGTTTACGAAATCGATCTTGCTGACATCAAAGAACCAATTCTTTGCTGCCCGAACGATCCAGATGACGCGAAACTTCTTTCTGACGTTCAAGGTGACAAGATTGATGAAGTATTCATCGGTTCTTGTATGACCAACATCGGTCACTTCCGTGCAGCGGGTCAGTTACTAGACAAAGTACCTGGTGGTTCATTGTCTACTCGTTTATGGTTGGCTCCACCAACTCGTATGGACGAGCATCAATTGATGGAAGAGGGCTTGTATAACATCTATGGCCGTGCTGGTGCACGTACAGAGATGCCAGGCTGTTCATTGTGTATGGGTAACCAAGCACGTGTAGCACCGAATACAACATGTGTATCGACTTCTACACGTAACTTCCCGAACCGTTTAGGTCAAGGTGCAAACGTTTACTTGGCATCTGCTGAGCTTGCATCTGTAGCTGCGGTTCTTGGTAAATTACCAAGCCCAGAAGAATATCAACAGTACGCGTCGCAAATCGACAGCGCTTCTGCTGACATCTACAAATACTTGAACTTCGACAAGATGAGCGAATATACAAAAGAAGCTGATCAAGTTGATACCAAGAAAATCCAAGCTGCTCAATTGACCTAATCTGTTAGTGAGCTAAAAATAAGGGCTGAGTAATCAGCCCTTATTTTTTTGATGCTGTATCTGATTGTTATGCCAGATGTGACTTAACAATTTAGGCAAAATCAATGTATTAAAAATGAAGATTTACTTTTCAGAATAACTTTAATCTGTATTTTTTCTTGGGTAATCTCAAGTTTGCTTCTTTTTTATGCTAATTAAAACATCCATAAATTTTAATTATTCCATGAACAATAAACTTTTGTGTTTATGCACAAGGGCAGTGTCTGCTGTTCTATAACTTAAATATAAAGGGTTTTATTCAATCATATAAAAAGGAGCTAGAAGATGGGGACTTTACCCAAAGCATATGTTAAAGCAGCAACTCTTGTTCTTGCAGGATGCCTATTGGCAGCTTGTAATGACGATGATAAGAAGAAAATGAATTCTGAAATAAAATTGCAAACCACAACAATGGCCTTAACCGCCTTAAGTCAGAGCCTTGTTTGGAAAAATGATCAATGTGATGTGGTATACCGAGATGCGATAGAACAAAATAATAAAGCATTAGCGGCTATGCAAGATTTGAGAGCAACATTAACTACCCAACAAAACAATTTAGCCGCTTTTATTGATCAGCGCATGTTACCTAAACTCACTCAGTTTGGTTCAGAGGCCACTTTTATCCGTGAACGTTGCAATGCACCTGATTATGATGGCACGGGTGTGAGTATGGAGCGTCCAGCAATGCTACGTGAAATGCTGAACGAATGGCAGGGAACCATTGATTTATTAACGAAACAGCTCAATAAGCCGCCACAAATGAATGTATCAATTCAGCCTGCACGTTTAACCAATGTAGAGGTTAATGCAAACAGCGTTGCGGCATTTAAATTTAAAGACTGTTCGGATGGCTTTTGCCCAGAGATGACAGTAATCCCCGCAGGAAGCTATCAAATGGGTGGCACATTGGAAGAGCAGGAAAGAGAAGGCGTGCCTGCACAGGCAAGACCTTATGAATTGCCTCAGCATCAAGTCAATGTCACGAAACCATTTGCCATGGCATCGTATGAAACCACTGTTGGTCAATTTCAGCAATTCCAGAAAGAAACAGGCTGGGAAGTGCAGGGTTGTCGTAGTTGGGAAGTACGTGACGGCGAATATAATATGTGGTACCGCAAGGACTTAAACCCGAGTAATCCAGGATTTGCACAGACTGCCCAAGATCCAGTCGTTTGTGTACGCCGTGAAGATGGTCAGGCTTTTGCGGCATGGCTGTCTGAAAAAACAGGAAAAACCTACCGTTTACCGACTGAGGCTGAATGGGAATATGCAGCACGTGCAGGGACATCTACTGCATTTTATTGGGGCAATGACCCTGAGCGTGATCAAGCCTGCAAATATGCCAATGTTCTAGATGTAAGTACGACAAGCACGGAAACCAATACAGCGACATGGCGAGCATTTAACTGTAACGATGGTTATGCATATACTGCACCTGTAGGCTCATTTTTACCAAATGCCTTTGGACTGTATGACGTGCTCGCCAATGCCCGTGAATGGGTAGATGATTGTTGGCATGCCAATTATCAAGGTGCGCCTGCAACAGCAGTACGGTGGGGCGCTGAAAATAATGGTCTGTGTAACTTCCCCGTATTGCGTGGCGGCGCATGGATTTATAATGTCCATAATGTCCGTACTGCTTATCGCAATGCCTATTATTCGTCTCAGGCACGTTCAACTATGTGGGGTTTCCGTGTAGTTCGGGAAATTTGAGCGAGTAGAAAAACTGAATGTTTAGAAAATCTAATAAGTTGTTTTATTGACTTAATATTTTGATTTATCTAAAAATAAGGGCTGAGTAATCAGCCTTTATTTTTTGAGCAATTAAAATGAAAAACTTTAATGTGTTACAACAAGAATATTTAAAAATACTCTCTAAAGTAGATGAGTCTTTTTTTAATGTAGTGCATGAGTCTAGTAAAGAGAAAGAGGGACTATCTGGTTTATTCCTTGCAAGTGAACCTGATCATTATTGGACAGCTAAAAATAGAATCATGATAGTTGGGGCTGAAACAAGGGGATGGAACATCAAGTTAGACCAAATGTATGATTTAGAGCATTACATTTTTAAATCAATTGAAAAGAATAAGAACTTTTTCCAAAAAATGATGCTTGAAGCCAGAACGAAAAAAATTACCTTTCACGATTTTACTCGGGCAGTTGCCGATAAATCTGGTTCAGAAGGATTAATTTACTGCAACTTATTTTGTTTTGCGTGGAAAGAGAAAAGTCCAATAAAATCAAAATATTTTGATCAAATTAAAAATATTTCATTTGATCTGTTAAAGGCACAAATTGATTACTTTGAACCGAGTGTGATCATATTTGCGAATGGTAGTCAGAATACTATTTATAGAAGAGAGTTATTTGATCCAAAATTCTATTCAGAAGGCAAAGATTACAGTGAAGAAAGCATAGATAAAAACCAACTTTATAAATTTATTTATGATGGCAAATACTTATGTTACAGAATCCAACATCCTTCAACAATTAGAGGAAAAAGAGCAGCCTTTTCTGCAAGGAAGAAGTTATTGGCATTACTTCCTGAATTATAAAATACTAATAAAAATATTTTTTAGTTAGAAAGGCACTTCAAGTGGATTGAAGTGCCTACTTAAATTAAATCACCAATAACCCAACACTTTCCACCAAAGTCCGCCAATCACCACAAAGATGATGATATTGACGACACTCATGACAAAGCCCGCTTTCCACCATTCACCCAGTGTGGTGTAACCTGAACCAAATACCACAGGCGATGTACCTGTTGCATAATGGGTTAGGGTCATCATAATGCTTGAAGCTGCTGCCATCATTAAGGCAAATAACATCGGTGGTGCACCCAACGCCAGTCCCGCTGTATAAAAGGCCGCGAACATGGCAGTAATATGTGCGGTGGTACTGGCAAACATATAATGTGCATACAAATAGGCGAGCATTAACAATAAACAGGCAGGCATCCAACTGAGACCTAAATGACCAATTCCTGTTTCTAACACGCCTGAGAACCATGTGATTAAACCGAGCTTATTTAAATAAGTCGCCATCATTACCAAGGCTGCAAACCAAGTGATGGTATCCCATGCGCTTTTTTGCGTCAGGATATCTTCCCAAGTCAGTACGCCAGTAATTAGCAGTAAGCCCAAACCAATAAAAGCCGTTGTGGTGGGGTCAACCGCCCAAGCTGAACCGAAGATCATGGCAGGGATGCCTGCCCATAACAGCAGTAAAATCCCAAATATGCTAAGCATAATGATTTCATTTTTGCTGACAGGACCCATTTCTTTTAACTTGGTTTTGGCAAACTGAGCCGCATTTGGGGTTTCTTTGACTTCAGGCGGATACATCCAGTACATAATCAATGGCATAATGATCAAGGCAATCAAACCCGGTAATAGCATCGCCAGTGCCCAAGTACTCCAACTCAATGAAATTTCACTATTGGTCGCCTTTGCCACCAGATCAACCACCAAAGGGTTAGGGGCGGTTGCGGTAATAAACATGGCAGAAGTAATCGGGTTGGCTTGGTAATTCACCAAAGCTAAGTATTTCCCCATACGACCTTCGGTGCCTTTGGCAGGGTCAGAGTCATAACTGGTGGAAATTGCACGTACAATCGGGTGAATAATCCCACCACCACGTGCGGTATTACTTGGGGTAACAGGTGCAAGAATCAGTTCAGACAGCACCATGCTATAACCGATACCAATGGTTTTCTTGCCCCAAACCGCAATAAATAAATAGCCTAGTCGCGCACCCAATCCTGTTTTTTGCAAACCTTTAGAGATCATGATCGAAATACCAATCAACCAGATCAGCGGGTTGGCAAAACTGCTGAGCGCATCTTGAATGGCGCCACTTGGGCTATCGTTGGTAACACCTGTCACGGCGACCAATGTAATGGCAATAATCGCAATCGCACCAATCGGCATGGCTTTACCAATAATGGCGGCAATCACACCGACAAACATTGCGAGTAAATGCCATGCATCAGGATCAACACCTGTAGGCACAGGAATGACGAACCAGATAATTAATGCAATAAATAAAGAGATCAGCGTCGGGAGAGCTTTAAATCCCATGTAATTTCCCCTTGTTGTACGGGTTTAATAAAATTTATAGTTCTTTATGAATGAATCGTTAAAGAAAATAACCACTAAGCTTTTATTATCGTTGAAGCGAGCAATAAACTGCAAAGAAAGTTTTGTTGAAACAGCGTTATATAGCGCAATGAAGTGAAGAATGATTTTTTTTAAACGAGAAAATAAGGCTTAAGGTTAAAATCCCTTATTAAATATGAAAGCATCATGCTACATTTTCAGCTTGCTTGATCAAACAATAAGTATGGTATGACTCAATTTTCATGGCAGCAATTAAGACGCTTTGTTTATGACAACTTGCACAATGATGACTATAAAAGTACGGTCAGCACCTGCGTAAACTATCTATTGATTGCCTTGATTATTGGCAACGTTGCTGCGGTTCTGTTGGAGTCCGTCAACGAATTTTATCAACTGTACAAGCCTTATTTCGATATCTTTGAAAATCTCTCGATCATGATTTTTAGTGGTGAATATCTGCTTAGGCTCTGGAGTATTGTTGAGGAGGAGCCACAAGAGGCTGCGTGGAAACAACGGATTCGCTGGATGAAAAGTGGCGGGGCAATTATCGACTTATTGGCGATTTTGCCAGCTTATCTCAATTTCATTGTTCCGATCGATTTGCGTTTCTTACGGGTCTTACGTTTGGTTCGTCTACTCAAGCTAACCCGATATTTTGTTTCCCTGCAAATTTTATTGCGCGTTATTCAACGCGAAAAGGGCTCATTCCAAGCGGTTATTTTTATCTTGGTCATTATGATTGTAATGACGGCATCAGCGATTTATGTGGTTGAGAATAAAGCTCAGCCTGAGGCGTTTAGTTCAATACCACAATCGATGTGGTGGGCAGTGGTCACCTTAACCACGGTTGGTTATGGCGATGTAACACCAGTAACTAACTTGGGGCGGATACTTGGTGCATTTATTACTATTCTTGGGGTCGGTATTGCCGCTTTACCTGCGGGTATTTTGGCTTCTGGCCTTGCCAATGAATTAAATATGCGTAATCAGCGATTGGAACAGGAATTTAGAGAAGTATTACAGGCCAAAGGTTTGGACCTACTGCATGATCAAGTGGAAATTGAACGAATTCGTAAAAAGGTCGGTTTGCCCAAAGAGCAGACCCATGAAATTATTATGCAACTGGTCAGGGAAAAGCTGCTTGAAGATCAGGAGCAGGAAAAGAAGCAGTACCGTTTTTGTCCGCATTGCGGTGAAAAGCTTTCAGAATAATTTGAAATTTATTATAAAAATGTAGCCTAAGGCTTAAGTATAATTTCGCCTTGCTTAGTAATTTATCCTCATTAGACGACACTCAATTTGGCTCTAAAGCTCGGTAACACTGAGACTTAGAGCTTTTCTATTGAAAATTAAAAGTCCACTTCATTAAGTTGTGCTTCACATAAGCAGTCTTTCATTTAAAAAAGTTAACAATAATCTTTATCATTTGTGATAGTTTCTTGTTTAATGTTTTGTAATTTTTAAGCTTATTTTAAGTTTACGCAACTGATGAAGTTCTCCCGACATGATTAAGCGGCGTTATCTAATTTTATTATTGCTTCCACTGGCATTTATTTCTTTATTTGTCGGTGTAGGAGACATGAGCCTTGATGGTTTGTGGGCAGGCAATCCACACGACTGGCAATTGTTCTGGACCAGCCGTTTACCACGTCTCATGGCAATTATTGTGGCAGGTGCGGGCCTGAGTGTCTGTGGCTTGATTATGCAATCACTTAGCCGCAATCGTTTTGTTTCTCCAACCACAGCAGGTTTGTATGACTGTGCACGTTTAGGCGTACTGGTTTCGATTATCTTGCTGCCGAGTGCTTCAATTTTTGTGAAAACTGGTTTTGCCATAACTGTGACCCTGATCGGGGCAATGGCCTTTATGAGCATTTTGGCGACCCTTAAACATCGAGATACCGTCTTTGTTCCACTGGTGGGAATGATTTTTGGCAGTATTATCTCAGCCTTTACCACTTTCATTGCCTTGCAAATGGATCTATTGCAGAACTTGGCAGGGTGGTTACAAGGTGACTTTTCCACCATTTTAAATGGCCAATATGAACTGATCTATCTCAGTGTTCCTGTCTTGATTCTGATCTATATCTTTGCCAATCGTTTTGTTTTGGCAGGCTTGGGACAGGATTTTGCCACCAATCTTGGACTGAATTATAAACAGACCTTATTTCTTGGCTTGTTATTGGTCTCGGTGATTACAGGTGTGGTGATTGTGACCGTTGGCGCGATTCCTTTTCTTGGGCTGATCGTACCGAATTTGGTCAGCTTATATCTAGGCGACAATATCCGTCGAACCTTATCACATACTGCACTCCTCGGTGCTTTGCTGGTATTGCTCTGTGATGTATTTGGCAGAGTGGTGATCTACCCCTATGAGGTGTCGGTGAGTCTGATTATGGGTGTGGTGGGAAGTGTAATTTTCCTGTGGTTATTACTCAGGAGATATCGTTATGCCACATAAAACCAAGCTCATTGTTTTAGCCTTTTTAGTCATCCTCAGCATTGCTTTGTATTTGGGTTGGAATTTGGGTGTAGCTTGGCAATATGCACTCGGTCTACGCATGAAAACTGTTGCTGCGATCATCGTCGCAGGTGTTGCTGTAGGTGTGTCGACCTTGGTGTTTCATACCATTGTCAATAATCGAGTCGTGACACCACAAGCTTTAGGGCTAGATAAATTATATGAATTGTCTAAGACGGCAATTATTTACTTCTTTGGTGCCACGACCTTATTGTCACTTAACTTTGTGACAGACTATCTGATCAGTCTGCTGCTCATGGTGACTTTTGCCTTACTACTGTATCGGTTTATTTTCCAAAAAGTTGCGCAGCAAAATATTTACTTCCTGCTGTTGGTAGGGCTGATCTGTTCGACTTTATTCGACAACATGACCACCTTCTTTCAGGTCTTACTTGATCCTGACGAATTCCAGATCGCAGCCTATGCAGGTTTTGCCAGTTTCAATGTGGTGAAAATGGAAACGGTGGGACTATCTTTACTGACCATTGTACCGATTCTGCTATACAGCCTTAAACACTACCACAAGCTCGATGTGATGGCCTTGGGACGAGATCATGCTTTGAACTTAGGTCTGAATTATGACAAGACCAGTCGTTTGCTTCTCATCCTTGTGGTGCTGGCACTTGCTTCTGCTACAGCCCTAGCGGGTCCAATGATGTTCCTTGGCCTGTTGGTTCTCAACATTACCCTTGAGTTGTTCAAGACCCATCAACATCACATCTTATTAATCGGCATTATTCTGGTCAGTATCCTGTGTTTGATGGTTGGGCAATTCGTGGTGCTGCATGTATTGAATTTAAAAACCACATTGAGTGTGATCATTAATTTTGTCGGTGGAATTTATTTCTTCTGGATATTACTGAAGGAAAATAAAAAATGGCAATAGAGCTAAAGAATTTAAGCAAAAGCTATCAGCAGCAACAGGTGGTGCATGGGCTTTCACTGAGCATTGCCAAAGGTCAGTTTACGGCTTTTATTGGCCCGAATGGCGCGGGGAAAAGTACTGTGCTTTCGATCATGAGTCGTTTAATTGACGCAGATCAAGGGCAGGTTTTGCTGGATGGGCAGGATTTACGCCAAATGAAGAGTGCTGATATTGCGAAAAAGCTGGCGATTTTAAAACAGTCTAACCATACCGAGTTGCGGCTCAGTATTGAAGATTTGGTGGCATTTGGTCGTTTTCCTTATTCTCAAGGTCGCCTAACGCAGCAAGACCATGATGTGATTGATCGCTCGATTGCCTATATGGATTTAGAGGCATTACGCCATCGTCAAATTAGTGAATTATCGGGTGGCCAGCGTCAACGTGCTTATATCGCCATGATTTTGGCACAAGACACCGATTATATCTTGCTGGATGAGCCGTTGAATAATCTGGACATGAAACATTCTTCGCAGATTATGAAGGTGTTAAAAGACTTAGCTGAGAATCACGGTAAGTCAATCATTGTAGTGATTCATGACATCAATTTTGCCTCGGTCTATGCCGATCACATCATTGCCATGAAAGAAGGGCAATTGGTCTACCAAGGTCATCCACAGCAGATGATGGATGAACGCATTCTCAACGATATTTTTGATTTTCATATCCCGATTCAACAGGTTCAACAGCACAAATTAGGTTTGTATTTTATTAGTTAGGAGTTCGTTATGCTTTTCAAAAAAACATTGCCAGTCATGATGCTGAGTGTGGTCTTGGCTGCATGTAGTAATTCCGAAGCACCTTCGGCAAAACAGGATGCAAATGCTGCTACGACACAGGATAGTTTGAGCTTTAACAGCAAGGCTGGTCAGATCACGGTTCCTGCAAACTTGTCTCGTATTGCAGTACTGGATACCAATGCCCTGAATACCATTCATGCTTTGGGTGCGAGTGATAAAGTGGTTGCTTTGCCAAAAGGCACACCATTACCGAAAGTTTTGCAAGATTTTAATGAGGGTAAATATCTAGATGTAGGTACAGTTAAAGAGCCGAATCTGGAAAAAATTGCGGCTAGTCAGCCTGAGCTGATTCTCATGAGTGGACGCATGGAAAATTTGCTTGATCCAATCAAACAGATTGCGCCAACTTATTTTGTCGATGTGGACTATAACGATCAGTTTAATTCTTTTAAACAGCAAACCCTGAATATTGCCGAGATGGTTGGTAAAAAACAGGATGCTGAGCAGCAGTTGCAAACCCTAGAAAAAGACATTAACGCATTAAAAGCCAAAACCAAAGGTAAAACAGCATTAGTGATCTTGGTGAATAACAGCAAAATTGCAGCGTATGGCCCAGGCTCACGTTTCGGTAATATTCATGACTTATATGGTTTTACCCCTGCAGATCCTTCAATCAAAGTGGGCTTGCACGGCATGGCGGTGTCGCATGAATTTATCGCTCAGAAAAATCCAGACTATCTGTTTGTGATCGACCGCGGAGCAGCGATTACTGAAAATCAGCAAGGTGCAAAACAGGTCTTGAATAATAAGATTATCAATCAGACCAAAGCAGCGCAAAATGGCAATATTGTTTATCTAGATTCAAGTAACTGGTATTTGATGAACAATGGTCTGGATGGCATGAAGGCAATGCTGAAAGAAGTGGCAGATGCCGTGAAATAAAAATTTAATCTGCTAATTTTATAACAAAAACCCGAAGGAGTTCCTTTGGGTTTTTTATATGATGTAATGAAATAAATCACTACTTTTATAACATCATGCGTATTTCTTTATTGTATTTGGGCACGGCGATTTTAGCCATTTTGCTGCTAATTTCTGGGATTCAACCTTTCGATTGGACCACGTGGTGGCTTGAAGTAATACCTGTATTGATCGTGGTCCCATTATTATTTGCCACTTATAAAGCTTTTCCGCTCAGCCCTCTGTTATATGGACTTATTTTCTTACATGCCATTGTGCTGATTGTAGGTGGGGCATATAGCTATGCACGCGTGCCGTTGGGTTTTGAGATGGCACAATGGTTTGGTTTAGAACGTAATCCTTATGACAAAATTGGACATTTTATGCAGGGCTTTGTACCTGCCATAGCTGCGCGTGAAATCCTGATTCGTAATCATATTTTAAGCAAAGGCAAAATGCTCAGTTTCATTGTGATCTGTATTGTGTTGGCAATTAGTGCCAGCTATGAATTGATTGAATGGGCGGCAGCATTGTCTTTGGGGCAAGGAGCAGAAGAGTTTTTGGGTACACAAGGGGATGAGTGGGATACCCAATCAGATATGTTTTTTGCCCTGATTGGATCGATCATAGCCTTATTGTTATTCTCTCGATGGCATGATCGACAAATTGCAAAGTTAATGGCTTAATTTTTAAAGCAACGAATCTACCGTTAAGGCGCGGCAGATTCATTTTTTTGTGAATATTTGGCATAAGCCAGTGCAATTAATAGAATCGCTAGACCGCCTAAACTTAATACGAAACCCACCCAAATCGGTGCTAACCAGCCCATATTATGACTGAGGACCCAGCCTCCTAAGAATGCACCGAGCGCATTGGCCAAGTTGAAAGCCGAGTGATTTAATGATGCAGCCAAAGTTTGCGCATCACCTGCAATATCCATCAGATGTGTCTGTAAAGCACCGCCCAGACCGATCACGGTAAAACCAATCAAGAATAGGGCAGCAATTGCTGTATAAAGATTGGACATCATAAAACTAGCTGCAACAAAGGCGAGTGCAGAACTGATCAGAATGCCAATAATGGTTTTAAATAGATTTTTATCTGCCAACCAGCCAGCAACCAAGCCACCAATCACCATACCCACCCCCCAAATTGCGAGGGCCGCAGGCACCACTCGAATATCGGCATGGGTATATTCGGTTAGAATTGGTGAGACATAGCTATAAACCGAGAACATACCACCAAAGCCAATTGCACCAACGGCAAGGGTTAGCCACATATTGATATTTTTTAAACCTGCCAATTCCGCTTTGATACTGGCGGTTTTCTGCAATGGGATATTTGGAACAAATAGGCTGACACCGATTAGGGTAATAAACGCAATTACCGCAGAAAACTCAAAGCCTGCTTTCCAGCCAAATTGTTGACCCAGCCATGTGGCAATAGGCACACCAATGACATTGGCAATTGTTAAACCCATCATCACTTGTGCAATCGCTGTGGCACGGCGTTGATTGCCTGCCAGTTCAGCCGCAACCAATGCTGCTACACCAAAGTAAGCACCGTGCGGAAAACCAGCGATAAAGCGAGATAGCAGCATGGCTTCAGGTGTGGTTGCAAACGCGGTTGCTGCATTGGCCAAGCCATAAAAAAGCATCAAGCTGAGCAATAGCGTCTTCCGTGGTACTTTTGCCCCTAAGATCGCAATAATCGGTGCACCTACCATGACACCCAGTGCATAGGCACTGATGAAATAACCTGCATGTGGAACACTAACGTTTAAATCGGTGGCGATTTCCTGAATCAATCCCATTGCCACAAATTCAGTAGTACCAATACAAAAACTACCAACCGCAAGGGAGAAAATAACCAGAAATAAAGAATAGTTGTGTGAGGGAGATGAGTGCAAGGGAGAGCTTGGCGAGGACATAATATCTCGGGTATAAAAGTACCACCGTATTATATTCGACTCGCTTTGGAAAAGGTGAAATAGAACACGATTTTTATATCAATTGATTTGGAGATGCAGCATAAAAATTGATTAATTGAATGATAATTGTTTTCATTTATGTATAATGCAAAGCAGACATTTTTAGCTGAGCTTTTATAAAGGGTGGGAAGAAAGTGAAAAAATTATTAATCAGTTCATTGGTTGTGGTGTCAGGTTATAGCTTTGCTCATGAACCTTATGTTGCACCGCTTGCATATACAACGGAACAAACGCAAGTGACTGTTATATCAGGCTATGCAGAAGAAGCTTTACAAAGTGAATATGCATTAAAAAATGCGAAGTTTGAAATTACCGCACCGAATAATACCAAAACCACAATTGAGCCAGATTCTAAGCTCAGTTCTGCAACTGTATTTGACTTGAAACTGCCTGAAGCAGGGACTTATACGGTCAAAACCAGTGCCAGTTATCCTTTGAAATATGTGCAAGATCAAAAAGAATGGAAAATGTTCTTTGATATGCCAGCAGATAAAGCACCTGCAAAAGCTGAGCGTGATTTTGTCATTCCTTCAGATTTAAAAGCGAAAAAATTTACACCTGTTGAAATTACCCGTGAATGGACATTTTTGACTTATGTGTCTAAAGAGAAGAATACGCCAGTGCAAGCAAGCACAGCACCGATTCAAGTTGAATTTTTAACCCATCCAAGTGAGCTAAAGGCCAATCAAACGGTGAAAATTAAAGTATCGAAAGCCAATCAAGCTTTGGCTAATGCCAATGTAGTCATTCGTGCTAAAGGTGCAACTGATAAGCAAGGCATTAGCTTAAACACAGCCGCAGATGGCAGTGCTGATTTAGTTTTTGCTAAAGCAGGCGAGTATCTGATTGAAGTCAGTGAAGCTGTGGATGTGAAGCAAAAACCAAGTAGTCAGTTCTATAGCATTATCAGTGTTGCTGTAAACTGACCTTTTAATTGAGGTTAATCTAGAGAAATTATGCTATTTCAGAGTCTTTAAATGAAAAGACGAGTATAAGGATTAACCTTCGGTTCGACCTACTTTTCTTTCGGGAAAAGTAGGCAAAACCATTGCCATTCGCAAAACTCGTTCGCTACCAACATTTAACACTTTACATCGCAAAAACATTATCTAGCAAAAGTAATCCTGTCTCAAACAGTTGCGAATGACGTTGCCGCGTATCTAAATATATGAGCTGCCTTTTATATGGTATATAAATCATTTAGATGATCATACATTTATAATATTAACATCGAAGAGTTAGTTTGATTGATTTGACTCATCATCCATCGCATTACTATAAAATTTAACACCCAATTTAATTCGATCTCGACCATTGCTCATACGCCAGCGATTACTATCTCTGAGCGAATAAACACAGCCACAGTATTCCTGTTGATAGAACTCTTCACGTTTGCTGATCTCCAACATACGGACTGCGCCGCCATGTTTACGCCAGTTATAATCCCAATATTGGATATCTGGATAATGCGCCGCTGCACGCAGACCACAGTCATTGATTTGCTGCATATTCTTCCAACGTGAAATGCCCAGTGAACTACTAATTAAGCTGAAGCCATTTTCATAGGCATACAACGCGGTGCGTTCAAAGCGCATATCAAAACACATGGTGCAACGAATGCCTTTTTCAGGCTCATTTTCCATGCCTTTGGCACGTGCAAACCAGTTATCCGTGTCATAGTCACAATCGATAAAAGGAATATTATGCTTTTCCGCAAAGCGAATATTTTCCTCTTTACGAATTAGATATTCTTTGACTGGATGAATATTAGGATTGTAAAAAAAGATCGAAAAGTCGATGCCTGACTCAATCAATGTTTCCATGACTTCACCTGAACACGGTGCACAGCATGAATGTAGCAATAGCTTATCGTGTCCTTTAGGTAGGCTGAGTATTTGGCGTTCAAGCGTCTTTTGACTTTGTTGGGTCATCGTAGGCATGGTCTGCAGCAGGTAATTGTATATTGTAAAAGTTTTAAAAGCCTGTGGCGGTTGAATTAAATGAAATGTTCTCAGGTCATGCTGAAAATTTTTTAATAAAGATTGCTTCAATCTTTACACCATTTTTCTTGTTTGGGTTCCAATTTTCTATCCATACGGGAATGTTGGCATCAACTAAGATCGATAGATCGCATTTAATATAAAAATAAGGAATTAAAATCAATGTTGAGACAAGCTCATTAATTTAATGCTAAGATGAATTATATTCAATAAAATCCTTTCCGACCATTTTAAATGGATGGATAACCCAGTATTCAAAATCTGATGATGTGTGGTGCTAAGTTTCCCTTAAAAAGAGAAATTTGGAGGATTTAACTGCTAGGCCATTACTATGTTAGAACTTCGTCATTTAAAAACTTTAATTGCTTTAAGAGAGCACGGTTCATTGGTATCTGCTGCAACAGATTTATGTCTAACGCCATCTGCAATTTCACATCAATTAAAAGAACTTGATCATTGGTATGGGGTAGAAGTTGTAAATCGCCGTAGTCGTCCTGTGAGTTTTTCCAATGTGGGCGAGCGCTTACTGAAACTGGCAGATGATGTATTGCCACAGGTACAAATTGCACAAACCGATATTACCCGTATTGTGCATGGGCAAACTGGACGAATTATTTTCTCATCCGAATGTCATAGCTGCTTTGATTGGTTGATGCCATTACTCAATCAATATCGTCTGCAATATCCTGATGTAGATCTAGATTTCGCAGCGGGCTTTGAATCCAACCCGCATGAACTCTTGCAAAATGCTGAGTTTGATTTATTGATTACGGCTGATCCAATTGCATTAAAAGGGATTGAATACTTCCCGATTTTTGAATATGAATCACGTTTGGTACTATCCAATACTCATCCTTTGGTACGTGCCGAGCAGGTTTCAGTACAAGATTTAGCTGAAGAAACCTTGATTACCTATCCAGTTGATAAGCATCGCTTGGATATCATGGCGCATTTATTTATCCCTGAAAATATTCAACCTAAGCATATTCGTACCACTGATTTGACTCAGATGTTGATTCAATTGGTGGCAAGCGGACGCGGTATAGCTGCTTTGCCTGATTGGGTCGTGAACGAATATGAGCAAAAAGGCTGGGTCGTGAGCCGCCGTTTAACCTGTGTATCACCACAAGGATTGAGACGTACCTTATATGCGGGTTATCGAACAGAAGATAAGGAAAAGAACTATTTCGAGGGCTTTATTAAGCAACTTGAAAAGTTTTCTAAGATGCGAACGGTTTATTACGAGCAATAATTGAGTTTTGATTGCAATGTATAAAAGGTAGAGGGAAATAGTCTTCTACCTTTCAGCAATAAGATAATGCATTGCAAGCATCCAATAGTTAAGACTTGCCAATGAGAAGGGATAATATTCCTGCCGCAATCAGTGGTCCAACTGGCACACCTCTTAGCAATGCCACACCAGCAACTGTGCCAATCAATAAACCTGCAACGACATCAGGTTGGCTACTCATCAATTTCACACCGCGTCCGCCTAACCATGCGACTAGTAAGCCAACCGCAATTGCAGCTAATGATTTAATACTTATAAATGATTTCAGGATGCTTTCACCGCTGATTTTGCCACTTGCGATCGGTGCCAGCACACCAATGGTTAGGATGATAATGCCAATATTCAAACCATGATTTTGAATATAAGGGAAAAACTGATTTAAAGGTGTGAGCTTAACGAAGATCAGGCAAGCTGCGGCTATCGTTACTGCTGTGTTTTGACTAAAGATACCGCAGCCTAATAAAACAAGCAGCACCAATAAGTTGACATCAAATTGTGAAAACATGCGCGAAATATTTGCGGGAAAGAAAGTTGAATTATATCGTAAATTGCCAGCTGACTTTGGCTAAATTAGCATTTGAACTTTTTAGCTCATCGATATTCTGTTTTTCTGAATTTGTAAAAAGCCATCATTCAACAGAAATGTTGAAGATGGCTCCTTGTTGTAGGGAAATTAAGCCAATTTTTTAAATGTTCCATAATATGCAATTTGTTCATCCCAGAATTGTTCCCACAAATCACAATATTCAAGGCAAATTTGGCGAATCGATGCATATTCAGATTCGACACACGCTTGTGCCAATACGAACCATAAATCATCTTCATGATCATCATCAGCCGCTTCAGCTGATGCATCATGTGAAACACCATGAACATAGTAATAACCGCTATCAACATCAAAACCGACAGCTTTGGTTGCTTGACGTAATGCAGGGCTAAACAGAATGACTTCTTCTTCTGCCACGGCTAACAGGGCAGAAACGGCTTGATAGCTGTGGAATGAGTTTTCTAGATAATTGCGAACACGTTGTGAAATGAGAGAGGGTTGATAGTCATTTCGTTCCGCTTGACTGAGTTCAAAGTCATTTAACACCTCTTCAAACAGCGGGTAGTGTGCATATTCTGGGTTGCCAGAATAGTATCCTTCTTCATCAAGGCCTGGGCGGAATCCAAACTCATCTAGAATATTAAGATTAAGTAAAAAACGCGGGAACATTTTTGAACCAGAGAGTAAGCGTGGCTCAAGTTGTTTGGTTTGGAATTGCGCCATCAATAACGCATCAGTAAATACTTGTACGATAGCGTGGCGATATTCTAAATGAATGTGTTTTAGGGTTTCTTTATCAATTACACCGTCATTTAAAAGTTGAATGGCTGGGTGACGTGAAACAGGATGATTTGAAATTTCCTCACGTAATTGTTTTAGAAAGTTCAGGTTCTTGTTCCATTGTTCTGCAGAAATACTATTCTTCATTCCTTCAATAGCTTTCTGTCTTGGGTTGTTAAAGTTTTCAAATTTTTTTGGCATAGTCTTATACTCGATGGATTAATAATATTATTGCTTTTCCAATTATTTAGTTAGATTTTTTTTGGTTGCTTATGAATATAACTATTGGTTCAACCAAACATCTTTTTATTGGATGATTTAAATATAAAATGATTTTTTTGTGAAATCAATTTATTAAGTCGGCTAAAAAATAATAAGAAAGTTTATCAATTAACTTAACTGTAAACAAAAGGTGAATTGATTCACGATAAATTTTTTTATTTTAAAAATAGAAAGATTTTTTTACAAATGATCTTGTGTATAGACAGATTTTTACATACCCTATAGGAGGGACAATAAAGAAAATACGACTTTTCGATAATGCTCTTAAAATAACATAAACATACATAGTGGCCAGAACTTTCCAGCATGTAAACTATGTCTAAATAATGCATTAAGTTTTTTGATAGAATTCTAAAAGGATAATAAAATGTCAAAAAAAGAAGATATTATTGCAACGGCTCTAGACCTTTTTAACCGTCATAACTACAGCTCTGTGGGTGTGGATCGAATTATTAGTGAGTCAGGTGTTGCGAAGATGACTTTCTATAAGTACTTTCCTTCCAAAGAGAACCTGATTGAAGAATGTCTATCTCGAAGGAATAAAAGTATTCAGGAGGCGATTGAACACGAAGTTAACCTGAAGCAGGAAGATGATTATTTGGGGAAAATTAAAGCCGTCTATTTTTGGCACTTAGGCTGGTTCAACTCAGATGATTTTCATGGGTGTATGTTTCAAAAGGCTTCATTGGAAATCCTACAACAGTATCCATCTATTATTAGACCGATTGTAGAATATCGAGAATGGTTAATGGGGTTGGTTGAGGAATTATTCGAAAAAGCCAAGGTATTTCAACCGCACGTACTTACAGCCATGTATATCAATATACTGGATGGTATGACTGCTTATGCAAAAGTAAATAAGGATCATGCCCAAATAGAAGAGTGCTGGTATTATATTGAGCGATTAATTCATTTGGAGGCAGCTTAAAATAATATATTTAGTTTTGTTAAATAATGGCTTTATTAAAATTAATATAAATAAAATCTTAAACCTAATTTTAAAATTATTAAAATAAAAAAACCGAGGATAAAACCTCGGTTTCTTCTGCTTATTTAATCAGCATTATTTTTCTACGAATGCACGTTCGATGACATAATCACCCATCACGCCCATACGTGGAGATTCTACTAAACCATGTTGGTCAAGAAGCGCTGCAACATCTTTAAGGAATGCAGGGCTACCACATAGCATCGCACGGTCAGTTTCACGGTTAAAACGAGGTAAACCAATTTTTTCAAACAGTTCGCCAGTTTCAATTGCAGTTGTTACACGACCTTGAGTGTGGAACGGTTCGCGTGTCACAGTCGGGTAGTAAACCAGTTTATCTTTGATGCCTAGCTCTTCAAAGAATTCATGGCTTGGAAGCTCATTTAAGATCAAATCTTGATAAGCAAGTTCTGATACATAACGTGTACCATGAACCATAATCACTTTTTCAAACTTTTCGTAAGTTTCTGGATCACGAAGGAGTGAAAGGAATGGTGCAAGGCCTGTACCAGAAGATAAAAGGTATAAGTTTTTACCAGGTAATAAGTCGTCATGGACCAATGTGCCTGTAGGCTTTTTAGAAATCAGGATTTCGTCGCCCACTTGTACTTTTTGTAGAATAGAAGTTAATGGACCGTCTTGTACTTTAATAGAGAAGAATTCGAGTTCTTCTTCATAATTCGCACTCGCGATCGAATAAGCACGCATTAAAGGCTTACCATTCACTTCAAGGCCGATCATCACAAACTGACCATTTTTAAAACGTAAGCTGGTATCGCGTGTAGTTTTAAAACTGAAAAGCGTGTCATTCCAGTGGTGAACATGAGTAATGCGTTCAACGTTAAAAGCAGCCATTAAAGGTCTCGATCACAGTTAAAAGAAACAGATGGCTATTCTAATCTAAAATCATTCTCGATAAACTGAATATATTTAATTGTGTTTATAAGAAAAAGTGATGAGCAACTCAGTAGTCATGCCGATCATCGGCCATATGCATTCACCTTATCGTGAGAAGTTTGGTATTCCGAGACAGCCAAATCTGGTTCAAGTCGAGTCCTATATAGAGATGGCGGAGCCTTATAACGATATTCTGGCTTTTGACGGTATTGAAGATTTTAGTCATTTATGGTTGCTTTGGCAGTTTCATGAAAACAAAAATCAAGATAACTCTTTGAATCAAATGTCTAAATTTCGTCCACAAGTACGTCCGCCGCGACTAGGCGGCAATCAAAAAATCGGTGTTTTTGCAACGCGGAGTATGTATCGTCCATCACCCATAGGCTTGTCTGTGGTACGTTTTTTACGTATTGAAAAGCAGGCTAAGTCAGTTCGACTCTATGTTATGGGCAGCGATTTGCTACATGGCACACCGATTTTAGACATCAAACCGTATATTCAATATTCGGATGCGATTGCAGATTCACAGAGTGGTTATGCGCAAGAAGAGCCGATCCGTAAAACAGTGCTTTGGACGGAAACTGCACAGTCACAACAGCAACAGCTATTAAAGCAGAGGATTTTAGATAAAAAGATATTCGATGAACTCGAACAAGTGTTATCTTTAGATCCAAGACCTGCGTATCAAAATGACGCTGAGCGGGTTTATGGCATGTGTTTTTCAGAATTGAATATTCGTTTTACAGTCGATGATAGGAATGTCACAGTGCTTGCTGTAGAGCAAAGTTAAAAAACTTTAAAAAATATAATTGAGTTATAAATTTGGGGAACTGACGGTAATGCAAGCGCAGGCAAAATTTGCAAATTTTTCTTTTACCATTGATGTGACGTGGTGTTTAGAACAGCTACTGAAAGATGGTCGTATCACTGAACGGGATAAATTACTCGTCCAAACCACGCATCGTCAAAAAGAACAGTTGAAATGGCACCCATTGCAGTGGATTGCCAATTTTAATTTAAAAGATCAGCTCAATGCTGGCTCAACCTTGACGCTGAATCGGTTGTGTCTGTGGCTTGCAGAAAAAGCAGAGATTTCATTGTTTGTGATTGACCCACTCAAAGCGGATGTGGCTGCTCTTACGAGTGTCATGTCACAAGAATTTGCGGTGCGTAATCACATTTTAGCGGTAGATGTTCAACCTGATCGAATTTTGATTGGTACAGATCAACCCTTTACCACGGAATGGCTCAATAATCTGGAGCGTAGCTTAGCGCCGAAGAAGATCGAGAAAGTTCTGTTAAATCCAGAACAATTGCAACGTTATCTTGTTGAATATTATCAAGTCAGCCGTGCGGTTAGTTCATCGCAAAATGCAAGTGTCTATGACCGTGAAAACAAGGGTGTTGAAGCATTATTGCAATTGGGCGATGCGCAAAATCCTGATGCCAACGATCAGCATATTGTGAAACTGGTAGATTGGGTACTGCAATTTGCTTTTGAACAAGGCGCTAGTGATATTCACTTGGAGCCACGCAAAGACAAAGGGAAGGTGCGTTTCCGTATAGATGGTGTGTTACATACCATCTATAACATGCCTGCTAATACTCTTACAGCCGTGATTTCGCGTATTAAGATTCTTGGTCGTATGAATGTGGCAGAAAAGCGTAAACCGCAAGATGGTCGCTTAAAAACGCGTACACCGAAAGGACAGGAGACTGAGTTACGTCTTTCGACTTTGCCGACAGCCTTTGGCGAAAAGTTAGTGATGCGTATCTTTGACCCAGAAGTGTTGGTGCGTAGTTTCCAGCAACTCGGTTTTGAAGGGCATTTATTACAGAGCTGGCAGCAGCTGACCCAGCATAGCCATGGCATCATTTTGGTAACAGGCCCAACAGGTTCAGGTAAAACCACCACGCTGTATTCATCTTTAAAGCAATTGGCAACCGAGCAGGTCAATGTCTGTACTATTGAAGATCCGATTGAAATGCTAGAGCCAAGCTTTAACCAAATGCAGGTCAATCCGAATATTGAATTAGGCTTTGCGGATGGTGTGCGTGCTTTAATGCGTCAAGACCCCGATATTATTATGGTCGGTGAGATTCGTGATCACGATACTGCAAATATGGCGATTCAAGCAGCATTAACGGGGCATTTGGTACTTTCTACGCTTCATACCAATGATGCGCCATCAAGCCTAACCCGCTTACATGACCTAGGAATACAGCCTTTCTTGACCGCTGCAACCATTCTCGGTGTCTTGGCGCAACGCTTAGTGCGTAGACTTTGCCCACATTGCAAACAAGAAACACAAATGAATGAGCATGAATGGGAGCATTTGACCTTTGATTATATGATGGATATGCCAACCAGCATGTATAAGGCTGTCGGTTGTGAAGCTTGCCGCCATACTGGCTATAAAGGTCGTGTTGGAATTTATGAGTTTATGCCTGTCAGCTTAGAGGCAAAATCACTGATCAGTGCTCATGGCACACTCAACGATTTAAGGGCGCAAGCCAAGAAGGAAGGGATTGAACCTTTGCGTATTGCTGGTGCACGTAAAGTGATTGAAGGTGTGACCACATTAGAGGAAGTCTTGCGTGTGGTGCCACTCAGCTAATGAGAAAAATTTAATCTTCAGATTCACCTCATCTTCATTTGTTTTAATGACTACATCGAAATGATGAACCACAATGAGGGTATGAAGATGAACGTTTTTTCTAAAGTTGCAGTGATTGCTGGTTTGGTTGGTGTAACCACATTTGCACTGGCAAATACAGGTGCTGTCAATCAACAAGCTTTAGCACCAACACAAACCACCACAGTTAAACAAGCGTTAACATTGAAAGATGATACGCCAGTGCAATTAAAAGGCTATGTGGTGAAAGCAACAGGTGATGAGAAATATCAGTTTAGCGATCAAACAGGCAGCATTACGGTAGATATTGATGATGACTTATGGATGGGTAAACCAATCTCAGCAAAAACACCTGTGACCCTTATTGGTGAAATTGACATCGACTATAAACCAGCCAAACGTGTTGAAGTTGATGTCAATGAAGTGAAGTTCTAAGCCGTAATTTATAGCAAAAAGCCACATGATTGATCATGTGGTTTTTTTGCTTGTTGTGCTGTTTAAAGGCATGATTAATCGTAGTCGTTTGATGGATGTAGGGTTCTATGCGAATTTTATTGGCTGAGGATGATGCTTCGCAGGCAGAAAGTATTAAAGACTGGCTAGAAATGGATGGTTATAGCGTCGATTGGGTCGAACGAGGCGATCATGCAATTTTGGCGGTCGAACAGCATGAATACGATTGCATTTTACTCGATCGTGGCTTGCCGCAAGCTTCTGGGGATGACATTTTGAAATGTATTCGTCGTCAAAACTCGAAAACGCCTGTCATTTTTATTACCGCCAAAGACCATATTCACGACCGAGTTGAAGGCTTGGATCTTGGTGCCAATGATTATCTGGTTAAGCCATTTAATCTGGAAGAATTATCAGCCCGGGTTCGTTCACAGTTACGTCAGCATCAAGCTCAAGCCGGGCAGTATCTCAGTTTCTTGGATTTACAACTGGACCCGCAGGCGAAAACACTTACCAAAGCAGGACAGACCATTAACCTGACTGCAAAAGAGTTCCAAATTTTACATAAGTTGATGCAAAAGCCCAATCATATTCTGACACGTGAGCAACTGGAAGAGTCTTTATATGCTTGGGGGGATGAAATCGAAAGTAATGCAATTGAAGTGTTTATTTATCAAATTCGTAAAAAAATTGGTGGCCAATATATTAAAACCATTCGTGGTTTAGGCTACCGCATGCATCAGGAATAGCACAATGAAAGTGGTGTCTTTGCAAACTAAGTTAGTAAAAACCTCTTTGATTAGTTCAATTCTGGCTGGTTGCGTGGCATTACTTTTATTCGCTGTCATTTCAGTGTATCAAACCATGCAAGTGCAAGATGAGATCATGGACGAGATTTCAGATATGCTGCTAATTACCGATTTGACCACAACCTCAGGGCAGCAGATAGATGAGTTGAGTGAGCAATTTGATATTCAATACCGCTTGAGCAATGCACAGCAAACCTTAACTCAATCAGAAAATTTTCATCTTGATCCGCAGTATTACACTTTGATTAATGCAACACAGGGTGACTTTGGGCTGATTTGGCAGAAAGGTCAGCTATGGCGGAGCTATGCAGGTGAAGGTGAGCATGCACCTATGCAGGTGTTGATTTTACAGCCGTTAGGCGAACGTTTTAAAGACTTGCTAAATAGTTTTGCGGGCTATGCACTGATTTTAATCTTGGTGTGGTTGATGCAATGGATCATGTTGCATTTTTTGATTAAACGCCAATTCAAAGTTATCCATCAATTATCTACGGAAATCTCTGCCAAGAGTGCAGATGATTTGTCACCGATTCAAGCAGGTGAAGTTGAACTAAAAGAATTACAACCGATATTGGGTCAGTTAAACCGACTGTTACAGCGACTAGATTATGCTTTGCAGGCAGAGCAACGCTTTACGGCAGATGCTTCACATGAGTTACGTTCACCATTGTCCGCAATCCAGATGCGCTTACAATTGTTGCAGCGCAAATATCCAGAACGTGCAGCAGATTTTTCGCAAATGCAGCAAGACGTGAGCCGTGGAATCCAAACTTTAGAAAATCTGTTGTTACTGGCAAGATTGGACCCTGAGCATTCAGACAATCTTCCCAAAACTCATTTTGCATTGCAATTAGTGATAGATGAGGCAACCCAAGCATTAAGCTTATTTGCACATGAGAAGGTAATTCAACTCCAGCAAACTTCGATTCTAAAAGACACTATGGTTTTAGCGAATCAACAGCTGATCTTTACCTGTGTACGCAATATTTTAGACAATGCGATTCGATATACACCAGAAAATGGAACAGTTTATATTGCGTTAAATCAGCGTTCTGATGGGCTAGAGCTGTGTATTGAAAATGATGGGAATGGTATTAGTACTGAAATTTTAGAACGGCTGGGTGAACGTTTCTATCGTGCTTTGGGGACGAAAACACAAGGCTCTGGTTTAGGGCTTTCGATTTGTAAAAAAATTATTGAACTGCATCATGGAAGAATGGCGTTTGAGCAATCTGAGTATGGTGGTCTTAAAGTCACGATAAGCTTCAAAATTTGATTTGATTTTTTTATTCTGCAAGCACATTAAAAAAGCAGTATGCGCTGACATACTGCTATTCCCACGTTTTTTATTGTTGTCCGATTATTATTATATTACTTCGTTAAAATCAGGCGATTATTACGGGTTAAACGTAAGCGATATTCCTCACCAGCATGCATGATGCGGATCTCGCGTCCTAAGGCAAAAAGGTTGTTTGAATGCAACATTGGCAATGATTGAGCTGCATCTGTACTACGAGTGAATAGGCTGAATGGTGCGTTCATTTGTTATGCTCCGTGGTGTGTTTTTTAATGTTTTAAATGATAATCATTATCGAATAGACCTGTCAACGGAAATTTTAAGAATTTACAAAATCATTCATTAATTTTGTTTTTTGACATGGGAATAGGGTGACATTTTCCTTAAAATGGCTATAGAAAAATGAGGGATTTTAAACTGTTATGGCAAAAGCTACAGTTGATGTTGCAATCGCAATTTTATTACATAAAGCAAAAGTTTTGGTTGGTTGGAGACAGGCAAACCAGCATCAGGGCAACAAACATGAATTCCCAGGTGGCAAAGTTGAGGCGGGTGAAACACCTGAACAAGCTTGTCGTCGAGAAATTTATGAGGAAGTTGGGATTGGTTTAAAAGAGTGGCATGCCTTTGATGTGATTCGACATGAATATGAAGACATCATTGTCAATTTACACTTATTCCATGCTTTCGTTCCGGATGAGTTACTCAATCTTATTCATCAACCATGGGCTTGGTATAGTCGTGATCAATTGATTGATCTAAATTTTCCGAAAGCAAATGCCGCAATTCTGCAACGTTTGAGTTGGCCACATCTGGTTAAGATTAGTGATCAGATCGATGTTTTGCCTCAACAACAGGCGCTATTGTATTGGCGTATACAAACGGATGATATTCAGCAAATTGAGCAACAGCTTGACGCTTTGAAGGATGATCAATTGAAAAAACTCATTATCAATGTTGATCTGTGGCAAAAATTGAATGTTGAACTGCAAAACAAGATACAGACCATTCATTTAAAGCAATCGCAGCTGATGAGTTTAAGCAAAGGTGGTTTGATTGTAGGGAAGCGCTTTATCGCTGCCTGTCACGATGCCGTGTCTTTAAAACACGCTCAGCAGATTGGGTGTGATGCCGTGCTTTTGAGTCCTGTACATGCCACTGAGACGCATCCAGAAACGAAAGTATTGGGGTGGGATCGTTTTCAGGAATTGGCACAGAACATTGATATCCCTATATTCGCATTAGGTGGGGTTGCACCTGCAGATTTAGAACAAGCCCAAAAACATTATGCTTATGGACTTGCTGGGATTCGTCAGTTTAGTTCAATTGATTAAACTTAAAGTGTCTGAATCGTTCTGCGTGCTTCTTGGGCCTTAATGGTGTGACCGCGTGCTTCGCTCGCTTTAAGGATAATCGTCCAGAGTTGCTTTTTCATTGCGTTGCTTTGCGCATAACTTAAGCCACGGCGTGCCAATGCTTCGGCATTGGCATATTCTTTACGCTGATCAGCAATCATCGCCAAATACAAATAAGTTTCTGTGGCTTGTGGTGCAATACGTTGTGCTTGTAGGGCATAACGCTCAGCTTCTGCAAGTTGCTGCTGCTTATAAGCCACTTGAGTTTTCTGCATTAAAGTTTTAAATGCAGGTAACTGGCTGCCATCATTAAACTTTTGCTGAACCTTTTGTTGCGGAACAACAACAGGAACACTTTGACGTTTAATTTCTTTTTGCTCATATGGCGTGATTTTCACGCCAGAAGAAGGCTGAGTCACCTTCTTTTTTGGCGGAGGATTGCTGGTCGGTTTATTGACCACTTTTTCAGGTGCTGCAGTACAACCTGCGATCAGCAATACACCAACAATAACCGTGATTTTTTTCATCATGTCCAATCATCCTTATTAAACTTAATTCTCACCGTTATAGCTGCCACTAGAGATAACGCGGGTTGGGGTGTGATTGGATAAATCTGTATCCATTTGGTTTTCACTTTCGCGAATATAGTTGCTGATACCATCGTTATGATCATCAGCAGGTGTTTCATCTGACTGTGGAATATAAGTCGGTTCAACTTCATAGTGAGATTGACCACACAAGGTTGCACGACGTGGTACGGTTTGACGCAATAATGGAATATACATCGCACCATCACAGCCTTGAGCAGATAAGTCACCACTGGCACTATCAATCCATTGCCATTGAACATTATCAGTTTGACGCAGATTGACAGGTTCTTGACGGAGTTGTTTCATCACATTGGTCCACACAGGCAAAGCGCCTGAAGAGCCTGTTAAGCCAGTGACTTTGTTATCATCCAGACCCAACCAAACCACTGCAACATGGTTACCTGAATAACCTGCAAACCATGAATCTCTCGTGTCATTTGTGGTTCCTGATTTACCTGCTAAATTCAGTGATTCTGGTAGGCTGTTATATGCAGAACGACCCGTACCAGAACGCATCACTTGCTGTAAACCATAATTAATAATATATGCAGCAGCAGGGTCAATCGTTTGTTGAACATTCAGGCCATAACGCTCAAGTAAATGTCCTTTGGCATCGACAACGGTACGAATCGAGCGTGGTGGATATTTAAAGCCGCCCGTCGCAAAATTACCGTAAATGCTCAATACTTCCATTGGTGACATATTTACAGCACCAAGGTAAATCGAAGGGTAGGCAGGGATATCAGAACTTACCCCGAACTGTTTGAGCTTATTACTGAATGCAGATAAACCAAATTCATTGGCTAAGCGTACAGTAGACAGGTTGTATGAATTCGCCAATGCCTGTTGCATTGGCACAACACCATGTTCACCACCACTGTAGTTTTTCGGTGTCCAGCTCTTGTCGCCATCAATTGGGATATTGACTGCACTGTCTTCAATTGGGCTTGCCCAAGTATAACGCCCAGACTCGATTGCATTTAAATAAATAATTGGTTTCAGTAATGAACCCACTTGGCGCTTAGCATCTAAGGCACGGTTAAAGCCAGTAAAATCTTGAGTTGAACCCACAGCTGCAACCAATTCACCATTTTCAGGATGAGCAACTAGAACCGCACCTTGCAGGTTTTTCAAACGGGCAGGGTTGGCTTTGGCTAAACGATCGACGGTGCTCTTAAATGCATTTTGCACTTGTGTTTGCGCAATTGGATCAAGTGTGGTGAAAATTCTTAAGCCTTGATTGGTAATATCACTTTCTTGATATTCTGTACGGAGCTGACGACGTACAATATCCAAGAAATCTGGGAATTTTGCAGGGCCTAAAGTTGGTTTACTCACCACATTTAATGGACGAGCAATTTCATCTTGGTATTCCGCTTCAGTTAAATAACCCATCACTTTCATGTTGTTTAACACAACATCACGACGTTTTTTTGCAGATTCTGGATTGCGCCAAGGGTTATATAAAGAAGGCCCTTGAACTAAACCAACAAGGAATGCTTGCTGTGAGATATTCAACTCACGCAGAGGCAAACCAAAATAAAACTGTGATGCTAGACCATAACCATTAATCGAATAGCTACCATTTTGACCTAAATTCACTTCATTTAAATAGGCTTCCAGAATCTCATCTTTGCTGTAATGTAATTCAATTAATATGGCCATTAGCGCTTCATTAACTTTACGTTTCAGCGTTTTCTCTGGTGATAGATAGAAATTCTTGACCAACTGCTGCGTTAAAGTCGAACCACCTTGACGACGGCCACCAGTGGCATTACTGACCAAGGCACGTGCTGTACCACGGATTGAAATACCATGATGATGATAGAAATTACGATCTTCTGTTGAAATTAATGCTTCAATCAGGGTTTTTGGTACTTTATTTAATTTGATCAGAACGCGGTCTTCATTGTGTTGTGGATAGATACCACCAATCAATAAAGGTTCTAAACGAGCAACGCCTGTATTCGAAGGTTTGGTTGAACGGATTTCACTCACCTGACCATCGGCAAAAGCAAGTTCTAGTACCTGCTCAGGTTCATTACTATCGCCATAGTCAAAACCACGGGTATGGACATACATCTGGTTGCCTTGTACTACATAGCTACCAGACTTGTCATAATTCGCTGTGTTTTTATAACCCAGTAATTTTAACTCTTGGGTAAAATTCTCTTGAGTAATCGGTGCACTAGAATAGATTTCTAATGGGCGAGCAAACACCTTGGCAGGGATGTCCCAACGCTGACCTTCAAATTTGTCACGAATAATATTATCCAAGCGGATCAGATAGATACTAAAAGCAACAAAGACACCTATCACTAACATTGAGAAAATGAGTGCTAGAAAACCAATACCACGTTCAAACTTCATAGATTTGCGTTAAAACCAAAACAATGTCGGTAATGATGCGATAGCTTATTGTCATTTTGCAATCATAAAACTGTGAATAAATAGCAACATGCAAAAAAAACTTTAAGAATGTGTTGACATTAAACGTATAAAAAAACAACGAATAGACATTTTTATACTTTTTAATCAATCATCAACGCAACATTGGTTGTTAATGATATGATAGTCAGTAATCGCGACGGAGCTGAATTATTCGTGCAAATTTCACATAAATCCTTTCGAAATATTGGTCTAATTGGACGACCAGACAAGTATTCTGTAGTAGAAACGTTATGTTTAATTCATGATCATTTGATCACTTTAGGTTTAAACCCCGTTTTTGATCAGGAAACAGCGAAATTAGTGCCTTATGGTCATGGGCAGACGGTAAGCCGAAATTTATTGGGTGAAGTCGTTGATTTAGTGATTGTGGTTGGTGGTGATGGTTCATTGCTGCATGCCGCACGTGCCTTAGTACGACATAACACGCCAGTGATCGGTATTAACCGTGGTCGATTGGGTTTTTTAACTGACATTAAGCCTGCTGAAGCTATTTTTAAACTTGATCAGGTGCTACAAGGTCAATTTCAACTTGATCGCCGTTTCTTATTGGAAATGGAAGTTCGTACCAATGGCGAAACGATTTACGATGCGATTGCATTGAATGATGTGGTTTTACACTCAGGTAAATCGGTTCATATGATCGATTTCGAGCTGAATATTGATGGGCAATATGTCTATCGTCAGCACAGTGATGGTTTAATTGTTTCAACCCCAACAGGTTCAACTGCATATTCATTGTCAGGTGGTGGGCCAATCTTGCATCCGAGTATGGATGCGATCGCCTTAGTGCCGATGCATCCACATACGTTGTCGTCACGACCGATCGTGGTGGGTGGTCACAGTGAAGTTAAAATTACCATTCGTGAAAACCGTGTTTTGCCGATGGTCAGTGCCGATGGTCAACATAGTGTTGCATTAAATGTCGGTGACACGGTGCATATTCGCAAACATCCGTTTAAACTAAGCTTATTACATCCACCCGGTTATGACTTCTATATGGCATGTCGTACCAAATTGGGGTGGAATCAAGATTTTGAATCTTTTCAACAGGATGACTCATGAATATTGAACAAATGCTCGCTATTTTAAATCCTGAAATTGTTGAGCGTCTTCGTACTGCTGTTGAAATTGGTAAATGGCCAAACGGTATTGCATTAACCAAAGAACAGCGTGAAATCTGTATGCAAGCGGTGTACGCATGGGAAATGGAACATTTACCAAAAGAGCAGCGTAGCGGTTATATTGATCGCGGTACTAAAGATGAGGGTGAGGAATGTGATGATGATCATCACAAACATGAGCCTGAATTTAAGCCGATTCGGTTTGTTTAATTTAAGAAGCTCAGTGATTACTGGGCTTTTTTTTGTTTATCAAAATATAATAAAGAATCTTATGAAACATTTAAAATCTGTTTACGCACTATTATTTCTTATATTGTTTAGTGGCGCTGTATTGGCTAAACAACCCATTGAATGTTTACTCAAGGTGAAGGTCGTTGCCAATCAGAAATACACTTCCCCCCAAACCGAATATACAAGTATAAAGAACGATGGTTATCCTATGTTATTGATTGGGATTCAGGTGCTGGAGTCACAAACAATGCGAAACTCCCAAAAGATCAAAGCCCATCAGACATATTGTAAGACACTTATAGGTCAACAACGAGATGCCTATCTTTCGGGGTCCCACGATCCTAACAAGATTACAATCAAAATAGGTGATCACCTGAAGCTAAGAAATATTCATTCTTCAGGTCAGAAATATCCGTTTTGGCCAGATTTTTATTATATTGAACCTTAAAACCAAGGCTATCCAATATAACCTTGGTCATTCGTATAATTAGAAACGACTATCCCATAATTCTTGTGCTTTCTTCATCGCATCCTCGTAATTGCTAACCATACCCATGGTATACAACGCGATTCCCATTGTTTCAATGACTGCCAATTCGCCATATTCATGAGACTGTTCACCCAACCAAACTGCTTTAAACACAGCTAAATCAAGCTCTTCTTCAATCGGACTACGGTCAGGGGTTAACTTTGGTAGTTCGTGTTCGTACAACTCACCATTTTTAATGCCACAAATTAACGTTTTGGCATCAGGATTACGTTCAAACTCACCACCTTCACCTTTAATCACAGCACTGTTTTGATAACCCAAACGGAACGCAGTCTGTTGATGTGAGGTTCGATAAGCAGGGTGGAAGATCGCTTGTAAGGTCGCTTTGGCATTAAATGGATTAATCAGGCGTGCCAAAGTATGGATTGGAGAGCGTAACCCCATCACATTTCTTAGCGAGATCAATTTACTTAGAATTGGTGAAATCACTTCAAGTGGTAGATAGGCAAAATTGTGCTGTTCCAGTTGCTCACGGACATCCTGTTGATTTTGACAAATTGAATAGCCTAAATACTGTAAAACTTGCTCGGTATAGACACGGTTAATGGTATGACCAGATGCGCCATGCATCACAATCTTGTAACCATGATGCGCTAAAGTCAGTGCTGCTAATAGGAACCACGGATAGTGCTTACGCTTGCCTGCATAAGAGGACCAGTCTAGATCCACATCAAGCGGTTGAAAGTTAAGTTGATCACGCGTGGCTTGGACAAAACCTGCCAGTTCATCGACAGATTCTTCTTTAACACGCAAGAGCATCAAGAATGCACCCAACTGCACATCCAAGACTTCATCTTTTAAGATCATGCTAAAGGCTTGATAGGCTTCTTCATAAGTGAGCGAACGGGAACCAGTTTTGCCCTTACCTAAAATACGAACATATTGAGCAAATGGATGTTCTACAGTTTTATAGATATTACGTTTTGTGTTCATGGTCGTATTGAAGGTTGTCACAAAGAATAAAACAAATATGACATAAAACTGGGCGGTGTAGCATAAAAAAACCAACAAGCTGTTTAATCAATAAGCAACTGTTGTCTAAAGATAGACGATGCAAACAAAATTATTGACCGAATCAGTCTAGTGATTTGATGTAAACGGGACATGACATCCCATCTAAAAGTTATTAGCATGGCTGCGAACAAATTTTTAAAAACAATGAAAGCGAAAGGAAATAATGATGTTAGCTTACGATTCAGATTTGGAACTCTTCCGCGATAACTTTAAACGCTTTATGAGCGAGCAGATTGCACCTCATTATGAGCAATGGGAACGTGAAGGGATCATGCCACGTTCTGTATGGAACGCTTTGGGCGACAATGGATTCTTGTGTGTCGATGTCCCAGAAGAATACGGTGGTTATGGTGTACCAACGCATTATTCATTGATGTTGGTTGAAGAGTCTGCACGTGCAGGTTACTGTGCATTATCAACCGCGATTTCATGTCACTCTGAAATTGCAGCGCCGTATATCCAACACATTGCAACAGAAGAACAAAAACAGTATTGGTTGCCAAAAATGGTATCAGGTGAAGTGGTCGGTGCCATTGGTATGACTGAACCGGGTGCTGGCTCAGATTTACAGGCAATGCGTACCAGTGCCATCCTGCAAGATGACCACTATGTGTTAAATGGTTCAAAAACCTTTATTTCAAATGGTCAGCATGCGGATCTTGTAGTTCTTGCGGTGAAGACCGATCCACAAGCACGTGCGAAAGGCGTGTCACTAATGTTAGTGGATACGCATTTAGACGGTTTTAAAAAGGGCACTAACCTCGACAAAATCGGTTTGCATTCACAAGATACTTCAGAGCTGTTCTTTGATAATGTCAAAGTACCGAAAGATCAATTGTTGGGTCAAGCAGGACAAGGTTTTGCTTACTTGATGCAAGAGCTTCCGCGTGAACGTACTGCGATTGCTGCGACTGCATTGGGTGCAATTCGTGGTGCGATTGATATTACCACGCAATATGTAAAAGAACGCCAAGCCTTTGGTCAGGCAATTTCGCAATTCCAAAATACACGTTTTGTATTGGCACAAGCGAAGATTGACGAGTTGGCAACAGCAGCTTTCTATAATCAAAACGTGGCTTTATATAATGAAGGCAAATTGGATGTAGAGACTGCTGCGGCATTGAAGAGCTTCAGTAGTGATATGCAAATGAAAGTGGCTGATAACTTACTGCAATTATTCGGTGGCTACGGTTATATGACTGAATATCCAATTTCACGTTTCTTTGTTGATGCACGTATTCAGCGTATTTACGGTGGTACCAATGAAATCATGAAAGAAATCGTGGCGCGTGGCATTATTGGTAAAGCTTAATCTGCATTTATCTAGTCAAACAGCCTGCTTTCGAGCAGGCTGTTTTGTTTTCACTATTTGCTCGATTGAAGAACAGGATAGTTTTGTTGTTTAGGCAATTGCTGTAAGGCTTGATTGATCTTGCGTAGAAACTCATCGGCTTGATTTTGACGCAGTTCATCATCGGTATATTCACTGCGTTGTTGAATATTAACCCCACAGCCTCGTATTTGCATGTTAGATGGATTAAATGACCAGTCATTAGGGTTCTTTAAGTTGATGTCTAAATCACTTTCACAACTTTTCCATAAATTTAAGAAAGCATTCGATTGTTCTGACTTAAATCCTGTTGCAGGGTAGACGGTAAAGCCTGTCATTTTGGGATTAGAAAATTGAATAAACCGCTCAACTGGCATGCCTCCCCACAGGATTGCGGTGTTTTCGGGAAGGGCGATGCCAGTTAAGTTTTGTTCTTTTAAGGCATGAGTTTGCTGAAATTCTTGTTTAAAGTGCTGTGATTGATAAGTGAGTTTGCTTTGAGGCGGTACAGCTATTCCCCGAACTTGACTGCTCATCGGGGTGATAAAATAAGGCGAGCGATCTGTGCCATTGCAACCTGCAATCAATGGACAACCGCTGCATGCGGTTAAACCCATACTGATCAAGCTCAGTAGACCTAAGCCGAAAATTTTATTCATTGTATTTTACTGTTGTTATGACATCTTCTCGCAGTATAACCAATCTATTCTATTGAAATGTTCAAATTTAAGCGGAGCGAATCGTCCGCTTAAATTCAGCTGTGTTTATTCAGGATTTTATGGTGTTGGTTCATCAAATAGATTTGAGCAACTTTGCGGCTGACAACCTGCCAACATAATCGCTTTCGGTAAGCTGACATACATATTAGTCAAATGCTGTTCAGCAGGATGTCGATAATTCCAGAACAAGAAATGCTTTGAACGTTGCTGATTAAAGTTTTGATAGAAGTTATTCTGCTTCTGCAAGGATTCAGCGTCTGGTGTTGGACTTCGACCATGTTCATGTGTACCCACTGTGGTCATCAGCATGATATCTTGAGTTTTATTTTGATTCTTTAACCAATCTGCCTGCCGATTGAGCAATGCATAATTATCAAACCAGAGTGAAGGGCTGGCAGCAATATAACGTTGGAACATTTGTGGTTGGCTAAAGAAAGTGTGTAAAACAAATAGTCCACCAAAGGAATGTCCAAATAAACTCTGTTGCTGTGGATTAACTTTAATTTTGGTTTGAATCGCAGGTTTTAGCTCTTTTTCTATAAATTGAATAAATTGGTCTGCACCACCATAAGTGTGCTTGGCTTGTTTTTGAAATTCAGCGGATGCTTTTGGTGTGTAGTCTAAAGCACGCTTTTCTACATCAAAACTGTTTTGCTGTGGGTAGCCGATTGCAACAATAGCGACTGGACTCAAGCCCAAACGATTGGCACCACCACCCACTGATTTAGCGATATTGGCAGCACTATCAAATGCGGCATTGCCATCCAATATATACAGCACAGGAAAACCTTCACTTGGGACTTCACCAGCAGGAACAGAGATCTGAATCAGATAATCATGTTTTGTATATTTGGATGCGATTACAAAGCTTTGTTGAATATTGGTTTGTGATTTAAGAGGCGCTTTATTTGAACTCGAGGTCGTCGGTTGAGCAAAAGCCAATGGTGTTGCCATCAGCAGAGAAAAAGTCAAAATACCAAGTGGTTTAAACATAATTTATTCGCAAGCATTGAAATTTTGCTAGCAATATATAATGAAAATCATTATCAATAAAGTTCGGTAATAAAAAGAGTTAAAACTCAGCGTGTTTAATAGCTTAAAGTGTTGTTATACTAGCTCGGATAATCAATTCACAGATGAATTGTAATCCATTCTTATAGATGATTTTGCTGAGGCTGCATTCAATGGTAAACGATGGACAAAACACATCGAATTCACTTAATTTAGAACAAATTCGTAACGATATTGATAGTGTTGATCAACAAATCCAAGAGTTACTCAACCGCCGTGCGACGCTTGCAGAAGCTGTAGCCAAAGCGAAATTTGCATCCGAAGAGAATCCGCTGTTTTATCGCCCAGAACGTGAAGCTCAAGTGCTGCGTAAAGTCATGGAGCGTAATCAGGGACCTTTGTCTGATGCAACCATGGCACGTTTGTTCCGTGAAATCATGTCAGCATGTTTGGCACTTGAAGCACCACAAAGCATTGCATTTCTCGGACCAGAAGGAACTTATACCCATTCGGCTGTATTAAAGCATTTTGGTAAAGACGCCGTTGTGCGTCCACTGCCAACCATTGATGAAGTATTCCGTGAAGTTGAAGCGAGCAGTGCACATTACGGTGTTGTTCCAGTCGAGAACTCATCTGAAGGTATCGTCAACCATACGCTGGATTGCTTTAAATCATCGACTGTTAATGTAATTGGTGAAGTTGAGTTACGTATTCATCACCAATTCCTTGTATCTGAAAATACCCGTAAAGATAGTATTAAACAGATTTATGCGCATCAGCAAACTTTGGCACAATGCCGTAAGTGGTTAGATGCACATTATCCTGGGGTAGAGCGTGTAGCGTTGAACTCAAATGCGGAAGCGGCACGCCGTATCCGTAACGAATGGCATTCAGCTGCGATTGCATCTGATATTGCGGCAAGCATGTACAACCTTGAGATTTTACATAGCAATATTGAAGATAATCCTGAAAATACCACACGTTTCCTTGTGATTGGTCGTGAGAAAATTCCTCAAAGCGGTAATGATAAAACCTCTTTATTGATCTCTGCACATGATCGTGCCGGTGCTTTATTGGAAATTCTTGCGCCGTTTGCCAAGCATCAAATCAGCTTGACCAGTATTGAAACACGTCCAGCATTGCCTGAGAAATGGGCTTATGTGTTCTTTATCGATTTGGAAGGACATATCGGTCAGGAAAATGTTGCAGCGGCATTGGAAGAAATCCGTCCAATGGTGAAAGAGTTACGTGTACTCGGTTCGTATCCAATCGCTGTTTTATAATCCCGTTTTATCGAATGGATAGATGACTTCGGTATCTATCCATATCAATGTCGTCTCATTAGGCAAATATGTTTTATGTCTCAACCATTATTTAAGAAAGTTGCATTTATTGGGCTTGGACTGATTGGGTCGAGTCTTGCTCGTGTGATTGTGGCAGAACAACTTGCAGCTCAAATTGTAGCTTCAACACGCTCAAAAAAAACATTAGAAGATGCTAAGGCACTCGGTCTTATTCAACACGGTTATGCAACACCAGAAGAAGCCGTTCAGGATGCAGATTTAATTGTTTTAGCATTACCTGTGCGTGCGACACAAAAAGTGCTGGAACAGATCAAGCCTTATCTTGCAGACAATGTGATTATTACCGATGTAGGTAGTACCAAAGGTAATGTGGTTGAAGCCGCTAAAGCTGTATTTGGTGAAGATTTACCTTTCGGTTTTGTACCAGGCCATCCGATTGCAGGTGCAGAGCATACTGGGGTGCATGCTGGTAAAGTTGATTTATTCGTCAATCATAAAGTGATTTTGACACCACTTCCGACCAGTGCAGATTGGGCGGTTGAAAAACTGATTCAACTTTGGTCTGCTGCAAAAGCAGAAGTGATTTGTATGGATGTCACCAAACACGATGAAGTATTGGCACATACCAGCCATTTACCGCATTTGATGGCATTCAATCTGGTCGAGCAACTGGCAAATCGTGAAGATAATTTAGATATTTTTCGCTATGCTGCAGGAGGTTTTCGTGACTTCTCGCGTATTGCCGCCAGTGACCCACAGATGTGGCATGATATTTTCTTTGCCAATAAAACCGCAATTTTAAATGCTGTTGATGGCTTTGAACAGCAATTGTCCGTTTTAAAGAAATTGATTGAACAGGAAGATTCACACGCGTTGATGGGGCTGCTCGGGCATGCTCAAGCAGCACGTCAGCACTTTAACCATATGTTGGCCAAAAAACCTTTGATGGAGAAAAACAAGGTGACACAGCAATTTACCATTTTACCGGGAAAGAAAACATTTACAGGTAAATTCACCGTACCGGGTGACAAATCTGTGTCACATCGCTCAATCATGTTTGGTGCGATTGCAGAAGGCACAACACATGTAACAGGCTTCTTGGAAGGTGAAGATGCACTCGCAACTTTACAGGCTTTCCGTGATATGGGTGTGAGCATCGAAGGACCGAAGAATGGTGAAGTCACTATTCATGGCGTGGGCATGCAAGGTTTAAAAGCGCCAGCAAGCGCGTTGTATATGGGTAACTCAGGCACCAGTATGCGTTTGCTATCTGGCATGTTGTCTGCGCAAAAATTTGACTCTGTAATGACTGGCGATGCGTCATTGTCTAAGCGTCCAATGGAACGTATTGCCAAGCCACTTCGTGAAATGGGTGCTCAAATCCAAACCACTGGTGAGAAAGGCACACCTCCAGTCAGCATTACAGGTAGCCAAGCCCTTAAAGGGATTCAATACGATTTACCAATGGCATCAGCTCAAGTGAAATCAGGCATTTTATTGGCGGGTTTATGGGCTGCGGGTGAAACTTCAGTGACTGAGCCAGAACCAACACGCGACCATACTGAACGTATGTTGCGTGCTTTTGGTTATGATGTGAAAACTGAAGGCAATAAAATTTCGCTTGTGGGTGGTGGTAAATTAGTTGGTACGGATATCCAAGTACCATCTGATATTTCATCTGCTGCATTCTTTATGGTCGGTGCTGCGATTACTGAAGGTGCAGATGTGGTCCTTGAAGCGGTTGGGATCAATCCAACGCGTACAGGCGTGATCGAAATCTTGAAGCAAATGGGTGCTGACTTAACCGTAGAAAATGAACGTATTGCAGGCGGTGAACCTATTGCAGATATTCATATCAAAGGTTCTAGAACACTCAAAGGCATTCATATGCCAGAAGACCAAGTACCATTAGCAATTGATGAATTCCCAGCATTGTTCATTGCTGCTGCATGTGCAGAAGGCCAAACGGTTCTAACAGGTGCGGCTGAGCTACGTGTTAAAGAGTCTGACCGCATTCAAGTAATGGCAGATGGTTTAAAAACCATGGGTATTGATTGTACCCCAACTGACGATGGCATCATCATTGAAGGTAAGGGCAAGTCTGGTGATTGGTCAGCCATTTTCACTGGTGGTGAAATTGAGTCACATCATGACCACCGTATTGCCATGAGTTTCAGTATGGCTGGTTTACGTACTTCGGGTAACATCACCATTCATGGTACAGAAACTGTGGCAACCAGTTTCCCAACCTTCACAGAACTTGCAAATACAGCAGGTTTGGATTTACAGGTTGTGAATCCATAAGCTGATCTGAAAAGGCAGTGTTTAGCTTGATTAATTAAGTTAAATGCTGCTTTTTTTATAAGCATATTCATAAAAACAATTGGCTAAACATAAGGCGAAAACGCTTAAATAATAAAAATGCTGAGTTTGTAGATGTACATATCTAATCGGGTCTAAATTTATCAATTTAGCAATAGAACTAAGACAATCAGCTAATCTATTAAAGACAATTGTATATATAATAATTCTTACCGTTCGCGTCGGATTTACTCTGTGATCCAGAGTTAAAACATAAAAATAGAGGGAATAGCATGAAAACGTTGCAATTTATAGCAGATTGCCCAAAACATGGGGTGGTTGATCATCCACCGAATGAATGCTATATCACGCAAGAGTACGTGGCTGCATTGCTATATAAACAATTAGAACAATATGGCTTTGATGCACAGCATATTCGTCATGAGCATGAAAAAATTGAAGTGCGTATCGACAATCACCAGTTACCACTTTCAATCTTATGCTCGCAGCAAGATACAGAAGGACATATTCTCTGTGAAATCTCAGCCAACCCACAGCAAGAACAAGCTTGGTTTGAACGTATTGAGACACAAAGTATTATCCGCCAATTAGCTCAGGCTGTCGAAAATAGCTTAAAAGCGGAACATAGTTTTTCCCAATTTGTATGGAAAAGCTAAGTCAATTTTGAGCATTAAATCTTAATTGAAGTGATTTAACATCATTGCCGTTTGGGTGTATGGTGTATATTGGTTTAAACACTTTATTTGAGAGTATAGGTGCATGATACAGGTCGATTTTTCTAAATTATCACCCCAAGTGGTTTGGCAACATTTTGAGACCTTATGTACGATTCCTCGACCATCCAAACATGAACAACAACTCAGACAACATTTAAAAGATTGGGCGGAACAGCGCAACCTAGAAACCTATGTTGATGACATTGGTAATTTAATTATTCGAAAAGCTGCTACAGCAGGTAAGGAACACGTTGCAGGAGTGATTTTGCAGGGACACTTAGACATGGTGACTCAGGCAAACCGTGGCACGCAACATGATTTCTTTAAAGATCCAATTCAACCTCTATTAAAAGACGGCTGGCTGATTGCTGAAAATACCACACTAGGTGCAGACAATGGCATTGGAGTTGCACTCGCGCTTGCTGTATTAGAATCTAGCGATATCGCCCACGGACCGATTGAAGTTCTTCTCACCATTGATGAAGAAGCAGGAATGAGTGGTGCTCGTTTGCTTGAGTCGGGTGTGTTAACTGGTCAGTGGCTTTTTAATATCGATACCGAAGAATGGGGCGAGTTGTATCTTGGCTGTGCAGGTAGTATTGATCTGGAAGTACGACAATCACCTGAATATGAAACAGCACCTGCAAATTTGATTTATGTAGATGTGCTGGTATCAGGTTTAAAAGGCGGCCATTCAGGGGTTGATATTCATTTAGGTCGCGGTAATGCCAATGTAATTTTAGCCAATTTCCTCAATGATTATTTGACACAATCCAATGGTCGATTGGTTGAATTTGTCGGTGGAACAGCACGAAATGCCATCCCACGTGAAGCTGTGGCAACCATTGCAATTAAAATAGATCAATTGACTGGTCTAGAAAAAGCCGTCGCAGCAACACAGGTTGAATGGCAACAAAAGCTACAGGGCGTTGATGATCAGTTGCAAATAACCGTACAGCAAAATGCTAATCAGATAAATGAAGTTATGACATTGCAGCAGCAACACGCTTGGTTGCTAGCATTGGCAACGTGTCCATACGGCATTGCACAGTGGAGCCGTGCTTTAGCTGATGTGGTTGAGACTTCGAATAATATTGGTGTGGTCAAATTGACTAAAGATGAAGCCAAAACTCTGATTATGGTTCGTTCGATGGTGAACCAAGAAGCAGTGACATTTGCACATAACATTCAACAGCACTTTGCCAATTTCCAGATTCAATCTGAATTAACGCCGTTGGTATCAGGTTGGACACCGAATCCAGATTCAGCTGCATTGAAATGCCTACAACAGGCTTATCAGAGTGCATTTGAAATTGAACCGAACTTGAAAGTGATTCATGCGGGCTTGGAATGCGGCATTATTGCGGAGCATTATCCTGATTTACAGATGGTATCGTTTGGCCCTGATATTCAGGGTGCACATGCACCGGGTGAACGGGTTAAAGTCGATACTGTAGAGAAATGTTGGAAATTATTGGTAACAGCACTAGAGTCTATAAAGTAAATTTTTATAAAAAGAAGCTCATGAATGGGCTTCTTTTACTTTAACAGTGACCTGAAATAGCGTTTTATCCAACTCGATAAATTCAATCTCACAATCAATAAATTTTTCAATCATCGCTGCCTGAGTACGGGTATGTTCGCTAATACATAGTGCGGTAAACTCACCGCCTTGACCTAATGCTAAAGGCAATAACAACTGATCTGCTAAATATTCATCTATTGCAGCATTAGATTTTATATATTGCTTCACTTGTTCAGCCAAATGATTGGCAATTTGTTCTGCGCTTTTTCGCATTTCACCTAAAGCGGTAAATAGTTGAATGTGATGCATGTATGCAACTTTGACATACATCGTATTACCCTGACTAATCCCATTTAAATGGAATTGCTGTTGAGTATCTAAATTCAGTCTTTTATTTAAAGTCGCTAATTCCCTCTGTGCAATTTGTGCTTCTTCGGAAAGGTTTAATACTGCAGCATAAGCCTCAGTGCTTTGCAAAGTGCCACGATCTAATAAGCTTAGCTTATTTCGATGTTGCCATGGCTGAATCATGATTTGAATTTCACCAGCACCAATCGGAAAGAAGCCTGCTTTATTTAACTTAAATTCGACCTCTATTCCAAGTTTTTCTAATGCGGGCAAAAAGCAATGCTCGATAAAATCTGCTGTTGGGGCAAGTGGGTTATGGGTACCACCAGAAATTGTGAGTTCACTGGCTTCATCTTGCAATAACAAAGCAGGTAATAGGGTTTGTAAAACCAGTGTTGTGCTTCCTGCCGAACCAATTTGGAACTGGTATTTTCCACTTTGTACATGCTGTGGTGCGAAGTACAAACGCTGGCTATGGAGCTCAGCACCTTCCACATAGGCTTGGCTAATCTGTTGAGATGCTTGTACACAGACCAAATGTTGACGCATTAAGCCTGGTTTTTTTCGCCCAGCACGAATGTTGATTAATTCAAATGCCTGACCTGTAATCATCGAAAGGGCAAGGGCAGTTCTTAAAATTTGTCCACCACCTTCACCTTGTGAGCCATCAATCTGGATGGTTGCTGGCATATTTGCCAAAGCTTTATTCACGTCTATTTTCCTTGTTTTCTAATTTAATGAACATACTGTCAGTACATGGTAATGCGAAGTAACACGTGACTTTGCTTTTAACAAAGGTTTACGAGGTACATGGTGCTGAGCCTAATCTGTGAAGATTCATGCACGGCTCACATGCTGCCGTAGCCGCCTGAATTATTTTCAATCCCTCAAGCGGATGCAGGATCTTGTACTCGCCCAGTATGTCCAAACTGTGATTGTGAATTAAATTCACAAAATCTGTTGTCTATTCGACTAAATCAATCTGCCAATTGGCAGCCTGAATCTTGATATTTAAATCACGTAGTTTCGCGCTGATATCATCGGCTTGTTTTTGCAAGCTAGAAACAGGGATAACCTTCTTCCATTTAATCTCTCGTGAACTATAACGATCAGACTCACGATGGGTATTGGCAATCGCATCAACCAGAATCTTATGCTGTTCAGCATAACTATCACGCAAGCTTAGTAGGGACAGCAGAATTTTTCCATCTTCCAACTTGGCTTGCGCATTGGTCAAATGAATACGACAAATCAACTGATTACTTTCTTGGGTTAAAGCAAATACCTGTTTGATTAGTTCATTTGGATCTTCACTCGGTTCATCACCATCTTGCACCAATACATTGGCGTTGATCCGTTGTTTTAATGAAGCGAGCTTTTTTTGTTGATCGCTTCGAAGTAAAAGTGCTTCTGCGAGTTTCATATTTATCCTTGATATGTATATACCATTCTTGAGTTTTCTATAAATACAAATTGATCTTGAGTAATGTCCTTGAAATTCAAGTTGATATCATGAATGGTATCGATATCTTCATTAATACTGCCTTGAGTCCAAGAAACTATAATTTCAAAACTAATTTTTTGCTTTACAAGCTGATTGAAAATTTCATAAGCAATATGAGTTGCCCTAATGGCTTGTTTATTTTCATTAAGCCACGTGATAGGTGAAATAAATCCTAGAGCAAGTGGTAAAATTCGAAAATGACAGCTACATGATTTTTCATTTGGAAAACCAGCAATATACCAACGATTATTAAATTTCATTTCATTGATTTCAGGAACATAGTCAGGTAACTGTTGTGTGAAGGAAATATCTTCACACTTGAAATAACCTAGATCAATCCATCTATTCGTGCTGATTAATAAAACATGACACATAGAAATTTCCGTATATTAACCCTTAACACAAACCACTTGTCTTAATGTATACACCACTTCAACCAAATCCTGTTGTGCTTTCATCACATCTTCAATCGGTTTATAAGCTGATGGAATCTCATCAATCACAGCAGCATCTTTACGGCATTCCACACCTTCAGTCTGCGCAATCTGATCTTCCACGGTAAAACGTCGTTTTGCTTCAGCGCGGCTCATTACGCGTCCTGCACCATGCGAACATGAACAGAACGATTCCTGATTTCCAAGCCCGCGAACAATAAAGGACTTGGCACCCATTGACCCTGGGATAATTCCATATTCCCCCAAACGTGCACGAACAGCGCCTTTGCGGGTCACCATCACTTCTTCGCCGTAATGTTCTTCCTTTTCTACGTAATTATGGTGGCAATTTACGGCTTCTAATCGTGCTTGGAACGGCTTGGGAATAATCGTTGCTAAGGCTTTAATGGCAGATTGCATCATGATTTCACGATTTTTCATCGCGAAACGTTGTGCCCAACCCACAGCAAACCAGTAATCATCAAAATGTTCTGTTCCTTCGACTAAATAAGCCAAATCTTTATTGGGTAAATTAATAAAATGCTTCTGCATATCTTTACGCGCCAGTTCGATAAAATGATTACCGATGGCATTACCCACACCGCGAGAACCTGAGTGCAACATGATCCAAACATGATCATGTTCATCCAAACAAACTTCTACGAAGTGATTTCCTGTACCTAGTGTACCTAGCTGTTTTCGGTTATTGGTGTTTTTTAGGCGAGGGTGCTTCGCACAGATTAACTCAAAATCTGCAACTAAATCAGCCCAAGCTTGATCTACCATTTCAGGTGGTGTTTCCCAAGAACCTTTATCTCGTCCACGTTTGGTCATTCCGTGTGGAATCAAGCGCTCCAGTTCAGTACGTAAAGCATATAGGTTATCAGGTAAATCAGAAGCGGTTAAGCTGGTACGAGTCGCCATCATTCCGCACCCAATATCGACACCGACCGCAGCAGGGATAATTGCACCTCTGGTTGGAATCACGCTTCCGATGGTTGCACCTAAACCAAAGTGAACATCTGGCATCACTGCCATCCATTTATAAATAAAGGGCATTTGTGCTGTTTGTAGTAATTGTTGCTTTGAGTTGTCGTCAACAAGTACACCATTGGTCCACATTTTTACTGGCATACTCGTTTCATCTTTTAGAACTAGATAAGCACGTTGTTGCTGTTCTTGTTCAAATTTAGCTTGTTGGTTGATTTGTTCAACGACAGACATTTTCATTTTCCTTTCAAAGCCTGCCTGCCAAGCGTTTGCAGGCAGGTGATATTCACAAGATCCCAATGATATTGTGTGCTTATACTATTGCAGTGAGTGTGCCAACTTTTTAAAAATCGACCTATGTAATGTTAATATATTGATAATTAATAAAAATAAGATTTTAATTGTATTGGGTTGAGATGTGTTGGTTTTCTTTCTGCATGGAATTTGTATTTAATTAGATATAGAAATATCTTAAAAGATATTTTTTTAATTTTCACATATTTGCTTTTCCAAGCAAATTTTAGCTCGCTTGCAATTTTTAATTATCAGGTATTGTTGAGTGCAGGGTCGAAGAAAGAAATCCTGATTTCTATTTGATAGCCAGCTTTGTCTTTTCTCATGGGTGTTTCATATCGCTACTCTAGCAAATAGATGGGGCGCTGTTTGATATTTTTCAGATGAAAATCTGTTGTTTAATCTGCATGTAAGTATGTCTTTGTTTGTTTAAGGTCATGCTATAAACATAACAAAACATAAATAAATTGCTAAATCTTATAGATCTTTTTCGTTATCTACTTACGATTATTTTATTTGTTGCAGGGGTATTTTGTCTTGTGCAGTTCTTGTTGCAAGATTTTACTCTTATGCTTCTCGCACTAAGTTTAGTTTGTTTTTTATTTGGTTATTGGGTGAAACCGAAACGAGAGGGGCATCAGCGTCGAAATGATGTTTGGGATTGGTTCGATTTGATTGATACTTCTATTGAAGTGGTGTATCGAATTATTACTTTACCATTTCGCCTATTACGAAGAATATTTGATTTCTTTTCGCCTGATATTCCATAAAGAGGGTGAATCTCAATCAACAAGGAGGATAAACACTTTTTCCTTAGCTGCCTTATCTATGAAAATAGATATACAACTACGCACGATTTTGCTATGTAGTGCTTATCGCATTTGATTGAGATTAAAGATGATCATCACAACAAAAATAATGAGACTTTCCTTAAAAAGGATTAGAGATTTGAACTCTATGCTTTCGCATTCACCATGTAGTCCCATTGGCATTTGTGATGAAGCGACATAAACAAAATTATCTAAGACTTAAATCATATGCCTTAATTTAGACGACTGCATACACTGTAGATGCAGGTGAGAGTGGTTACTCACATTTATGGGGTAGGATGTAGTCCTAAAAGCATTTTATGCCGTACCACAAAAAAATATGCAAACAATTAATCGCCAAGACAACTCTTCCACTGCGTTTCCCTTTCCGCCATTGATCGAGGTCGATCAAGATGGACTCGAACCATCAAGTTATTGCTAACGGTGAACCCCTTATTGTAGTACTGACTGCATTTTGCATAGACCAGTAAACAAAAATGATAAGACCTTTTATACATGGCTCTATCCAATTGAGCTACAAACTGATTTTCATCAATTTGAAGGGACTTGAACCCTCAACAAATGTAGTCCTATTTGCATTTTACTGGTTGGTTGTAATAACAAGGTGTAATGAAACGTTTTATCTACAGGATGTAGTTCCATCTGCATTTGTGCAATTTTTATTATAGGGTAACAAATTGAATTTAGAAACAAAAACATTGGAAAGATGTAGTTCCTAAAGCATTTACCCTATTTACAGACCTGACGAATCAAGTCGGTAATTTGCTTTGTTCAATTTCATTGATCCAGTGATCAGCGTGCATTTTACCCTGCGAAAATAAATCAATCAGCGTAAATACATGGTCACTAAAACCACCAATATTCATCACATCAGTACGTTCAGGTACTTGAGTGTGCGTATATGGCTGTAAATCTACGCAGACCAATTTTGCTTCTGGACAGCGTTGTTTTAAAATATCCCATTCATACAACATGCCTGTTTTATGGCGTGTGCGTAACTGGTCAGCCCAAGACTCATTGTCTGAAAAATAAATCATCAAATCGACAGGTGTCTGATCTCGATTGAGTCGATTTAATGGAATGCTACAATCCGTTCCACCGCCACCAAGCGCAGCAAATTGTTTGGCGACTTCAAAAATAGAGCGTGTTTTACCACCTGTAAAAACCTGTTTTAATCGACCAAATAAGCTTGTTTGATCAGATTCATTTTCCGCAATATTCAATGAATGAAGTTGTGTATCAAACGGCATAATTTGAATGTCAGGATTTACTTGCTTTAACGCACAAGCAAATAACGATGCCACATCGACACAACGTAAAGTTGATGTTGCGCCTTTACGATAGCCTGTCACGGGGCTTGCCATTGAACCTGAGACATCAATCGCAACAACCACGCGACCAGTGAGGCGAGGCACATTTTGCAAAGCGGCTTGCATCACTTGTTCCAAAGATTGCCGTAGAACTTGAGGGACAGCATCATCCAATGCAGACCAAGTTGTCATTAATTGATAGGGCAAAACTCGGCTTTTGCGAATCATATCCTGATCTTGTAATTTATTTGCAATGATTTCATCCATGCCTTCGATTTGAAATACACCATGACGAGCGAAAGTATTCAAGTTCATTCTTAACATCTGCCAACCTCCATTTTTAGCAATCTCAGCCCATTGCTGTGCTGAAAGCTGTAAATTGGTGAGAAGTTGCATTGGCAAGTCGGGAACATCATGGCTTAAACCTTGACGGAATTTTTCTAAGGCTTGAACTTTGGCTGGCAACTGCTCAAGCTCGTATTTTTTATCGAGCACATAAGCAAAGAACGCCTCCTGAGTTGCATCTTTAGGTTTTGGATGAGTCATTTTTAATACATCTGCTAAAGAAGGCTGATTGCCAATATTGGCTGCCAACAATTGATTTTCATTGGCATTGATCAACCATTGATTGATCATTTTCTTTGGCAAGCTGCCCAAAGATTTGCGTTGTATTACCCCTGAACGCATGATTTGTACAAAATTACGCAACTGTTTGCCATTATCAATCACCAATGGAAATACTGTTTTAAATAAGCTTTGATCACGTTGTGATAAAATTGCTAATAATAAAACAGGCATGTCTTTCATGTGGTTATTTTGGCGAGTGTAAACTGCCGTTTTAGCAATAAATTCTGCATCAATATCTTGTGCTAGTGCCAATACCTGATCCAATTGCATTTGTGCGGTTTGATAAAACGTATGATTCAACGTGCCTGTAGCAGCAAGCTGAGCTAAGGCTTGACGGTGATTTAATTGAAATGCACGACCGCCAGCTTCATTACTGATCAATTGTTTTTTAGTTGCCTGAGAGGCAAAAATTGTCTGGTTTACCATGACTCATCCTCTATAAAATTCAAGTTGTTGTCTCTTGGATGTGTTATTGCAGAGAGTGTGCCAATATTCTTGTTTTTATTTTAAATTTTTATAAGATATTGATAATTATTTAAAATAAAATAATTGATATTTTTTATTAGAAAAAGTTAGTGGATTTTAATATGTAAAATATATCTAAATAGATATAAAAGTATTAAGAAAGATATGTGATCTATGTGTTCGTTTTAGTAATAGATCACATGGGGGAATTCATGATGGTGAAACGATTTTTATAAGTTGACCTGTCTCATCTAAGCTAAATTGATCAAAATCATGAGCCAAGTAAAAGCTGCCTTGATAGAACTGTCGGACTTCTTCAGTGATGGCTTGTTGTCCAGAGCTGTCTTGATGGCGTGGGCTAAAGTGCGTCAGGACTAGATTGCTTAGATCTTGTTGTTGAGCAAATTCTGCAACCATCTTTGCTGAACTATGCATTGGGCCTGACCCCACTTTATCTAAAATGGCTTGGGTGTAGGTGCTTTCATGAATCAAGAGCTGGGCATCTTGGCAAGCTTGTGCCAATAACTCAGGACGATCATTATCTCCACCGACAATTACATGTGCACGTTGCGTTTGGATTTGAATAAAATCAACCGCTTTTAAGGTTTGCTCATTAAACTGGACGTCTAAGCCTTGCTGTAAATCGCCCCAAACTTTGCCTTTTGCTACGCCGAGTTGAATTAAGGCCTGTGTATCTAATTTCTTTTGGATGTATTGCGCAATAATACTAAATGCAAAACTGGGTACCCGATGACTGAGTGGGTGGGCTTGAATCGAAAGTTCATCTGTTATTTGTAGTATTTGAGTGGCTTCATTCACATCAATAAAATTAAGCGGGTAGGGTAAATGCAGATCGGTTAACTGAGCTGTGGCTTCAATCCATTGTTGAATTTCTTTGGGAGCAATAATGGTTAAAGGTGTTGTGCGGGCATTCATACCTGCACTGGCTAATAAGCCGACCAATCCATAACAATGATCACCATGTACATGGGTAATACAGATGGCAACTAAGCTTTGTAATGAAAGTTTGGCCTGTTGAATGCGATGCTGTGTACCTTCGCCTGCATCAACCAATATCCAGTCTTTATTCTTACTATTACGAATCGCTAAAGCTGAAACGTTGCGTGTGAGTGTGGGTACACCAGAAGATGTGCCTAAAAAAGTAAAATGAAGCATATTGTTGGTATTTTTCATTGAATTGCGTATTGTATATGATAGATATATATAAAATATTATAGAAATTATGGCGAATGCAAAAAAAACTGTTGTAATTGGCTTTGTGGGTTCTACTTTAGATCAAGGGAAGCGTCCTGAACGTTGGCAGCGTTGGCGTCCAACGCTAAGTCTTCTGATGCATGAAGATCTGATTGTGGATGAACTGGTGTTATTGCATGATCGGCAACATCATAATTTAGTCAAATTTATTGCTGAAGATGCGCAGGATGTGTCGCCATCGACTACCGTGTCGGGGCAGCGAGTGAGTATTCGTGATCCTTGGGATTTTGCTGAGGTCTATGGTGCTCTATATGACTTTGTGAAAAGTTATGCTTTTGATACCGAAAAAAACAACTATCTTTTGCATATCACCACAGGCACACACGTTGCTCAAATCTGCTGGTATCTCTTGGTTGATGCTAATTATTTGCCTGCCAAGCTGATTCAAAGTGCGCCAAATCAACAGAAAACGCCAGAAGGTGAATATCGCATCATTGATTTGGATTTATCTCGCTATGATGTTTTAAAGCAGCGTTTTGAAGACGAGCAACAACAAAACTGGCAACAACTTAAAGCCAATATTTCAACTCATAACCATGAATTTAATCAACTGATTACCGAGGTTGAACTGGTAGCGACACGTTCAAGTGCCCCGATTTTGATTATGGGCGCAACAGGTGTAGGTAAATCACATCTAGCCAAACAAATCTTTCAATTAAAGAAAGATAAGTTTCATTTAAGTGGGCGTTTTATTGATGTGAACTGTGCGACGCTACGTGGTGATAGTGCCATGTCGAGCTTGTTTGGTCATATCAAGGGGGCATTTACAGGAGCTGCGGCTTCACGAACAGGTTTATTAAAAAGTGCTGATCAGGGCATTTTATTTCTAGATGAAATTGGTGAGCTTGGGCTAGATGAGCAAGCGATGTTGCTTAAAGCACTTGAAGATAAATCCTTTTTTCCAGTCGGAAGTGATAAAGAGGTTCAGGCGGATTTTCAGCTGATTGCGGGGACAAATAAAGATTTAAGAACCGAAGTGCAAGCAGGGCGCTTTCGTGAAGATCTATGGGCGCGACTCAATACATGGACTTTCTTTTTGCCCAATCTTAAAGATCGTATCGAAGATATTGCACCGAATATTGAGTTCGAATTGCAACGCTTTTCGGCAAATCACCAGCGACAATTACGTTTTCAACGTGATGCACTTGATGTGTATTTGAAATTTGCCAAGTCGAAAGAAGCATCATGGCAAGGGAATTTTCGTGATTTAACCGCCAGTGTGACGCGGTTGGCGACATTATCCAGTGGTGAGTTGATCCGTTCAGAAACGGTGGAAAAGGAGATTCAGCGTTTAAAGCAACTGTGGTCGATTCAAACCACACAGGACCAATTTAAAGAAGCAGATATTTTACTCAAATATTTAGATCAAACCCAGTTGGGTGAGATCGATGAGTTTGATCAGATTCAACTGCGTGGTGTACTTCAAGTCTGCGAAAATGCCAAGTCAATGGCGGATGCTGGACGCCAACTATTTGCTGCTTCACGCCAGCAACGTAACACCACCAATGACAGCGACCGAGTCAAAAAGTATTTGGCTCGGTTTGGCTTGAGTTGGAGTGACTTTCAGTAATCATTCAGCTGGATGATTTTTCTTTATTTGGGATTGGCTGGGTAGAAACTCTAAGTTCCAAAGTTTTTCGGCATGTCGGCCAATCCACCAGAAAGATGCAGCGAGCAAGATAAAGAAAATGGCTTTGTGCATGCCATTCCAAAAGAACTCAAAATACTTGGTGTAGAGGTTAATAAATAAGAAGGTGATACCAAAACCGCGTGAGGTGGCATCGTCATGTTTTAAACCATAGACAATCGCGATGATGGCAATAAACGCGAATAGCACGCCCCAATGTAACAGCTCATATTGCTTGACGCTATACCAACTCCCTAAGTCACCATAATTGCCAAATATCGAAAGAATCCATAAGGCAATAAATAGATATAACAGGCCCATGACATAGGTTGAGTGTGCAAAATCTCTAAAATGCGCATAGCGTTTAAAGAGTAGGCTTAAGCCAATCAATACGCCACCAAACAAGACAAAACGTAAAGGGAAATTCATCCCTAAGTAATAGGCACCTCAACCTGACATATAGCCTGTTTCTGTCCCAAACCATGAACCGAGCGAAAGCAAGGAAAATACCCAAATCAGTTTAGAAGGAAACCAAAAGGCAAGTGCGGCATAAATAATGGTGGAGAGCAGGAATAACAAAGAGAAATGCCCACTGCCGGTATCAATCGCTTGCCCGAAATAGGCGACAGACGCTGCTGTAGACAACACGCCTGCAAAAATAATCGCTTCATTGCTAAATTGATGTAAGGGTTTGGTCTTGCGTCGACGATAGGCAAAGCCATAAAAGGCCGCTGCAACTGCAGCAAAAATCAGACAAGGAATAATTTTTGAATCAATAAAGATTTTTTCAATCAGCTCTATCAAGAATTTGTCGGCAGTAATTGCAGCAACCGCAATCACGGCACAAATCATGGAAATCCAGAATGAATATTTTGCCAGTCGCTCCCAATCGAAGGGGCGTATCGAAAAGCTCTGATTTAGCTCATTGGCTACATCAGGCGTAATCGTGCCGTGTTGTTGCCAATGTTCAATGGTTTGCTTTAAAAAAAGTCCCTGTTTTTTATTTAATTTCATTATTAAAGAACCCGATGTCTGTATATCTATATTGATATAACAGACATTGGATTCAAAACACGTATATTTTTCTTAGTAATTTGTTGTTAAGTCTACAGTTTTAAAAAACGAGCAATCACTTGGCGTAACTGTTTTAGATAGCCAGTAAAGAAATGATTGGCGCCTGGCAAAATCGTAATTGGATGTTTTTGTGGCTTTGCCCACGCGATCATATCTGAGAGCAGGGTAATATCATCCTGCTCACCATGTACAAATAAGATATCGCCATCAATTGCAGGAGTTGTGTAGTGGCGTAAATCAACCACCGAACCTGTAGGTAAGCCACATAATACCAATTGCTTTGGACGTAATTCATCGCTGAGTTGTGCTTGGCATTTTGCGAGAACATGAGAACCAAAACTGAAACCGCCTGCATAGAAGGTAAGTCCTGCATGTTTTGCACGGGCATATTCAATCACGGCCATAATATCATCAGTTTCGCCATGCCCTTGGTCGTGAGTACCTTCACTGCCAGCTAAACCACGGAAGCTAGGACGGTACACCACACACCCCATTTCATTAAAAATCTGAGCCAGTAGTACAGGGACTTTATGATGCGGTGTACCACCTTGCAAAGGATGTGGGTGGCAGACGACAGCAAAACCTGTGATTTCACCTTGGGGCTGATCAACAAACATTTCGATTTGACCAACAGGACCTTGGATGAATAATTGCTCAGACATAAGATATGCAATGAATAATGGAAGAATCCACTATTTTACCGATAAAACTGAACGAGAACACGAATTGGCATTAAAAATTATCAACTGTTATAGTTTCACCAAGATAAATTTATTTTGATTGATTATGCTTGCTTTAATTTCTCCTGCTAAAACACTCGATTACACCACAGCACTTCCTACAGATACACATACTCAACCTCGTTTGTTGGCGCAATCACAACAATTGATTGATGTTTGTCGCAAGCTTTCTGCGACAGAAATTGCATCGTTGATGACCGTGAGCGAGAAAATTGCCAATTTAAATGTAGAGCGTTTCCGTGACTGGAATGCAGATTTTGATTTTTCCAATGCACGTCAGGCTTTATTTGCATTTAAAGGCGATGTGTACACAGGTTTAGATGCTTATCACCTAAAAGACCAAGATATTGATTTTGCCCAACAGCATTTACGTATGCTGTCTGGTCTTTATGGTTTATTACGTCCATTAGATTTAATGATGCCGTACCGTTTGGAAATGGGCACTAAACTAAAAAATAGCCGCGGCCATAATCTATATGAATTCTGGGGCAGTATTATCACAGATCAAATTAACCAAGATTTAGCTGAAATTGATGCAAAAGTGTTGGTAAATTTGGCCTCTGACGAATATTATAAATCTGTGAATGAAAAGAAAATTCAGGCAGAAATTATCAAGCCTGTATTCTTGGATCAGAAGAACGGAAAATATAAAGTCATTAGTTTCTATGCGAAAAAAGCGCGTGGTCTAATGGCGAGATACTTGATTGAAAATAAATTAAGCCAAGTAGAACAATTAAAAGCATTTGATAGTGAAGGGTATTACTTTGATGCTGAAAGTTCATCGAATAAAGAATTGGTCTTTAAGCGAGATGAGCAACACGCAGCTTAGTTTGCCTTAGGCAGGGTGGGATGTTAACCAAAGAATATTTATTAAAACACGCAATATCGTCTGATCAAGTTTGTGTTAAAGGGCATCTGACTGAGCCTCGTAGTTATGGGGTTTATGCATTGCCTTTAGACAGAGATGGCACTCGACGATTTCGATTTGGTAATCATCCTATGCGCCAACAGGAACTAAAACATGAGTTTGGTTCCTGTACTTTGTACCAGCTTTTTTTAGAGCGGAAAGATGCAGAATCCTTAGCGAAATGGCTGAATAAAGAAATCCAATAAGGGTGAGTAATGCAGCAGTATTTGAGCTTATTAGAAAAATCATGGTTTGAGCTGCATCAGCATTATCACTTTTCTGAGCCACAGAAAGTTTTTAATAAGTTGATTGCTGCCTACAGTGAAAAGCAGCGGGCTTATCATACGCTGCAACATTTGTATGAATGTTTGGTTTTGCTTGAATCGATTCGATCTGATTTAAATGATGCGAATGCAGTTGAGTTAGCACTGTGGTTTCATGATGCGGTCTATGATCCGCAAGCAAAAGATAATGAGCTGAAAAGTGCGGAGCTGTTCGTACAGTATTTGGCTCAAGATTTATCAATTGATATTGTTCACAAGATAAAGCTATGGATTGTTGCGACGCAAAAGCATGAAGCAACGGATGAGCTAGATTTGCAATTTTTACTGGATATTGATTTGGCGATTCTAGCTGCTTCACCAGCGCGGTTTTCGGAATATGAACAACAGATTCAAAAAGAGTATTCGTGGGTTGATCTAGATATCTATTCTATTAAAAGAAAAGAAGTCCTAGCGCATTTTTATCTGACTGAACCGTTATATCAAACGGAATATTTTCAACAGAATTTTGAGCAACCTGCCAAAAGCAATTTAAAGAATATAATAGAATAAATGATTGAAATTCATTCGTTGAGTTATAAGTGAAAGATTTAACATTAGACATTGCAGAGGGGAAGCTTAATATCCGTGTGGCCGCTTGGATAGAACACGAAGATCAAATTTTAGTTTCTACATTTCCAGATGGAAGTATCTCTTTAGTTGGAGGGCGACTAAAGTTTTCGGAAACAACCCTAGAGGGGATTCAACGAGAAGTGCTAGAAGAAACGGGAGAGTATTTTAATTCACCTGTACTTTTTGCGATTGTTGAGAATTTTTTCTATGATCCTATTATCGAGCGACATTTTCACGAATTTCTTTATATTTATAAAGGTAGTATTCAAACGAAAACTTGTTATCTTCATGGTGTGACTGAGGCTCAAGTGATTTCATGGATGCCAAAGCATGAGATCAAACAACTAAAGCCAGATGTTTTACATGATCTTGCTTTACGATCGTCTGAACACGTTGTTCATCTTGTTAATCTAGAATCAAGATAAATTGTAATTGTATTAAAAAAGGGAGCTAAAAAGCTCCCTCTAATCTTTGTTTTCTTACTTAAAGAAATACCCAGTCTCAGGTGAACTCGCGTTGGCCATGCGCTTACGCGGCATACGACCCGCTAAGAATGCTTCACGACCTGCTTCAACCGCTTTTTTCATGGCAGAAGCCATCAAAATTGGATTTTGAGCAGCAGCAATTGCTGTATTCATTAGCACGCCGTCACAACCGAGTTCCATTGCAATCGCCGCATCACTGGCTGTACCAACACCTGCATCCACTAAAACAGGGACTTTGGCATTTTCTTTGATGATGGAAATGGTATGTGGATTCAAAATACCAAGACCAGAACCAATCAAGCTACCTAAAGGCATGATCGCAACACAGCCCATGCTTTCAAGTTCTTGCGCAACAATCGGGTCATCTGAGGTGTAAACCATGATTTCAAAACCATCATCAATCAAGGTTTGGGCTGCTTTAAGCGTTGCGGTGACATTTGGGTATAAAGTTTTTTCATCACCGAGCACTTCCAATTTCACCAGATTGTGACCATCAAGCAGTTCACGTGCCAGCATACAGGTACGAATCGCGCTATCTGCATCGAAGCAACCTGCGGTATTCGGCAGAATCGTGTATTTCTCAGGTGGAATCACTGAAAGCAAATTCGGCTGATCGGCATGCTGTCCGATATTTACGCGACGAATTGCCACGGTAACAATTTCGGCACCACTGGCTTGAATAGCTAAATCAGTTTCATTGAGATCTTTATATTTACCAGTTCCGACCAATAAGCGAGATTGGAATGTACGTGAACCAATAATTAAAGGGGAATCTTGCATGGGCTTACTCCATTTTTAGCCGATTAGCCGCCACCAACAGCTTGAATAATTTCAATACGATCTTCAGGAGCAATAGCAGTTTGCTCAAGTCTACTTTTCGGAATAATCTGTTGGTTCTTCTCTACAGCGAAGCGTTTGCCTTCAAGCGCTAAGCTTTGAATCAATTGCTGTAGGTTTTCACAAGGCGTGTCGAGTGACTTGCCGTTTAAATAGATGTGCATGATCAATCCTTATTTCGCATGTTTAATTGCTTGCCATGCGAGTAGCACCCAACCTGCAATCATAAATGCACCACCAATTGGCGTGATTGCACCTAAGATTCGAGGTAAACCAAGCGCCATAATGTACAACGAACCGCAGAAAAAGATGATACCAATTTGCATCAAAATAAAAGGAATTTTTATTGGGAAAGTTGGTGTGGTTTTATGGAGTACACCTAAAATCAGTAAGCCAAGCGCATGGTAGAAAAAGTATTGAGTTGCTGTACCCCACCAAGCCAGTTGCTCGGGTGTTGCAAACGATTTGAGGCCATGTGCGCCGAAAGCACCTAACATGACTGCAAGCGCAAGATTAAGCGCAGAAATTGCTATCCACATAATGAGAATGGAACTAGAGATTTGATGAACAAAGTTAACATATTCGGGTGCTTAAACAAAGCTAGATAAAACAAAAGGGCATTGCAGCCCTTATGTTTATGTTTGATTTTAACTCGCAGACATTGCGGTTTTTATTTTTTCCATCGCATTCTTTTCAAGCTGGCGAATACGTTCTGCTGAAACGTTATATTCTGCAGCAAGTTCATGCAACGTTGATTTGTCATCATCTAACCAACGACGTTGTAAAATATTACGTGAGCGATCATCAAGCTGATCCATTGCCTCATGCAAAGCAGAGGTACTTTGCTGTTCGTAATCTTCTTCTTCAACTAAACGCGCGGGATCGTAACGATTATCTTCTAAATAAAGCGAAGGTGCAGTGTGAGGCGTGTCATCATCATCGTCACCTTGTGCTTCAAAAGCAGCATCATAAGCGGTTAAGCGACCTTCCATTTCTAACACTTGCTCTGGTGTTACATTCAAATCATTGGCAATTGATTTTGCTTCTTCCAAAGTGAGTCGCTTGCTTGATTTTTTAAGGCTGCGCAAATTGAAGAATAATTTACGTTGTGCTTTGGTGGTCGCAATTTTGACAATACGCCAGTTACGAATTACGTATTCATGAATTTCAGCTTTGATCCAATGCACAGCAAAAGAAACTAAACGAACACCCATATTGGGATCGAAGCGTTTAACTGCTTTCATTAATCCAAGGTTACCTTCTTGAATGAGATCACCTTGTGGCAATCCGTAACCTGCATAACTACGTGCAATATGGACAACAAAGCGCAGATGCGACATTACCAATAGTTTGGCAGCATCGAGATCTTGATCATAATAATAACGTTCAGCAAGTTCTTTTTCCTGCTCGGCCGTTAAAATTGGAATTTGATTGACAGTACTGATATATGCACCAAGGTTTACGCCTGGCGCAGACAATGACAGGGGCATCAATTGATTGCTGCTGTCAGTAGTCATGGAGTCTCCTTATAGGATGGCATTTAAGTCAACAATTTCATCTTAATGCGAATGTTCTTCATCACTAAGGAAATTTGAGTATAAAAATGTAAAGTTGTCTAGTTTATCTTTAGCTAGAGTTTAGCAAAGAATCACATAGATTCAATTAAATAGTGAAATTCAGTGTCTGAAATTTTTTGAGTTAAACATTGAAGTTGCTGGATTTGGCAATATCGTGTTACATCAATTTCACTATGTGGATCAGAAGATTTCAATAGATATTGTTGTATGCCGTTGGCTTTCTTTAAAGCACGTTTCAACATCAATAGTGGCATAGGGCATGGTTGTCCTAAAGCATCAATAATGATAGGCGAGTTGTGTGTGTTGCTCATATTCATCTAAATCGATTTTTTCAAATTTATCTTAACAAATTTTTGCGTAATTTTTGAGAGAAAAATTCCATTAAAAAAACAGCTAAATTATTGAAAAAAACAGATAGAAATATCGGAAATAACTAAAAAAACTTCTATTAATTGTGATAAACCCATGATAAGCTCGATGCGTTTTAGAAAGTGTTTAATTAAATTTTATTATATTAAACTCTATAACAAATGGATGTAACCGGAAATTGTTGATAGTTTTACAGAATGATTACAAGCTTTAAAATTATAAATATTTTAAAACCTTGTTGGCTCTGCTGTTTGCAACACCGGAAGGTCCTTATCTTTCAATATCTGAGGATTGACTTATGACAGCTCGTGAACAAGGCGTAGTAAAGTGGTTTAACGACACTAAAGGCTTTGGTTTTATTCAGCGTAATGGTGGTGATGACGTATTTGTTCATTTCCGCGCAATTATGGGTGATGGCCACCGTTCTTTACGTGACGGCCAACGCGTAGAATTCAGTGTTGTTCAAGGACAAAAAGGTTTCCAGGCTGAAAACGTTCAGCCTTTAGACTAATTTGTTGCCTTAACGCAATAAAAAACGCCCCAATAAGATTGGGGCGTTTTTGTTTTTTATAGTTTATAATAGCGACTTTATTTTGCTCATTGATGGTTCGAGTGCATATATGACATCTGGTTTTGAAACCTTAAATTTACATCCGCAGTTGAAGAAAGCGATTGATGCTTTGGGTTTTACACAAATGACCCCAATTCAGCAAAAGGTTTTAAAATATACATTAGCAGGGCATGATGCCATTGGTCGAGCGCAAACGGGTACTGGGAAAACAGCTGCCTTTTTGATTAGTGTGATCAATGATCTATTAAATAATCCAGTTCAAGAGCAACGTTTTCGTGGTGAGCCACGTGCGTTAATTTTAGCACCAACACGCGAGTTGGCGTTACAGATTGAAAGTGATGCTCAGGCACTCACGAAATTTTCAAACTTGCACCTTGTTACATTGTTAGGTGGTGTAGATTTTGAAAAGCAAAAGAAAATGTTAGATCGGAACTTCGTCGATATTATTGTTGCAACACCAGGGCGTTTGATTGATTTTGTTGAACAGAAAGAAGTTTGGTTAGACAAAATTGAATTCTTAGTGATTGATGAAGCCGACCGTTTGCTTGATATGGGCTTTATTCCATCGGTTAAACGAATTGTTCGCTTTTCGCCATTTAAAGAACAACGTCAAACTTTGATGTTCTCTGCGACATTTAGCTATGATGTTTTAAATCTTGCACGCCAGTGGCTATTTGAACCTGTTACGGTAGAAATTGAGCCAGAGCAAAAAACGAATAGTGATGTAGAGCAGCGTGTATACGTCGTAGCGAAAGAAGACAAATATAAGCTGTTACAAGAAATCTTACGTGAAGAGCCAATTGATAAGGTGATGATCTTTGCGAATCGTCGAGATCAGGTTCGTCGCTTGTATGATCATTTGAAACGTGATGGTTATAAAGTTGGCATGCTATCGGGTGAAATTGCACAAGATAAGCGTTTAAAAATGTTGGACCAATTCAAGCAAGGTAAGAACAATATTATGATTGCAACAGATGTTGCTGGTCGTGGTATTCATGTGGATGGCGTTTCACATGTGATTAACTTTACCTTGCCAGAGCAGTCGGATGATTATGTGCATCGTATTGGCCGTACAGGACGTGCAGGTGCACAAGGCGTGAGTATTAGTTTCTTGTCGGAAGATGATGCGTTCTATTTGCCAGAAATTGAAAAAGCGATTGGTAAAAAATTGCCATTAACTCGTTTAGAGGGTTATTGCTAAGTCTTAAATGACTCTATTTGAGCTATGTAGGGCTTAGATATTTGTTTTGGAAAAGGTCAAATTACTTTGTGATTTGGCCTTTTTGATTATTTAGTTGGAATTACTACTCAAATTACACAAAAGATTAAAGATTTTTTTAGAATTACTGTGATTAGTTGCTGAATTGAAATAGATCAACATGTAGAATATGCCGCATTACCTGGGAGGATATTATGGCTCTAATCTCAATGCGCCAGCTCTTGGATCACGCTGCAGAACATAACTACGGCGTACCAGCGTTTAACGTAAACAACTTAGAACAAATGCGTGCAATCATGCTCGCTGCGGATGCAACCAATTCACCTGTTATCGTGCAAGCTTCGGCGGGTGCGCGTAAATATGCAGGTGCACCTTTCTTACGTCATCTTATTTTGGCTGCGATTGAAGAATGGCCGCATATTCCAGTGGTAATGCATCAAGATCATGGTACTAGCCCTGATATTTGTCAGCGTTCTATCCAGTTGGGCTTTAGCTCAGTTATGATGGATGGTTCATTGGGTGAAGATGGTAAAACACCAACATCATATGACTACAATGTTGATGTAACCCGTCGAGTGGTGTCTATTGCGCATGCATGTGGTGTTTCAGTTGAAGGTGAAATTGGTTGCTTAGGTAGCCTTGAAACTGGTATGGCTGGTGAAGAAGATGGTGTGGGTGCAGAAGGTGTGCTTGACCACTCTCAATTGTTAACATCAGTTGAAGAAGCAACTCAATTTGTTGCTGATACCAATGTCGATGCTTTGGCGATTGCTGTTGGTACTTCACATGGCGCGTACAAGTTTACACGTCCACCCACAGGCGATATCTTGGCAATTGACCGCATTAAAGAAATTCATGCTGCGTTACCAAATACACATCTTGTAATGCATGGTTCAAGCTCTGTACCACAAGAGTGGTTGGCGGTGATTAACCAGTATGGCGGTGATATTAAAGAAACTTATGGTGTGCCTGTTGATCAGCTTGTAGAGGCGATTAAGCATGGTGTACGTAAGATTAATATTGATACCGACTTACGTTTAGCTTCTACTGGCGCAATGCGTCGCATGATGGCTGAAAAACCAAGTGAATTTGACCCACGTAAATTCTTTGGTGAAACAGTGGTAGCAATGAAAGAAATTTGTGTTGCGCGCTACGAAGCATTCGGTACAGCAGGTAATGCAGATAAGATTCGCCCAATTTCTTTAGAGAAAATGGTTGATCGTTACAAGTAATTAATTTGTAATGCAGAAAAAATAGCGGCAATAGCCGCTATTTTTTTATTTATATCCTAGAGAATAAAAATGCCAGCAATCGCTGGCATTTTTAATTTACTTATTTTTGTTGTGCCTTTGAATCTAGGCTTGCATCTTTAATTTCGACATAAGCATTGGCGCGAAGTTCACGCATCCAACTATCAACTTCAGTATCAAATTGACGTTCACCTAAAATTTGACGTGCCATACGTTCTTGTACTTCTTTGGTCATATCCTGTTCACGTGTACCTAGAACTTGTAGGATGTGCCAACCAAATTGGCTTTGGAACGGTTTACTGATTTGTCCAACAGGCGTTTCTTTCATTACTTTTTCAAATTCAGGTACCATCACACCTGGGCTGACCCAACCTAAGCTGCCGCCATCACGTGCTGAACCTGTGTCATTTGAGTAAGTTGCTGCTAATGTTGCAAAATCATCGCCAGCTTTAGCGCGATTATAGAGGCTATCGATCATTTGTTTTGCACGATCCAAGCTAACCACTTCTGATGATTGAATCAAAATGTGGCGAGTTTGATATTGTGGAACTAATGCTTTTTGCTCATTCTGTTTACGTTCAAGCAACTTTAATACATGCACACCATCACGAACATTGATTAGTTCAGTGGTTTGTCCAACTTGCAGTGGTGCAATACGTGCAGAAAGTTCAGTTGGAATCTCTGATAATGAGCGGAAACCCATATCTGCGCCATCAACTTTTACTGCTGCAGTTGATAATTTTGAGCTAATTGCTTTGGCATCATCGCTGGTTGAAAGTGCTTGTTTCACTTGTTGAGCAATTTGCTGTACATCGTTTGTGTTTTCACCCGCGATACGCATGTGAATCACATGGACTTGCGTACCTAGTGCAGCTTGGCCTTCTGGTGATTTTAAAAAGTTTTCAACATCATGATCACTGATTTTGATACGCGACATGACCTGTTGTTGACGCAAGCGACCAATCGCTAAATCTTCTGCAACACGATTACGCAAATTCTCGTAAGTTCCTGGTGCAATTGCATCTAATTTTTGTTGAAATGCTTCTAAGCTGTTGGCACCTGATTGGTTTGCCACTTTTAACACCGCAGCATTTAAACTTTTTTCGTCTGGTTTAATACCATAACGTTTAACTTGTTCCAATTGAGCTTGGCGAATGATCAGTTGATCAAGCACCTGCATTTGTAAATACTGCTGTGGTGGAACAGTTTTATTTTGTGCTTTTAACTGATGTTCTGTTTCGGCAATCCCTTGTTCTAAATCACTTTTTAGAATAACACTACTATCCACAACTGCAACAACCTCATCCGTAGGTTGTGCAAAGCTTTGCATTGATGAAGAAATTAGGGCAGCGAGAACAGTCGCTTTAAAGATATGTTGAAAAGGTTTTATCTTCATTAACGTTGTGTCCAAGATTGATTAATTTTGTTGAAACCTAAAACTCTGTTTTCGAGGAGAGAGGCAAGCTTGTTGTTTAAAGCACCAAGACCTTTTAGGGTGAATTCAGCCATAACTGCGTTCTTTTTACGAACGTCTGGAGCATTTGGATCATCCAGATCGTTATAGTAAGAACGGCCATATACCGAAACAGCCCAACAACAAGACTCATAATTTACGCCAAGTAAATATTCACGCATAACTTGATTGTCGATGTCGTATTGAGCATGGCCCATAATACGCCAATTGTCTTTTACAGGTTGTATAAAGGATGCAACAACTTGATCGTAAGAATCCTGACGATCAGGGATATCTTTACGGTAAAAATAGCCTAAGTTATAGAGATTACCTTTATCACCTGTGTAATAAGCCTGAAAATCTCTTTGTGCATTATCGCCATTCGACATCCACGCGGAGTTTGAGGTGATGGTCACGTTTTGGTTAAGCTGACTTGATAGACTAATGATCGGACCTGTACGATTTTGAGTATCAAATTCGTCAAGCTTTTCATTTAAACTTACACGACGGTCACTAAAATAATAACTTTGACCTACACTTGCCTTAATTCGCTCTAAACCTTCAGTATCTAATAAACTATAAGTTACGCCGAGTGATAAGAAGTTGTTGTCATCTAAGCGGTCATGCCCATAAAAACGATATGGGTTGAAGAGTTGATCATAGTTGATTGATGCGGTGGTTGAATCAAAGTTTGGATGATCGTCTTGATTCTTATAAGGTGAATATGCATAAAAGGCACGAGGAGAAATACTTTGTAAGTATTTGCCTTCTTTCTCAAATGTTAAACCAGTCGCAAGTGTGAATTGAGGCACAACGACTGATTTTTCTAAATCATCAGAAGCAGAAAGTCCGCGACCTTCTTTTGAGTCTTGATCATAGAACGTATTAATACTGCGTACAGAAACTTCTGGAACCACATAGAACCAAGATGGGGTCAAGTAGTTGTAGCGAACCGCAAACTGGTTATAGATACGGGTACCACTCGATTCGAGTGCTGAACCATCATTTACAGACTTTTTAAAGTAAGCCGTATCGTTATTAAACTCGTACTGTAGACCTTGTGCATCACCTGTAACGTAATTTAATAAAAATTGTGGAAGACGAGCATATGGCTTGTCGACATCTTTAACAGTTTTATCCAGTGTTTGGAAGTCTTCAACTTTTAACTGTGCTCTAAGACCGGGAATTCCATTTTGATAATTGAGTTCCCAAGCACGGCGTAAATTCAGATCCGTTCGTGTGTTTGGATTATTATTAAAGTCTGCAAAGTAATCTTTATCAGAGGCGTAGTTGTATTCTAAATTGGTTGACCACTGGTCGCTAATTCGCCAATTGTGAATAAAATGAAGGTCATCACGCGCTTCATCACCATACTGGTTGTCACTTGCAATATAGCCACCCCAAATACGACCCGCACCAAAGTTTTCAGTCATATAGCGGAAGTCTGCATCTAACTTTGGACCACGTTTACTCATATAACTTGGTGTAAGCGTAAGGTCATAATTAGGCGCAAGGTTAAGATAAATAGGGGTGATTAATTGCGCACCACCATCATTGCTGTAACCAAAATTTGGACTGAGTAGACCTGTGGTACGCCGGTCATCAATCGGGAAATTGAAGTAAGGTATAGCCAGTACAGGTACATCTTTGATGTAGAGTTTGGTATTACGCGTTACACCGCGGCCTGTATCTTGGTTGAGTTCAATTTCTTTGGCCTGAATTTTCCATGCTGGTTTTTGTTCAGGTGGGCAAGCGGTGTAGCTTGCATCTTTAAAAATAACTAAATTTTCATTCGCACGTTTAATCTGGCTAGCGTGACCATGTGCATGCTGCTGCTCTGAGATATAGAAACTATTATTTAAATCACCTGTTTGTGTCTTTAAATTATAGTTAATTGCATCACTTTGAGAGAGCAGGCCAGATTGAGCAAGTTGCACACGACCTTCGGCATTGGCATAAGTTTGTGTCGAGTCGATTGTGACTTGGTCAGCACGGATAGTTCGACCTTCTTGGTCAATCACAACATTGCCTTGCAGAACAGAATCGCCCGTTGGGTTGTAATGCCCGTAATCTGCGGTGAGTACCGAAGTGGTTGTATTTGCATCACCCGCTTTTGCTTCAGGATTAATCGGAGTGACCCAAGTTCCTTGGCAAAATGAAGAACTTAAATAACGATTATCACGTAACTGTGCTTCAGGTGCAGATTTGTCTACATAATATTGCTGGAAAAAACTTTCCCCAGGATAACTTTCTTGATTTTGCTGTCCCTGATTCGGGATCGCTGCTTTAAGCTGTTTATTGTCAAGCGTAGAGACAGCATCAGCCGGAGCCGCGAAACCTGATTGGATCGAGCCGCCACACAAGAGTGTCAAAATAGCTGTTGCTAAAGGATTAAATTTAAACTGATGTTTCATTGTCTCATTAACCAATACGCTAATTCACAATTAATTATTGTCGCATCATAGAGAAAAAGTTGATAAGTGGCTACACTTAAGCTTTCAAAATCTCAGCTAGTTTTAGATTTTATTGCAAATGAATACACAACGTGAACAATTGATACAAACTTGGCTTCAAGCCACCCTCCAATCTGATCAATTTGAGATCAACTTTTTGGCAGGAGATGCAAGCTTTCGCCGCTATGCGCGAATTAAGTTACAAAACAAAACATATATGCTCATGGATGCGCCTCCTGAAAAAGAAGATTGTATTCCATTTGTTAGCATTGATGAGTTCTTTGATAAAAATGGTGTGCGTGTACCGCATATCGTTGCGAAAGACTTAACTTTAGGATTGTTGCTGTTAGAAGATTTTGGTGATGTTGTTTTATCAACCTTATTAAATGATCAAACAGTTGATCAATACTATGCACAAAGTTTTAAGCAGTTGATTGAATTACAGCAGATCAACGGTGATACACAATTGCCAGCGTATTCTTATGAGAAGTTGATGACGGAAATGCGTCTGTTGACAGACTGGATGTTGCCATCATTGAAGATTCAGCCGACAGAGCAGCAGTTGGAAACGATTGAGCAGGCTTTTGATTTCCTTGCGATCGAGGCGACTAATCAACCGCAAGTAATTGTACATCGTGATTTTCACAGTCGTAATTTGATGAAAATCGAAAATGAACAAGAGCTTGGTGTAATTGATTTCCAAGATGCAGTGATCGGTGCTGATACTTACGATCTTATTTCAATCACGCGTGATGCCTATGTGCAGTGGAATGCTGAGCGCGTCTACGAATGGTTTGAAGTGTTCTATAACTTATTGCCAGCAGCAGCGAAAGAAAATCGTAGTTTTGAGCAGTTTAAGCGAGATGCAGATCTAATGGCGATCCAACGTCATTTGAAAATTTTGGGTATCTTCGTGCGTTTATTTGAACGTGATGGCAAATCAGGCTATTTAAAAGATTTACCGCGTGTGATGTGGTATTTGCTTGAAGAAAGCCAAGGTTATGATGAGCTCAATGACTTTATGCAGTTCATTCGTGACATCGTGATGCCGAAGTTTATTGAAAAATATGGTGATTACGAGGTTGCAGCATAATGAAAGCAATGATTCTTGCTGCAGGTCTTGGTAATCGTATGCGACCATTAACATTGCATACGCCAAAACCTTTACTGGAAGTCGGTGGGAAGCCACTGATTGTTTGGCATATTGAGAAGTTGCAAAAAATAGGCATTAGCGAGATTGTCATTAATACGGCTTGGTTGGGTGAGAAACTTGCTGCTGCTTTAGGTGATGGCTCTCAATTTGGTGTAACCATCTTATGGTCACACGAAGGCGAAGGCTTGGAAACAGCAGGTGGTATTATTAATGCCTTGCCATTGTTGGGTGATGAACCTTTTATCTTGGTCAATGGTGATGTCTGGACCACAATGGATTTTTCTTCATTGTTAAATGTTCAGTTAGAAGATAAGCAGGCACATTTAGTGTTGGTTGAAAATCCACCGCAGCACTTAAAAGGTGACTTTATCCTAGCGCATGATTTAGCTTACACTTTTGAGCAAGAGCAACTGGGTGAAGCTTTAACTTATAGTGGTGTAGCTGTTTTTGCACCGCAGATGTTTGCCGGTTTGGAAAATGGCAAACGACCTTTAGCGCCATTATTGAAACAAGCCATGCAGCAGCAGCAGGTTTCAGCTGAAAAGTTGCAAGGAATTTGGGTCGATGTTGGTACGCCTGAGCGTTTGGAGCAGCTTGATCAACAAATCAAGCAGGGCGCATTCGCATAATAAAAAATGCTTTGTCTATCTGTGATTTGCATAAGAAAAGACAAAAACTTAAAGGATTGTGCAGTTTATCATGCTTGTAAATGATTAACTGCATAATCGTTCAACAAGTCCTGCTGTGCCTTGTATCAGAAATCGGTATACTGCACAGCAAGTTTATCGAGATGTCGCACTGTTATGCATCCTTTTTTTCAAGAATTAAAGCAAGGTAGCCAAGCTTTAGGTCTTAACCTAAGTGAAGAAGCCCTAACACTCTTATTGAAATATCAAGATGCGCTAGTGCTATGGAATAAGGCATACAATTTAACGGCGATCCGCGAGCCGAAAGAAATGTTGGTTAAACATTTATTAGATAGTTTAAGTATCTTAAATGATTTGCCCCAAGGTCGTTTATTAGATGTGGGCACAGGCGGTGGTATGCCGGGCATGATCATTGCATTATGCCAACCAGAACGTTCTTGTGTACTATTAGATTCGAATGGGAAAAAGATTCGTTTCTTAAAGCAATTTATTGCCGACTTAAAGCTGAAGAATGTAATTGCAGTTCAAACACGTGTTGAAAATGAAGACAGCATTGGAGAACTTGGTCAGTTCGATGTCATTACAAGTCGAGCATTTGCTTCATTGACCGATTTTGTAGATGCAGCACAACCTTATATGCATCAACAAAGTATCATTGCTGCAATGAAAGGCTTAATCCCAGAGGATGAAGTTGAGCAGATGAAAGATCAGTATTCATGTAAGATCATTGAACTGCGTGTGCCAAGATTGGATGAACAGCGTCATTTACTTTTACTTCAACGTATTCAATAAAAAATATTAAGGGTAGTCATGGCTCAAATTATTGCGATTGCAAACCAAAAAGGTGGTGTGGGAAAAACCACGACAGCAGTCAATCTTGCTGCCTCTTTGGCGATCTTGAAAAAACGTGTCTTGTTGGTCGATATGGACTCACAAGGGAATGCCACCATGGGGTCTGGTATTCAAAAGAATGATTTACTTTATTCAGTCACAGATGTGTTATTGGGTGAAGTGCCAATTGAAACGGCTATTCAAAAAGCAGAAGTTGGTTATAAAGTTTTAGGTGCAAACCGTGAGCTTGCTGGGGTTGAACTTGCGATTGCTGAACAAGACGGTCGTGAGTTCATTCTGAAGAATGCTTTACAAGAAGTCGATGCTGCATTTGATTATATCATTGTTGATTGTGCACCAAGCCTCAGCTTAATTACCGTCAATGCTTTGGCTGCCGTGAATGGTGTGATTATTCCAATGCAATGTGAATACTATGCTTTGGAAGGATTGGCCGATCTGACACAGACCATTGATCGTATACAAAAAGCCCTTAATCCAAACTTGGAAATTGTTGGGGTATTACGTACCATGTATGACGCTCGTAATGCGTTAACACGTGATGTATCAGCAGAGTTAGAGCAATATTTTGGTAAAAAATTATATGAAACGGTGGTTCCTCGAAATATTCGTTTGGCAGAGGCACCCGCTCATGGTTTACCTGTAATCTATTTTGAAAAGAGTTCAAAAGGTGCAATTGCATATTTGAATTTAGCCGCAGAAATGTTGAAGAAAAGTAAAGTGAAAAAAGGAAGTGCTGTATGAGCATCAAAAAACGCGGATTGGCTAAAGGTCGTGGTTTAGATGCGCTATTAGGTTCAATTCAAAAAGAGAAATTGCAACTTGAAGCACAAGCCTTGGATCATGGTCAACTCAAGCAAATTGATGTCAATTTACTGAAACGTGGTGAATACCAACCACGTAGTTTTATCCAAGAACAAGATTTACAAGAGCTGGCAGCATCGATTGAAAAGCATGGTGTGATGCAGCCGATTGTGATCCGTCCTGTGGATGATGAGCAACATCCTTACGAGATTATTGCGGGTGAACGTCGTTGGCGTGCTGCCCAATTAGCTGGTTTGGCTGAAATTCCAGCGATTGTACGTGACTTAAATGACCAAGTCGCAATTGCTTTGGCGTTGATTGAAAATATTCAACGTCAAGATCTCAATCCGATCGATCAAGCAGTCGCTTTGCAGCGCTTCCATGATGAATTTGGTTTAAGTCATCAAGAAATTGCGGATACTGTGGGTAAGGCACGTACCACGGTGAGTAATCTGTTGCGCTTGTTGAGCTTGGCTGATCCGATTAAAGAGTTAATACAGCAAGGTCAGATTGACATGGGACATGCCCGTGCGATTCTGACGCTAAAAGCAAAAGATCAAATTGCAGTTGCGCAAATCGTAATTGAAAAAGGTTTGTCGGTACGTCAAACTGAACAGTTGGTTCGTGAGTGGAGTGAACCAAAACCTGAAAAGGAAAAAGCTCAAATATCTCCAGATATTGAACAGTTGACTCAGAAATTATCTGAGCGTTTCGGAGCGAATGTTAAAATTGACCATAACCAAAAAGGTAAAGGGAAAATGGTCATTCATTACCACTCATTGGATGAGTTGGATGGAATCCTCAATATTTGCTTACCTAACTAATATTGAGGGTGTATCCTTTTATATTTTAGATATTATTGGGGAATAATATGTGGGAACTTGTGAAAGCGGGCGGCTGGTTAATGCTGCCCCTTATTCTTTCATCAATTTTTACGGTTGCCATTACAATTGAACGATACATTCGTTTAAAACGGTCTCAAGTGTTACCACAAGCCTTGCTTGTGACTGGTTCTGATGTGGATGCAGTCATTACACGATTAGAACAAGAGGATGCTCAAAAAAGCCCATTAGGACGTATTCTTAAATCTGGTTTTGATCAGCGAGAACAAGGTGAGCAATTTGCCCGCGCTCAAATGGAAGCAACCGCGTCTCAAGAAATCAGTTATCTCGAAAAAAATATTAACTTCCTTGGAACTTTGAGTGCAATCGCACCTTTACTGGGTTTGCTTGGTACTGTTCTGGGGATTATTGAGTCATTTTTGGTAATTGATGTTGGTTCTGCTGGTAATGCCAGTATGATGATGCCAGGTATTTCTAAGGCCTTAATTACAACAGCTGTCGGGATGCTCATTGCAATTCCTGCTATGATTGCATACCGTTATTTCCAGCGTGTTGTACATGAATATATTGCTGAATTAGAGCAACAGTCTACCTTGTTCCATGCTGCACTTTTCTATAAAAAAGCGGCTCATGTACAAGAACACCGTCGTGCAAGCTAAGCCGAGGTGGCATCATGAAGTTTAAACGTTCTCAAGTTGAAGATATTCATATCAATTTGACGCCAATGATTGACTGTATGTTATTTATTTTGGTGTTTTTATTATTATCAACGACTTTTAGTCAACAAAGTCGTATTAACCTGACTTTGCCCGATGCGCAAGGTGTTCCACCTAAACAATTCGATCACAAAATTGAAATCATGGTAGACTCCACTGGGCATTATTCTGTGAATGGTCAAGCGTTATCAAGCAAAGATATCGCGGATTTAAGCACAGCGATTAAGCAAGTTGCACAAGATCGTCGTGATTTTATGTTTATTATTGCTGCTGATGCCAAAGCTGCACATCAGGATGTGATTCGAGTGATGGATGTCGCAGGTCAACTCGGTTTTGTTAACGTCAATATCAGCACCAAAGTTCCAACGAGAGGTTTTACTGAGTGAATCAGGATTTTAAGGTTTATGTCCGTTTAATATCGTATTTAAAATCTTATTGGGGCGTTGCCTTATTAGTCTTACTTGGTTTTGGAATCAACGCAGCGACAGAGGTTTCCGTCGCAAAGCTATTGAAATACATCATTGACGCTATTCAAGAAGGTAGCCGTAGCAATCTGGATTGGTTTCCAGCACTGATTGTTCTATTGATGTTTTTCCGTGGTGTTGGCCTCTTTCTCGGTGGTTACTTTTCCGCGGTTATTTCACGTAGCTTGGTGTTTAGCATTCGTCAGGAAGTGTATGCAAAACTGTTAAGATTGCCAGCGCAATATTATCTGGATAACAGTGCGGGTCATATCAGTGCAAAGTTGATGTACAACGTTGAGCAGTTAACTGCGGCTTCATCTGAATCTCTACAGACCTTGATTAAGGATGGCTTGATCGTTGTTGGTTTATTGAGTTATCTACTCTATACCAACTGGCGATTAACCCTGTGTATTGTGGTTTTCATGCCTTTTATTGGGATATTGGTCAGAATCGCATCTAAGAAAATGCGTAAATTGTCGATCCAAGTACAAAATACCATGGGTGATGTAAACCATGTGGTACAAGAAACCATTACTGCAAACTCGGTGGTAAAAAGCTTTACTGGCGAAGAATTCGAACAGAAACGTTTTTATAAATCGTCTGAAGAGAATTTACGTCGCGGTTTGAAAATGGTGGTGGTGCAAAATATTAATAGCCCGATCATTCAACTGCTATTGTCGATGGCAATGGCGATTATTCTTTGGCTTGCGTTACGTCCACAGGTTTTCGGTGATACCTCTGCGGGTGAGTTCATTTCATTCATTACTGCTGCAGGCTTAATTTCAAAGCCTGTAAAGAACTTGACTGATATCAATGAAAAGTTACAACGTGGTTTAGCCGCGGCCCATTCAGTATTTGAATTGTTGGATACGCCTGAAGAAGTGAATAATGGTCAACTTAGACCTGTGTTAAAGGGAAATATCCAATTCGATCATGCAAACCTACGCTATGAAGATGGTACGCATGCAATCAAAGATTTCTCTTTAGATATTAAAGCCGGTCAAACTGTTGCTTTAGTTGGCCGTTCGGGTGCAGGCAAGACGTCATTAGTGAATATGTTGCCACGTTTTCAAGAGTTGAGCGAAGGTCAAATCTATTTTGATGGCATTCCAGTCCAAGATATTGAGCTGGCTTATTTACGCTCACAGATTGCGACAGTGAATCAGCAAGTTGTGTTATTCAATCGTTCGGTACGAGATAACATTGCCTATGGTCAGTTACAAGACTCAAGTGATGATCAAGTGATTGCCGCGGCTAAAGCTGCTTATGCACATGACTTTATCATGAACTTGCCACAAGGTTATGACACTATTCTTGGTGCACAAGGTTTGAATCTCTCTGGTGGTCAGCGTCAACGTATCGCAATTGCAAGAGCAATCTTAAAAGACTCTCCAATCCTGATTTTAGATGAAGCAACAAGTGCGCTTGATAATGAATCGGAATACTTCATTCAACAAGCATTTGATAAAGCAATGCAAGACCGTACAACGATCGTCATTGCACACCGTTTATCTACGGTTGAAAATGCAGATTTGATCGTAGTAATGGATAAAGGTCAGATTATTGAGCAAGGTACACATGCTGAGCTTTTAGCAAAACATGGAATGTATTACCAATTGCATCAACGTAATTTCGAGGAAAACTAAGTATGTCGATGGCGCAGCGTCTTCAGGATGCTTGGAATGAACAAGCTTCGTGGTTGGTGGTGTTGCGCCCATTGTCATGGTTATACCGATTCGGGTTTTGTGCGAATAAAGCGCTTTATCAACATGGGATTAAACCTGTATATAAAGCGCCTGTACCTGTTATGGTGATTGGAAATATTACTGTAGGTGGCAGTGGCAAAACCCCATTGCTGATTCAATTGGTCAAATATTTACAACAACATCATGTACGAGTAGGTGTAATTAGCCGAGGTTATGGTGGTGAAGGTCCATTCCCACTTTTGGTCACTCAAAGATCTGAGCCTGATGCTGCTGGTGATGAACCTTGTCTGATTGTTCAATCTACCCATGTGCCAATGGCTGTGGGTCCCAATCGTCAAGCGTCTATCGAGTTGTTATTGGAAAATGAGCAGCTTGATCTAATCATTAGCGATGATGGTTTGCAGCATTGGGCTTTGGCACGTCAGATAGAATGGATTGTATTGGATCAAAATCGTGGTTTAGGAAATGAGAAATTATTGCCAGAAGGTTATCTACGCGAGCCTAAGTCACGTTTAAGCGAAAGTACGGTGATTGAGCATACTAAAATTGCGCAAGCACAAAGAAATATGCATTTAGCGGTTGGTCAACCTTATCTTCTAAATGTAAATACAGATACGAATTGGTTTGATCCCAATCAATATTTCAATGCTGTTGTTGGAATTGGTTTTCCTCAGCGCTTTTATCAAACATTAGCATCTTTGACTGTACAGCAATATCAGGCACATGAATTTCCAGACCATCATGATTATGAAATTGATGATTTAATATTTGAAAATCATGATGCCATTATTACCACGGAAAAAGATGCCGTAAAGTTTAAAACTTTATTAAAGCAACATCCTGAGTTTACTACCCCAATTTGGGTAGTACCCGTTGAAGCTGTTTTGTCAGCAGATTGTTATGACCTGTTAAAACAACAATTACAGCACCTCGGTATTCAATTTTCTTAGAGAGCGACCATGAAACATATCGTCATTCCAGCTCGTTTTGCGAGTTCTCGTCTACCTGCAAAACCATTACTCCTCATTCATGGTCGCCCAATGATTCTCCGTGTGGTCGATCAAGCGAAAAAAGTTGCTGGTTTCGATGACCTTTGTGTTGCTACGGATGATGAGCGTATTGCGGAAGTCTGTCGTGCTGAAGGTGTTGATGTGGTTTTAACAAACCCAAATCATCCATCGGGTACAGATCGCCTAAGTGAAGTCGCACGTATCAAAGGCTGGTCAGCAGACGATATTATTGTGAATGTCCAAGGTGATGAACCATTACTTCCTGCACAGCTTGTACAGCAGGTGAGTCAGCTCCTGATTGATCATCCACAATGTGCGATGTCTACCTTATGTGAACCCATTCATCAGCTTGAAGAGTTTCAACGCGATAGTATCGTTAAAGTCGTGATGAGTAATCGCAATGAGGCATTGTATTTTAGCCGTGCAACCATTCCCTATGATCGAGATTGTGCTAAACAGGCTGAACAGCAACTGCATAATCAAGCTTTCCGTCATTTAGGCTTATACGCTTATCGTGTCAAATTGTTACAAGAGTATGTTACTTGGGAACAGGGCCAGCTTGAGAAGTTGGAAAGCTTAGAGCAACTTCGTGTGCTAGAAAATGGTCATCGTATTGCCATCGCTGTGGCAGAAGCAAACTTGCCTCCTGGGGTTGATACGCAAGCGGATTTAGATCGATTAAATGCAATGTCTGTGAGTTTATTTGAATAATATTATGGTCGATACTCAATCAACAGTGATTTACCCATGGCATGCACAAACTTGGGAATTGTTAAGTACCCGATTTCCAGAACTTGGGCATGGTCTATTATTTTACGGAAAGAAGGGCTGTGCCAAGAAAGAATTCGCGGAACGGTTCGTCGCTTGGGTATTGTGTTTGAATAAACAGCCTCAACAGGCGTGTGGTGAGTGTTCAAGTTGTCAGTGGTTACGGTCAGATACGCATCCAAATTATGTGCATATCACCACGGATGAAGATAATAAAAAACAAAATGCCAAAATTAAAATTGAAAAAATCCGAGAACTTTTGCCTTTTGTTCAGCAGACTGGTGAAGGCTGGCGCGTTGTAATGATTGAACCTGCTGAAGCGTTAAATACTGCATCTGCAAACGCATTGTTAAAAACTTTAGAAGAACCGGGTGAAAAAGTTGTCTTGATCTTGCTTGCAGATCATTACTTAAAACTTCCTGCAACGATTCGGAGTCGATTACAGCATTTTGCCTTAGACCGAATGACAGTTCAGGATGCACAAGCATTTGTACAACAACAGATCCCAGAGCTTGCAACGGAACAGGTCAAACTATTATTAAATCTTGCCAATGATATGCCACTGACAGCCATTGAGATTGAAAAGAGTGTGTGGCTGCAAAAACGAGCTTTATTTTTGAGTGATTGGCTTAAGTTGGTTGCTGAAAAAAATATGCCTTTAAATTATTCAAATAAGTGGTCTAAAGAACTGAATTTTTCTGAATTTATCACCATGTTTGAATATCTTTTAGCGGATATTGTGAACTTAAAATTGAATCAATCGTTAAAAAATGATGATTTAGATTTTAACGCATTGGCAGAGTTTTATAGTTTGGAAGCGCTGTTTACACTTTATTCAGATTTACAGCAAAAGAAATTAATGGTGGAACAAAATGTGCAAACACAATTGGTTCTCGATGAGTTATTCATTCAACTTATGAATGTTGCTTAAGTCATTTTAAAAAACAGAATTAATTTAGATTTTATTAAATAAGTTTTATTAATATCTTAATAGATACTTGTTTTTATTGAGTTTATGTAATTTTTGTATATAAATTGTTCGGGGCTCTTTAAACCTTATTAAAAGCATATAAAATGTGAGTTACTTCACAATAATATTAAAAAATAAGGAATATAGAGATGAAAACAACATTTATCGCGATTGCTTTATCACTTACCATGATACCAAGCATTACAAAAGCTGAACCAAAATTTGTATCCAATATTAATGGCTCATCTTTTGAAATTAATGCTTCAAATTTGGGGGCACAGGCATACGAGTGTGTTTATAGCTACTCCTTTAATCATCCTCAAAGTTCTGCTGGAAATCAGTTTAGTGGTAAGTTTTATATTGAGGCTGGGGTCAACAATATTTCAGTGATTACACGAAATACAGATCAAATGATTAGTAAGTTAAACTTTGATTATAAATGCACTGAAAAATGAAATGTCTAGATCTGAAATCTGATTAGATAGAAAACCGCTCTTAAGGGCGGTTTTTTTATGGCAAAAAACTCCATTCTGGCGAATGTTAAAAATTCACATCTATTATTAAATATGTTATTTTTTCACATAGCGATTTGCTATGTACCTTAGGGAATTTTGATATGCAAATAAAAACACTTTTAGTCGCTTTAAGCTTTCTTTCATTGAGTGGCTGTCAGACTTTAGACTCGGCCATGTCTGCAACGGATGGGATACTGAATAAAACTGGAGATATTTTGAGTGGTGATTTTCGCGGTTTAGGGCCAGCAAAGAAGGCAACCTTATCTGAAATATGGAAAGACTGGCAGCAAAATGAAATCACTGCAAAACGAAAATGGGATTCACAACGCCTTGAAGTACCCGGAATTATTACTCGTATTACTAAAACGGGTGAAATTATCTCTCAAAATCAGATTGCGATTATTTTTAAAGATCCAACGAATGGTAAGTGCAAAGGGCAAGGACTTACCCGAGATGATTTGAAAGTAAATACAGACAAAATCAGTAATTTAAAAGTCGGCGATCGAATTGTCGTCACTGGTGTATTAGGTACAACAGAATCAAAGTGGGCGACCCAAGGCGAATGCTGGTTCTCATTTGATAAGGCAGAAATTGTAAAGGCGGCAAAATAGTTTAAAAGAGATATAGCAAGCCAGTTTTGCTATATCTCTTTCATTCGCAATCTAATTGGAATGTTGTTATCGAGTTCTATAGCTTTTGCGATTGGAGCAGACTAAGTAAAGTTTCATTTATTAGCCTTACCTAGCTGCTAAAGCATTCATCTCTATTCAGATCAAGTCGTTTTTAGGCTGATCGATCTTCTTATTGGTTTATCTAAATTGCACTGAGATTTTAACTTACGTGATTTGGGTTTGTTTTTTGCTTAATTCGAGCAAAAGATGCATTAAAACCCATATCCGTCTATATTGCGGGCCTTTCTATTATCCTAATCATTCATAGTGCTGTCATAAGATTTTAAATAACGACTTATACAATGCATTATTTACGCTAATTGTAGCCATTTGGTTTGTTTTACAAGGCTTTTACTGAAACAGCGTTTGTTGTTTGCTTGATTGTTTTCTATAATCAGGTCATAAATAACGTATAGATCTTTATTGAACGGTCACCAATGGAAATTCTATAAATTTTATCAAAATGAATGATATTTTTTAGATTTATCAATGGTATAAAATTATTAGTGTTTTAATCGATTAAGTATTTAACAGGGGAATGTTATGCAACCACAAATGATGGGCGGAATTATACAGGTCAATATTCCAGACAAAGCAACATTACAATCTAGTTTTATGCCTTTTGTTGTAGGCGGTGGCTTGTTCGTACCGACGAAACAAGCCGTTAAAATGGGGCAGGAAGTTTTTGTATTGGCTACCTTACCTGAACAATCACAAAAAATTCCGTTAACAGGTAAAGTGATCTGGATTTCGCATAAGCAGACACATTTTAAGCCACAAGGATTTGCAATCCAACTTGTTGGTGAAAAAGGTGTGTATTATAAAAATGAAGCTGAAAAGTTATTAGCGGGTATGAAAGGCTTGGATCGTCCAAGTTATACGATGTAGTTGTAAATAGAATAGGAAGAAAGAGTGTTTGTTGATACGCATTGCCATTTAACCATGTTAGATCTGAGTCCTTATCAAGGGGATTTGGATCAAGCACTTGAACAAGCTCGACTTGCAGGTGTTTCTAAATTCATGGGAATTTCAGTTGATCTAGAAGATCATATTAAATTGGCAGAAATTGCAGCCCGACATGAGGATGTTGGTTATTCTGTAGGGGTGCATCCATGCGAAGATGAGCAGATCATGGCGCGTGCTACAACGGATTATCTCGTTAACCTTGCTCAGTCAGACAAAGTGTGGGCTTTGGGTGAAACCGGTCTGGATTATTATCACAGTACTGATTTTGTAGATGAACAGAAGCGATGCTTTGCACGTCATATTGAGGCATCGAAAATCGTTAAAAAGCCTGTAGTGGTTCATACGCGAGCAGCAAAACACGATACTGTAGATATCATTCGAGCGGAACAATCTACACATGGCATCTTGCATTGTTTTACCGAAGACTGGGAAACCGCAAAGGCTGTACTAGATTGCGGCTATTATATTTCCTTCTCAGGTATTGTCTCTTTCAAAAATGCGCAGGATTTGCGTGATGTGGCCAAGCAGGTACCGCTTGATCGCTTGCTCATCGAAACGGATAGCCCATATTTAGCACCAGTACCATATCGTGGTAAAACCAACGAACCGAAATACGTTCCTTTTGTAGCAAAAGCGCTAAGTGATGTATATGATAAATCGGTTGAAGAGATTGGCATGATTACAACGCAAAATTTTGAGAATCTCTTAAATTTGAAATAAACGGTTTAGTTGTACTAGGAAAGAGAGTTATTACGTGAAAATGGATCGTCAAGCTCAGTTTAGAGCACGAGAAGTATTAATTTTTCAAATCGCGGAGCAACTCCTATTAGAAAATGGTGAAGCTGGCATGACGCTTGATGCTTTGGCAGCAGAGCTGGATCTTGCCAAGGGTACGTTATACAAGCATTTTCAGAGTAAAGATGAGCTGTATATGTTACTCATCATTCGCAATGAGCGAATGTTACTCGAGATGATTCAAGATACCGAGAAGGCTTTTCCAGAGCATTTGGCTTTCTTTATGCTGCATCATTTACATCATCCTGAGCGTACAGCGTTATTTCACCAAATTGAAGAACGCCTCTCGACTACTGGACAGGGTATTCAACTACTGTTCAGTGAGTTGTATAAAGTAAGAAGACAGCGTTTGCGTATTATTATCCGAATGACTGAAAGTTATTTGCTGGATATCAATAGTACGATGACAACACGTGATTATCTTGCATCAGTTTGGTCGTTGACCTATGGGGCAGCGGTTATCCTGAATTCAAGTTTCTATCAGCGGTATTTGGGGTCGAGAGATACATTGCGTGTCGCTTATATAGAGCAAGCTTTAGCATTGCCAAAGCTACTTGAACAACCTGTTCCATAGTCGAAAATATAATGAAATCACCACAGAGATTACAAACAGGTTTTACGCTTATTGAGGTCATGGTGGTGATTGTCATTATGACGATTATGGCATCATTGGTGGTCTTGAATATTGGTGGAGTTGATCAGCGCCGAGCGATGCAAGCCAGAGAAATGTTTATTCTGGATCTCAAAAAAATTAATAAAGAAGCGACCGATCAAGCCAAGGTATTCGCTTTAAATACTCAAAACGCTACTGATGTTGCGTCATTTAGTTATAATTTATTTGAATATCATGATCAAAGTCGTGAACAAATTCAGCAGGCCGATCGTACTTGGCAACTTTATAAAGAGTTTAAAACACGTCAATTACCAGATCGTGTCTCCTTTAGTATTCAAAGCTTAGATGTTGAAAATTATAACAAAGCAAAAAATGAAGATTTGTTGGGGGGCCGAGCGCCTCAGCTGATTTGGTTTGGGAATGGCGAGGTGAAACCTGTCCGGATCCAGTTTTATTATGAGCAGCAACCGATTGGTCACGAGTTTGCCTTAGATCACTTGGGTAAAATAGATGAAAATTAAATACTCAGAAGATCTTTCTTTGCGTTCTTGCAAAGTTAACCTTTGCACTCGAAGCAGAGCTTCTCGCTTTGCAGCAGATTTGAAACCCCACACCTCAAGCATAGCTTTCGGTCTTGCAGCAGGGCCGAGCGGTGCTCGGCAAAGACCTGCTCACTTCGAGCATAGCTCTTTGTCTTCTTGCGAAGCTGGGCTTCTCGGGGTGAAACGTTGTTTCACTAATCCTGCAACTCGAAGCATAGCTTCTCGCCTTGCGACACGATCGAGCCTTGCTCGATTTAATCGTGTCTCAGGATTTACTCTACTCGAAGTGATGGTGGCCTTGGCGATTTTTGCGGTTGCAGCAATTGCCTTAACTAAAGTTGCAATGCAGTACACACAGTCAACATCCAATGCGATCTTGCGGACCAAAGCACAATTTGTGGGAATGAATGAAGTCGCAATGATGGAAATTAATCAGGAATGGTTAGAAGGAACGCAGTCAAAGCAAGTTACCTCTCAAGGTGAAACCTGGCAAATTGACAAAAAAGCCCAATCCACCATTAGCCCCAAGATACAACGTATCGAATTGCAAGTCAGCTTATTTAATAATGAGCAAGGTAAGGTTGAGGCGGGTATTACCAATCTTGTGTTCTTTAACTATCCAGCCAAGGCTAGAACACAATGAAATATACACGCTCAGGATTTACCCTTGTTGAATTGCTGGTCGCGATTGCAATTTTTGCGGTACTTTCTATGTTGGGTTGGAAGGTTTTTGATTATTTATTAAAAGTAAAAGACCGTAATGCGGAGCATGAGTTACACCTATTTGCCTTGCAGGATGCCTATCAGCAGGTGCTAAGAGATAGTCTGCAAATTATTCCACTTACAGCGAATGATGGGCGACAACTGCAAGCAGCTTTGCTATTAAATGATCGAAGTTTTGTATTTAGTAAGGCAGGTGTTTCGGATCCATTAAAGCAAGGGCTGTCACCCTATGAACGTATAGAGTATCGTTATGATTCTGCGCAGAAGAAAGTATATCGACTGAAATATTCAAATCTCAATATTCCGAATCGTGTACAGCCTGTTTCAAGTACCTTACTGGAAAATGTAAATCAATTTAAAGTACTGGTTTTGAACCCACAAGAATTGACGCAATGGCCAGAAAATAGTGATCCAAACAATATTGCTGAGCTTAAAAAATTGCCGCTGGGTATCAAGATACAGCTGACCGTTGCAGGTACAGACTATGAATGGATTTATAGCTTGTTGAATACGCAGGCGTATTTGCAGGCGATAGGAAATTCAAATGCCACGGGTGGAGGTACAAATCCACCAAATAATAAAGATGGATCAAATTCATCTAATCCTACTCAACTTCCAACACAATGAGCAAGAGGCATATTCAGTGATTAGAAAAGCTCAACGTTATGGAGTTGCTCAGCGTGGCATTGCATTATTAACTATTCTTGTGATGGTTGCTTTGGCAACGATTCTTGCTGCGACCATTGCTAAACGACAAACCAATACCTCTGAAAATACAGGGTATCTGATGCGTCAAGATCAATCTTTACTGTATGCAAAAAGTGCTGAGGCCTTCTTCTCAGAACTCTTGATTCAAGATAGTGATAATGGAAGCAGTATTGATCATCTGCAAGAAAATTGGGCCAAGCCTATGCCTCCATTTCCTGTTGAAGATGGCTCTGTTTCTGGACGGTTAATGGATGAGTCAGGCAAGTTTAACCTTAATAATTTGGTTAAAGCAGATGGAAGTCAAGTGGATGACGCTGCTCGACGTTGGTTTGAGAAGTTGCTACAACGTGTTGGCTTGCCAGCAGAATTGAGTCAAGCGGTAATTGATTGGCAGGATGTCGATGATGAAACGACTGGGGCAATGGGGGCTGAGAGTAATTATTACCAAGGATTAGATCCTGCATATTTGGCCCCGAACACCAAGTTTCATAGTGTGGAAGAGTTAAAGCTAGTCAGAGGCTTTGAAGGAAAAAACTACGACTTGATCAAGCCCTATGTCACAGCGTTGCCAGAACAAACCAAAGTAAATATGAATACGGCACCAGCATTATTGCTTGCCAGTATTGATTCGAAAGTTGATGTTAAATCAGTTGAACAAGAGCTTAAAACCAAGCAAGCGAATTTGACCTATTTCAATAATGTTGATGATTTGTGGAAATTAAATGCTTTTTCTGGCATAGATGAGCAAAATAAAACAGATGCTGCTGCTTTTTTGGATAGTAAGTCTAATTATTTCACTGCACAAACTGAAGTTGTTTTAAGCGAACGGAAACGACAATTTACAAGCGCTTTGGTTCGAAAAGATAAGCAAGTCTTTGTATATTCAAGAAGTCTTGCGCCTTTTTACTAAGTTTTGATATTGGTTTATCAAATGGTGACAAGATTTAAAATCAATCCCAATGCACGTTTTTTTGCTTTATAATAAAATCCGTTTGCAGATAAAGATTAGCTTGGTGCATGTTAATTCGTAAATTGTTTAAATTTGAAAATGCTCATATTGTACGTAACTGTACATCGGATCGCTGTAAGCGTTCGATTCATGGGCATAGTTATAAAGTTGAATTATTATTAAAAGCGTCAAAGCTCGATCACGGACAAATGGTTTATGATTTTGGCTTACTCAAAGGCGTGATCAAAGAGTTGTATGATAGTTTTGATCATGCAATTTGTTTTTGGCAGAAAGATGATCCTGCCTATATTGATGCATGTAAAACATTTAGTGCGCGTTGGATCGCTTTGCCAGTGTCACCATCGGCAGAACAGTTTTCGCGTATTTTCTTTTACCTTGCTCAGCAGGTATTAAACTCAACAACCACTCAAAATGGTGAGGGTGATGTTGAAGTTTATTCTGTGATCGTACATGAGACAGACACGGGTTACGCTCAAAGCTTTCAAGAAGATATAGATAATGAGCAAATGGGTGCGTTGAGCCTAGATCAAATCGTGTTTTCAGAGCAAGTACAGGCTGAATGGAGTGATGTTCAGATGTATGAAAACCTGAAAAAAGGAATTAAGTTCCAAAATCCAAACGTAGAATTACAAGTTAATATTTGAGTGCTTTTCACCCAAGTGAGTGAACTTCTTTTCAAGGAATATGGATGCAATTTACTGAACAGCAACAGGACAAATTAAGTAAAGTTCAGTTGGACGAGTCTTGGAAAATCTCATTGTCAGAGTTTTTACTTAGTCAAAAAATGGATAACTTACGTGAGTTTTTACAACAAGAAAAACTTGCACAGAAAACGATTTATCCACCAAGTAAACAGATTTTTAATGCGATGAATACAACGCCGCAAAGCGCTGTTAAAGTCGTGATTTTAGGACAAGACCCATATCATGGTCCGAATCAAGCCAATGGTTTGAGTTTTTCGGTACAAAGAGGGGTTGCATTACCGCCGTCTTTACGTAATATTTTTCATGAGTTACATACGGATTTAGCCGTGCCTGTTTCACGTCATGGTGATTTGAGCAAATGGGCGGAGCAAGGTGTGCTGTTACTTAACAGCGTACTGACGGTAGAAGCTGCACAACCGACTTCACATCAGAAACAGGGATGGGAAGACTTCACTGATGCAGTCATTGATGTATTAAATCAACAGCGTGAACATATCGTCTTTATTTTATGGGGAGCTTATGCTCAACGTAAAGGTCAACGCATTGATCGTAATAAACACCTTGTGCTAACGGCAGCACATCCATCACCACTTGCTGCGAATCGTGGTGGTTTTTTCGGCTGTAAAGTATTTTCTAAAACCAATCAATATTTGAAACAACATGGCATTGAGCCTATAGACTGGCAATTGGACGCATAATGACTTCTCCTGATTTAAATAGCTATCATCCAGATTTAGTTATTGAACATGCAAAAAATGGTTGGCGAATCATTCGTCTTAATCGACCTAAATCTTTGCATGCTTTAGATGAGCCAATCGTAAGTGCTCTACTTCAAGTTTTTGAAGATTTTCACGTAGATGAAACTGTTAAAGCAATTTGGTTTGATTCGACAACACCAAAAGCATTTTGTGCAGGTGGAGATGTACGTAAATTACGCCAGTTGGTGATTAATCAGGAAGTTGATGCAGCGAACTTGTTCTTCCAGCAAGAATATGCGCTTGATTTACTGTTGCATAATTATGCCAAACCAATCGTCGTTTGGGGTGAAGGTTATGTCATGGGTGGTGGGCTTGGTCTATTTATGGCTGCGCCATTCCGTCTAGTCACACCATATTCACGTTTGGCAATGCCAGAAATCAATATCGGTTTATACCCTGATGTGGGGGCAAGCCGTTTCTTGGCTGATCGTGGTCAAATTGGTTTGTTTACTGGCTTGACGGGTTCCATCATGACGGCAGCGGGTGCATTTAGCATTGGTTGGGCAACACATATTTGTGAAGCGCAGCGTGATAATGTGCTTCAAAAAGTCTTGAATGTCGATTGGAACCATTATCCAGCAGGTGCATTCAGAGCCATTGATGACACTTTAAATAGTTTGCATCGCCCAGTTGCTTCTGGTCCATTACAAAACTCAATTGATGTAATTCATAGCGTATGTCGTGGACAAAGCTTTGAATATGATTATCAATCCATTATTGGTTTGAGTGATGCAAGTAGTGATTGGTTGCGTCAAGCTAGTGAAAACTTGCAAAAAGGCTCTCCAAGCACAGCTGCGATCACATGGCTGTTATGGCAATGGGGTAAACAAGGTCATGCATGGGATGAGGTGTTTGCATTAGAAGCACAGATTTCTGATTGGAAGATTCGTCATCCTGACTTTGTTGAAGGTGTTCGTGCTCGTTTGGTTGATAAAGACTTGTCGCCAGAATGGAAAGCAACTGAGCAATTAAGCTTAAAAAGTATATTAGGTGACTGTGCTCCTGTGACCAATATTGAGAGCTGGAATGCTTTATTAAAGCAATACGGTGTAATTGCCTGATTGTTATGAGTTCTGAAAATTTTAATGATGAATATTGGATGCAGCTTGCCTATGAGCAGGCTGCATTAGCAGCAGCGCAGGGGGAAATACCCGTCGGGGCAATTCTGGTCAGCAATGGACAGGTAATCGGTGCTGGATATAATGCGCCAATTAAATTGTCAGATCCAACCGCGCATGCAGAAATACAAGCTTTACGTGCTGCCTGTCAGTCTTTGAATAACTATCGCTTGCCCGATGATACAACACTTTATGTAACGCTTGAACCTTGTACTATGTGTGTGGGTGCATTAATTCATGCACGGATACAGCGTGTGGTTTTTGCTACGACTGAACCCAAAGCAGGTTCATTGGTGAGTGCTAGACAACTGCTTGAAAGTGGTTATTACAATCATAAATTTGTCTTTGAACAAGGCTGCCTGCAAGCGCAATGTTCATTGCAGTTGAGTAATTTTTTCAAACAAAGAAGAAATGAAAAGAAGAAAATCCGTTCGTCAAAAACGTCCTTAAATGATTAAAAATGCCATATGAGTTGTGGCAAACTAAGCCTCCGATGATTTTGGGTCACATCAAAAGGCGAACTTATGCGTAATGCAATCACCGTACAAAAAGAATTTAACGCACCGATTTCTGAAGTTTTTGACTTGCTGTCAAAACATGCCACCTATAACAAGGCATTTGCACCTTTACAGGTTGTACGTGTCAAAGATTCTGCTGATCCAAAACGTCCTGATGGTATCGGCTCAGTTCGTCGTATGGGCTTTGGTCCAATCAAACCACTTCAAGAAGAAATTACTTTATTGGAAGAAAATAAACGTATTGAGTATAAATTAATCAACAACCCTTTGGTGAAACATCACTTGGGGCAAATTGATTTTAAAGAAATCACTCCTTTTATTACTTTGGTGACGTATAAGATTGAATTTACAGCAAAAGCACCTTTAGTAAGCAAATTAGTTCTTGCACAACTCAAAGCAGCGATTACACTAGGTTTTTCAAAATTAGCCAAATCAGTTGCTACATAAGAGATGGGAATGACAGTTCATATAATTACGATTGATGGTCCAAGTGGTTCAGGTAAAGGAACATTGGCTGCAAAAATTGCCGCACATTATGGTTTTAATTTATTAGATTCTGGTGCGTTATATCGTTTACTTGGATTGTCATTGTTCCAACGTGGTCTACTGGATCAGATTGATGCACATTTAGATGAATGTGTTGAATGCGCTACACATTTGGATATCGAGTTTCAGTCCTCAGAAGCTGTGACAAAGATTCTTCTGGAAGGTGTTGATGTCACCAATACAATTCGCACTGAACAAGTGGGAGAGTATGCGTCTAAAGTTGCAACTGTTCCTGAATTAAGAAAGGCATTATTTGCGCGTCAGCGTGCATTTATACAAGCGCCAGGCTTAGTGGCAGATGGGCGCGACATGGCAACTTCGATCTTTCCAGAAGCTCAAGCCAAGATTTATTTAACGGCTTCGGCCGAGTCTCGTGCTGAACGACGCGTAAAACAGTTGCAGGGCATGGGTCTTGATGCTAAAATAAGCGACATTTTATCTAACATACAGGCTAGAGATAAAAGAGATATGGAGCGTACAGTTGCTCCACTTAAGCCCGCTGAGGATGCTTATGTCATTGATAGTTCTACAATAGGCATCAATGAAGTGTTTCAGTTGATGGTTGACTATATCAATAGCCGTATAAAATAGATACACAATTTTTTTATCAGTTGAAGCATTGCTTGATCAGATTTTTTGGACAATGTAACAACTTAACTAAACCGGCCTTGTCTGATCCAAGACCGCGGACTTTATCAGGTATATCATGACCGAATCTTTTGCAGCCCTCTTTGAAGAAAGTGAATTAAACCTCAACGTTGAAAAGGGTGCAGTCATCCAAGGTACTGTTGTTAGTATCGATTCTGACTGGGTTACTGTTGACACTGGCCTTAAATCTGAAGGCGTAGTTGACCGTGCTGAATTTTTAAATGAACAACGTGAACTTGAAGTTCAAGTTGGCGATACTGTTGACGTAGTTGTTGAAGCGCTTGACAACGGTATGGGTCAAACAGTTTTATCACGTGAAAAAGCGAAACGTGCTGAAACTTGGACTAAACTTGAGAAAATCTTTGAAGACGGCGAAATCGTTACTGGTGTTATCTCTGGTAAGGTTAAAGGCGGTTTCACTGTTGACATCGGTCCTGTACGTGCATTCTTACCAGGTTCTTTAGTTGACACTCGTCCTATCCGTGACACGACTCACCTTGAAGGTAAAGAGTTAGAGTTCAAAGTAATCAAACTTGATGCTAAACGTAACAACGTTGTTGTATCTCGTCGTGCAGTTATGGAAGCTGAATCTTCAGCTGACCGTGAAGCATTGCTTGCTCAACTTGAAGAAGGTCAAACAGTTACTGGTACAATCAAGAACCTTACAGATTACGGCGCGTTCGTTGATCTTGGTGGTATTGATGGTCTTCTACATATCACAGATATGGCTTGGAAGCGTATCAAGCATCCTTCAGAAGTTGTTGAAGTTGGTCAAGAAGTTACAGTTAAAGTACTTAAGTTTGACCGCGAGCGTAACCGCGTATCTTTAGGTCTTAAGCAATTAGGCGAAGATCCATGGTTAGCGATCATGAACCGTTATCCTAAAGGTTCTATCGTTAAAGCACGTGTTACTAACTTAACTGACTACGGTTGTTTTGCTGAAATCGCTGAAGGCGTTGAAGGCTTAGTACACGTTTCAGAAATGGACCACACGAACAAAAACATCCACCCATCTAAAGTTGTTCAGATTGGTGATGAAGTTGATGTTATGGTTCTTGAAGTTGACGAAGAACGTCGTCGTATTTCATTGGGTATCAAACAAACTCGTGCTAACCCATGGGAAGAGTTTGCTAAAGCAAATGAAAAAGGCGAAAAAGTTTCTGGTACGATCAAATCAATCACTGATTTCGGTATCTTCATCGGTTTATCTGGTGGAATCGACGGTCTAGTACATTTATCTGACATTTCTTGGAACGAACAAGGCGAAGAAGCTATCCGTCGTTACAAGAAAGGTGACACAGTTGAAGCAGTTATCTTATCTGTTGACGCTGAAGGTAACCGTATCAGCCTTGGTATCAAGCAATTAAACAGCGATCCATTCAATGACTTCTTGGCTGCGAATGAACGTGGTGCTTTAGTTAAAGGTACTGTGACTGCTGTTGATGCTAAAGGTGCTACAGTTAAATTAGCTGATGACATCGAAGCGACTCTTAAAGCTTCTGAAATCAACCGTGATCGCGTTGAAGATGCAACTAAATTCTTAGAAGTTGGTCAAGAAGTTGAAGCGAAGATCATCAATGTTGATCGTAAATCTCGCTCTATCAACTTGTCTATCAAAGCGAAAGACGAAGCTGAAGAGAAAGAAGCGGTGAACACTGTTCGTCAAGCTGCTGCAACTCAACCAGCAGACAGCAATGGTCCTAAGACTATTGGTGACTTAATTAAAGCTCAAATGAAGTAATTTGTTGAAAGGTACGTTTCTTGTAACAGAGACGTACTTTTTATACAAAAATACTGCAAACGGTAGCGTAGTAATTATATACTGCGCTACCGTTTTGTATTTAAACAGGTTATTATTAAAAACATTGAAAAGTAGCAATAATTAAAGAGGTCATCAATGACTACTGAAGCACTTAATAAATCTGATTTAATTGAACGGATTGCACTTAAAAACCCACACTTAGCTGAGCCTTTGGTTGAAGATGCAGTTAAGATTATGATTGATCAAATGATCGAAGCACTTTCAAGTGGTGATCGTATTGAAATCCGTGGTTTTGGAAGTTTTGCTTTACATCACCGTGAGCCACGTTTAGGACGTAACCCTAAAACAGGTCGATCTGTTGATGTTGCGGCGAAAGCAGTTCCACACTTTAAACCTGGTAAAGCACTTCGTGATGCAGTAAACGAATCTGGTGAATAACAATTGAGGTGTTTATGCGTTATGTATTAATTGCATTACTTGTTGCCATTTTTGGTTATTCACTCGCTCTGGTTCTTCAAAATCCAGCTGAACTACAAGTAGATTTATTATTTACCCAAGTTCCAGCAATGCGTTTAGGTCTTCTCCTTTTATTGACTTTAGCATTAGGTATTGTGGTTGGTTTATTACTCGGTGTTCAAGTTTTCCGAGTTTTCCAAACTAGCTGGGAAATTAAACGACTTCGTAAAGACATTGACTATCTACGCAAAGAGCAAATTCAGTTGGCACAACAAGCTGCCGCAGACGCTGCTGCAAGTGTAAGACATGAAAAAACAGTGTTGGATATTAATCCTGAGAGTCAAACTCGTACGCCACTGTAATTAAGAATATTTATAGGGTTGTAAAGTCTGAAGATTTTAGAACCCAATTAAATGGCCCTTTATTGGATTTAAAGGGCCATTTTTTATGGAAAGCCTAAATATCTTAAAGTAGCAGTAATGAGCATGGCCACGAGAATAACAACGATGAGTGAATATTTTTTCCACGCAAAAATGATTGCAACGAAAACGCCAATGATTTTACTGATGCCACTAAAATGGGTTTCAGTAAAAAGTGTATTAAACACTGCTAGGGTAAACAGTAGGACACAAGCAGAATCAGCCAGTAGTTGTTTATGATGCTCTTTGAATGTCATCCGATTGGCTAAATAAAAACCTGAGTAGCGAATCAAATAGGTACCAAGCGCAAGCACAACAATTCCAACGAAGATATAACTTTCACTATATTTCATTTTGACTTGCCTTTTAATAGTAGACCTAACATGGAAATAAGTACGGGTAAGCCTGTTGGCAGTAAGGGAATTGATGCCAGAGATAATGAGCTGCCTAAAAATACACGGTGTCGTGTGGTTTTATTCTTAAGCATAGGCAAGATTAATGCGAAAAGAATGGCAGGAAATGCAGCATCAATACCAAATACGTAGATATCAGGAATGTTTTTACTTAATAGATAACCTATAAAAACACCAATTGGCCAGAGAATAGCAATCCCTAATCCACACATCCAATATGCTTTTTGCTTGGCTTGATCTTCTTGTTGGCTCAATCCAAACATGACGCTTTCATCATTCATAATATGGCAGGCAATAAATCGATAAGCATTCTTTTCAATAAATGTTGCAACGGATAAACCAAATGGTAGATGGCGTAGGTTGATCAATATACCAGTCAATGCTGCAAAAATAGGATTGGTACCCGTTGCAACCATACCAATAAATGTAAATTCTGCAGCGCCAGCGAGTACTGTGAGTGATAGCAGCAAAGGAATCCACATCGGTACATCGAAGCTTGCAGCAACTGAACCCAAGGAAATGCCCACAATTCCTGTTGCAACTGAAATCAGTACGATGGCTTTGATTAGATTAAATTGTTCTTTATCTTGCATCATTGGTTTCTATATCAAACGAACGTACGATATAATAGATTAATTTTATATCGTTCGTCAAAACGAACATTCGTTTTTTATGGTGTTATATGAGTTTGCCAATTGAAATCGTCGCAAAAGGATTGCAAAGAGAAAGACAGAAGTCTGGGTTATCTTTAGCAGAAGTTGCCCGTCGAGCGGGTATCGCGAAATCGACGCTGTCTCAACTGGAAGCAGCTCAAGGTAATCCAAGTCTGGAAACTTTATGGGCCTTATGTGTTGCTTTAGATATTCCATTTGCGAAATTGATGGAATCAAATATTGCACAAACTCAAGTAATTCGTTTTGGTGAAGGACCATCGGTCAGTTCTGAAATCGCACATTATCAGGCAATTTTATTAGCCAATTGTCCAACCGGCGCTAGACGGGATGTATATATATTAACGACACAACCGGGTGAACCACGTTGCAGTCAGCCACATCCAATTGGTAGTGTCGAACATATTATTATTATGAAAGGGCGAGCAAAAGTCGGGTTGGTTGCAGAACCTATTTTATTGAATGAAGGGGATTATATTTGTTATCCCGCAGATCAAGCACATATCTTTGAAGCTCTGGAAGTAGATACCAGAGCGATCTTGATATCGGAGCAAAGATAAAGATCATTTCATCATTTTGGAAAAGCTTTTTTGTATTATGATGACTTTCTTGCTTTGTTCATTCTACTAATCACTTTATAATTAGCCGATTTTTATGTGATGGAACTAGATTCGTGAGTATTATTGTTGCCCTAGACGCAAAAAGCCAATATGACGCCTTAACAATTGTAGATCAGCTTGATCCGTCACTTTGTCGTGTCAAAGTAGGCAAAGAGCTTTTTACTCATGAAGGTCCATCAATCGTTAAAAACTTTCAGGACAGAGGTTTTGAGGTTTTTCTTGATTTAAAATTTCACGATATTCCGAATACGACTGCTCAAGCAGTGTGTGCTGCTGCAGATCTCGGTGTATGGATGGTGAATGTGCATGCATCGGGTGGTCGTAAAATGATGGAAACCTGTGTAGAGCGACTTAAAGCGGGTAATTATTCAACTCAATTGATCGCAGTAACGGTTCTGACCTCAATGGGCCGTGAAGACTTACGTGATCTAGGTTTGGATATAGAACCTGTTGAACATGTAAAGCGTTTAGCAAAACTTACTCAAGACAGCGGATTAGATGGTGTCGTGTGTTCAGCACAAGAAGCCAAGATCCTTCGTGAAATGTTAGGACAAGAGTTTGCATTGGTCACGCCAGGGATTCGCCCCGAAGGTTCAAATGCGGATGACCAAAAACGTATCGTAACGCCAAAACAAGCTATGCAAGATGGATCAACGCATTTAGTCATCGGTCGCCCAATTACCAAGGCTGAGAATCCAACTGAGATGTTGAAATCAATCTTGGCTTCAATCTAATAAAGTACGATGTTAAAACTTCATACTTAGAAATAAGCTGATTAAGAGTGGTGCGAGAAGTGATAAGATCAATCCACTCATCATGGCATGTGGGACATAATGTGTGCCACATGATTGTTTGACCATTGCAAGAGTCACATCCATTGACGTTGCACCGGCACTTGAAATAGCAGAGCGTGGAAAACGCCAACCTAAACAATACATCAATAAAATCGCAAAAATTTCTCTAAACAAATCTGTTAATAAAGCAATCCCACCCAGTTTGGCTGAGTGTAGTTCAGTAAATAAAATCCCTGACATCGAATACCAGCCATAACCTTGGGCTAAGGCCATGACTTCATTGAAGCCATAATCATTGGATAAAATGAAATAAGTTAACAGGGCTGCCAAGCATGAACCAACAAATGCTGCCACGGGAACCAGCAAAATTTTCCAGCTCAACCAGCTACGATCAAATTTGGTAAAAGCCAATTCGACCCCAATTAAAAAGATAAAAACCAGTAACAAGTACCAACTATTAAAGGTCATTTGAAATTCTGAGGCGTTCACTAGCATACCTAAAACAATCCCGACTGCTAGAGCTAAAAATGCTTTGCCGATATTCTTTAAGGCATTTAAAAATAGGTGTAATGAAATTTTGCCTTGTACACTTTGGCGATCAATCAGTTTATACACCATTAAACAAATGAAGAATGAACCCACTGATGTAGTAAAGGCAATCAGTAATGCAGGCGGAAGAATGGCAGTTGGATTCTCAATATGGTTGAGCGCTTGAGTGAGTTCAAAAGCCACGCTGATGAGTAAGATATAAGAAAAATAAGGCAGAATTTTAAATACGAATTGTTTTAGTGGTTGTGAAAGATGGGGAGCTAAAAAATAGCCTAAACTGAGGCAGGCAAAAATTTGTAAGATTAAAACAAGAGAGGTCATACAATCTGAAAGTTGAAAGTGCTGATTTATTATGCAGGGAAATCCGATACTTGAATAGATTTATATATCATTTGATATAGAAAGTTTTGGAGATAAACGCATACCAATAAACTTGGGGGCTGCTGGGTAGATGATTATGTTGTCACTTAGATAGATGGCATATAAATACAGTATCTTATACAGCTATGAATATCCTGTTGGCTGAAATATACTTTTAGCAGTAAAAGAGGTGGATGATTTGTGACAGCAGCTAAGATTCAAAAAGTGGCATTAGAACGTTTTGCAAAACAGGGCTTTGCAGCAACATCGTTAAACGAGATTGCGACTGATGTTGGGATAAAAAAACCTTCGATTTATGCACATTTTAAGAATAAGGACGAATTGTATCTCAGTCTGATTCCAATCATGATTGATGAAGAATTGGGACATGCCAAGGTTGTGTTGCAAGGCGGAGAAAAAATCCAGCAGCAATTACTGCATTACTTTGAAAGTATCGAACAGCGTTTTGATGCATCATACGGTGTTCAATTTTGGATGAATGCATTAATTAGTCCGCCTGTGCACTTATATGATCAGGTAATTGAACCGATGCATGTTTTTATGGCGGAACTGGAAAATGTATTTTCACACGCCATTCAAGGCTCAATTTTAATGGAAAATAAGCATCAACTGGATAGTGTCGCTCTGGCTCGTGTGTGCATGAGCTTTGTCGATGCCTTACAAAGTGAATTGATCTATGGTGGGCGAGAGAAGTTTCACCTCAGATTGGATGCTATCTTAAAAGCATTAAATATTCTGATCAGCGCCTAAGTTCAGACACTGATCAAGTGTAATTTCTTTATTCTGTTTCTACTCTAGCAAATGATTCGCGCTGTTCTAGCGCAGCATAAAGACATAAGCCCAGAGCGATAGCACCACAAATAAACAAGCTGCTTGGAAGTAGGCTGATATTGATTTCTATTAGGCTCACAACAAAACCGATTAGTGCCGCGAAAGCATATTGTAGTAAGCCCATTAATGAGGATGCAGCACCCGTTAAATGTTGTGGGCTTTGCTGCATGGTTAATGCCGTTAAATTGCCAAAAATGAATCCAGTTGACCAGATGCTTAATCCTAAAAGCGCAATGTATTGCCATAAATTTAAGTCATAAAAATATAGGCTGAGCATCAAAATAAAACTAGAACCGCTGAATAAACACATACCAATGACAAGCAATTGTTGAGCTGACCAACGTTTGAGTAACAGGATTGAAGTTTGCCCTAGAATAATTAAGCCAATCGCATTCGCTGCAAATAAGGTACTAAAACTTTCGTTGTGAATATGGTAGTGCTGAATAAAAATAAAAGGCGATTGGCTAAGGTAAACAAAGAAAGCACCTAAGATAAACCCACCAGCAAGCGTATAACTGATGAAGCTTTTATTCAGACAAAGTGTTTGATAGCTGTTTTTGATTGCAGTGAATTGTAATGCTTGTCGATATTGAGGTTTCAATGTCTCTGGAATGGCTTGATTTCCCCATAGCCACAGGATGGAACCAAGCACTGCCAATGTATAGAAAATTAAGTGCCAAGAGCCGATACGTAGGATCAAGCTACCCAGTAAGGGGGCAAGAATCGGTACAATCATCATGACTTGCATCAAAATAGAGAAATTTTTGGCACTGGTTTTAGCATCGCATACATCAGAAATAATTGCTCTTGGAACCACGAGACCTGCTGATGCACCTATTGCTTGTAAGAAACGTGCAGCCAGTAACCACTCAATCGTTGGTGCGATGGCTGCCAATATTGATCCTAAGATAAAAACAGCAATTCCGATCAGTAATGGATTACGGCGACCAAAGCGATCAAGCAATGGACCATAGATACCTTGACCAATGGCGAGTCCAATCAGAAATACCGACAGGGTGAGTTGTATATGACCTGGCGTTGTCGAAAAACTTTCTGCAAGTAGTGGAAATGCCGGCAAATAAATATCAATCGCCAATGCATCCAAGGCGGTAAAAAGGGAGAGCAATAGTAACAAAGACCAACTGATCTTTGTGACGGGAGGAGCAGCGTTCATGTTTTGTGTACTCTTTCGAGGGGAACAATATTTATTTTAACTACCTAACGGTAGGTAGTTAAAATATTAGCATGATTATTTAGGACTTGTATAGAGGAGAACAGAGGGATTTAAATCAGGTCCATAAAGCGTTGAAATAAAAAAACACCTTTAAGCTTTTAAAGGTGTTTTTGATATTTGGAAAAATTCAGCTATTTCTGCTTAAGCAGCATGGTTTTTTGAATTAACCGCTGCGCTGATAAAATTATAATCAGCAACATTGACTTTACGTGTCTCTAGCCAATATCTCCATGTATAGGTTGGCCATAACGAGAAGTTTTTACCGTCAGCGGCTTGATACCAGCTGCTACAGCCACCTGCTTGCCAAACTGTACCTTTGAGCTGATCTTGAACACGTTGATTGAACTGGTCTTGAACTTCGTGCTTGATCTCAACTGCTTGTGTACCTGTTTTATCAACGGTTTGAATCAATTGTAGAATATAGTTGACCTGAGACTCGATCATGAAAATCACTGAATTATGGCCAAGAATCGTATTTGGTCCAAGTAACTGGAACAAATTCGGGAAGTTCTTGGTGCTCACACCATAATAGCTTTCAGCACCATCTTTCCATGCTTGCTTAAGTTCTATGCCGTTACGGCCAACGCAATTGAAATGCTTTAAGTAAATGCGTGGATCAGTAATAAAGCCAGTACCATAAATCAAGCAATCAATTTGACGTTCTTTACCATCTTTGGTGATGATACCGTTCGCTGTAATTTCCTGAATAGCATCTGTCACTAATTCAACATTTTTACGGTTGAAGGTCGGGAAGTACTTATTTGAAATAAGAATACGTTTACAACCCATGACAAAATCTGGTGTCAATTTTTTCGCAAGCGCTTTGTCTTTGACTTGATAGCGGATAAAGGCTTCAGCAAGTTTTTGACCATATTTCATAATCTGTGGCTGCACGATTGGTACAACACGCGATTCATTGGTCCAATAGAGGCGGGTACGGTGAATCTGGCGATAAATATTCGATGCCTTAAATAAGCGCTTACTTAGCTGAGAATATTTACGCTCATCACGTGGAATGACCCAAGCTGCGGTGCGCTGGAACACATAAAGCTGTTTTACTTCTGCTGCAATTTCAGGAATATATTGAATCGCGCTACCACCAGTACCGATTGAAACAACTGCTTTGCCGCTTAGATCGTAATTGTGATCCCATTGCGAAGAATGGAACACTTTACCTTTAAATTTCTCAATGCCTTTGATATGGGGAATTTGTGGCACGTGTAAGGGACCAGACGCAAAGATGACAAATTGAGCCTCAAGAGTTGTCTGGTCTTTAAAATCTAGCATCCACACATTGCGCTTTTCGTCAAACTCGGCATTGGTCACTTCGTGATTGAATTTGCAATAATCTCGAAGTTGGTATTGTTCAGTAATATTTTGAATATAATCAAAAATTTCATCTGCCTCAGCATAGCGTTTTGACCAGTCTGTTTTGGGTGCAAATGAAAGGGAATACATATGTGATTGAACGTCACACGCTGCGCCAGGATATTGGTTTTCTCGCCATGTACCGCCAACATCGTTGGTTTTTTCTAAAATTACAAAATCATTGATTTGACTTTGTAATAGTCGAATAGCCATCGCTAAGCCACCAAAGCCCGCACCAATAATTGCAACTTTTGTTTTTTGAATCGCATTTTTGGTTACATCACGCATAGTCTACGTCCTACACAGCTAAATTTTGTGCAAGTTTAACGGTTTTGACGAGATTAAATATGATTGTATAGACGTAAAACTTGATCATTTCGGCAATTCATTTGCACAACGTTTTATAGTAAAACATTAAAGTTTTGAGAACTGCATTCGGATTTATGAAGAGATCTATCCTCGGATTGATGTATTTGATTCAGGGCATGCGTCATGTCGGGATCGACGTGGATGCACGTTTAGCCAATATGGGAATACAGGCCGATGCTTTAGATCCTAGTTCAATTATTCCAGATGAGATTGAATGGGATATTTTGCAGCATATTAGTCAGGATATTTCACCTGAACAAGGTTTATTTATCGGACAGCATTATGCGTTAGCGGGTTATGGGCCTTTCCTGATGCTATTGGTTACTAGTGATACTTTGCATAAGGCCCTATTAAATGGGGTTCAGTATCAGCAACTGACTCATCTTTTTGGTTCATTGCAGCTAAAGATCGAAGATGACTTGATCTATTTACTGTATCGACCGATTGATTTAAGTATGCATTTAGGTCAATTGAGAGCGCAATGCGAAATATCGGGCACTTATAAGTTTTTACAAGATATCTTTAAGATGATGGGACTTGAAGTCCCTCAAATTCAAATTGAACTGCCATTTCATCGGCCTAAAGACTTAACACTGCTTGCAGCATATCAAGATTACTATGGGCAAGATGTCAAATTTGGATGTGCGCAAGCTGCTTTTATTTTAGAAAATACACAAATTTTAAACACAAAAATTCCGTCTGCCGATATTTTGACGTATCGCATTTATGAAGAAAAATGCCTACAGGATATTCAACATTTAGAAAAAACTGCCAGTCTCAAATTGACTGTGGTTGAGTATGTTGAGGATTATCTGGAAATGCAAAATGGGGTGATTCCAAGTATGGCGGAAACGGCTTGTGCATTGGATATTCCAGAGCGTACTTTGCGGCATCAATTGCAGCAAATGCAGACCAGCTATAAAGAAATTCGCGAAAGATTAATCAAACAGAAGGCAATAAAGTTTATTGAAAATAGTTCATATTCAATCGAACAGGTAGCCGAAATGTTGGGTTATTCTGAGCCTGCTGCATTTAATCATGCCTTTAAAAGATGGTTTGGATTGAGCCCTCGTCAATATAATCGAAATCATTAAATGATTAAAAATGGTACATTATGATGTTTAAACTCTATGATAATTAAGCCTAAAATCTAATGTCATTGAACGGAATGTTCGATATAATTTTCACCAATTAAAATTGCAATAACACCTTATGTCAAATTCTAAACCAGACTCACATAGCACTGCATTTATCCCAACATCACCTGCCGAGCGTTATGCTCAAGCAATTGAGTCAGGACAATTCATGCCAGATGAAGCACAAGCTCAGGCTGTGCAAGAGTTAGATCGAGTATGGAAAGAGTTACACACTCGCTATAAGGCTTCAAAGAAAGCATTTCGACGTTTCCGTCGTCAGACTTATCCTAAAGGCGTTTATATGTGGGGTGGTGTAGGTCGTGGAAAAACGTGGCTAATGGATCAGTTCTATGAATCTGTACCATTCCGCCGTAAAACACGTATGCATTTCCATCATTTTATGCAACATGTACATAAAGAGTTGAATAAACTTTCTGGCCAACGAAACCCTTTAGATTTGGTCGCTGATCAAATTTATAAGAATGCCGTTGTCATTTGTTTTGACGAATTTTTCGTATCGAATGTAACCGATGCCATGATCTTAAGTGATCTGTTCCAAAAGCTGTTTGAGCGTGGAATAACATTGGTTGCAACGTCAAACATTGCACCAGATGGTCTATACAAAAATGGAATTCATCGTGATCGTTTCATACCGACGATTGAGCTGGTGAAGAAGAACTGTAGTGTTCTGAATGTTGACGCTGGGGTGGATTATCGTTTGCGTGTATTGAAGCAGGCGCAATTGTTCAAATATCCATTAACCGATGATGCTCAAGCGTGGTTATCTGGTCGTTTTAAAGCTTTGACCCAGACACAGGCGCAATCTAATTCTCCAATCATGATTAATAATCGTGTGGTAGAGACTTTAGGTCATACAGAAGATGTATTGTGGTGTGAATTTTCAGAGTTATGCTTTAAACCACGTAGCCCAGCAGACTTTATTGAAATCGCGAATATCTACAATACCGTGCTGGTCAGCAATGTTCCGCATTTGACTGATTTCTTATCAGAAGGAACACGCCGCTTTATTTACTTGGTCGATGAGTTCTATGACCGTGGTGTAAAACTGATTCTTACCTCTGAAGATTCAATTATTGATCTGTATGAAGGTGAGAAATTGGCCTTTGAGATTGAACGGACGCGTTCACGTTTATTAGAAATGCAATCGGATGATTATCTACATTCGGAGCATCGACAGATTCAGGTCGCACAGACTTCATAAATGAAAAGGCATTCTTCGGAATGCCTTTTTTTATAAACTTACATGGATAAGGCTTTATTCTTGGTCAAATTTTGCTATAACTAGATAAGTTTGAAAAAGGGAGTGTGTCGCATAACGATAGTAAAAACTCATTATTTGATATTTTGATAAGTATAAAAATTTGTGTTTGTCAATACTTCTAATGGGGAAAATGCTTACTATTTAGGAATGTGATATTACTATTCAGGCTAGTATAAATCAGTATACTAGAATTCTTGTTATAAAAAGTTAGCACCATCAGGAAAGACAATGACTGCACGTATTCAAAAAGGCAAGCTAGCGATTGCTAAAGAACTTTACGATTTCATCGAAAATGAAGCTTTACCAGGCACTGGTTTAGATAGTGAAACCTACTGGAAAAACTTCGAGCAAGTCGTTGTAGACCTTAGCCCAAAGAACAAAGCATTATTGGCTAAGCGTGATGATCTTCAAGCAAAGATTGATGAATGGCACCGCAATAATAAATTTGAATTAAATGCTTATAAAGCATTCTTAACTGAAATTGGCTACTTGGTTCCAGAAGTTGCTGACTTCCAAGTAACAACTGAAAATGTGGATGAAGAAATTGCTTTATTGGCAGGCCCACAATTGGTTGTACCTGTACGTAATGCACGTTATAGCTTGAATGCTGCGAATGCACGTTGGGGTTCTTTATATGACGCGCTGTATGGCACGGACGTTATTTCTGAAGAAGGCGGTGCAGAGAAAGGCAAAGGCTATAACCCAGTTCGTGGCGATAAAGTTATTGCTTTTGCAAAAGATTTCTTAAACCAAACTTTCCCATTGGCTCAAGGTTCGCATGCAGATGCAACTCAATATGCAGTGGTGAATAACAGTTTAGCTGTAACCTTAAAAGATGGTTCAACCACTTCTTTGGCACATGAATCACAATTTGTTGGTTTTAATGGCGAAGCTGCAAGCCCAACTGAGATTGTTTTATTAAATAATGGTTTGCATGTGATTATTGAAATCGATGTGAACAGCCCAGTGGGCAAGACAGATGCTGCTGGTGTGAAAGATTTAACACTTGAAGCTGCGGTAACAACCATTCAGGATTTGGAAGATTCAGTTGCTGCAGTTGATGCTGAAGAGAAGGTTGAAGGCTATCGTAACTGGTTAGGCCTAATGAAAGGTGACTTACAAGAGTCAATCGAGAAAAATGGCAAGACCATTACTCGTACCTTAAACAAAGACCGTATTGTTCAGAACCTGATTGGTGGCACGACTAAATTACATGGTCGTTCATTAATGTTGCTTCGTAATGTAGGCCACCTTATGACAAACCCTGCCATTCTTGTTGATGGTCAAGAAGTGTTTGAAGGCATCATGGATGCTCTAGTGACTCCATTACTGACAGTTGCGGATATTCGTGGTCAAAACGAAAACCAAAACTCTCGTAAAGGTTCAATGTATATCGTTAAGCCAAAAATGCATGGTCCAGAAGAGGTTGCATTTGCGGTTGAATTATTTGAGCGTGCTGAACAAGCAATTGGTTTGCCTGCAAAATCACTCAAAATCGGTATCATGGATGAAGAGCGTCGTACCTCTGTAAACTTGAAGAACTGTATTGCTGCTGCGAAAGATCGCACCATCTTCATCAACACAGGCTTTATGGATCGTACAGGTGATGAAATCCATACTTCTATGGAAGCTGCGCCAGTTGTTCGTAAAGAAGCAGTTAAAACACAAAAATGGATTGCTGCTTACGAAAACCGTAACGTGGCAATTGGTTTAGCATGTGGTTTACAAGGTAAAGCACAAATTGGTAAAGGCATGTGGCCAAAACCAGACAGCATGAAAGACATGTTGGCGACGAAGACTGCACATCCAAATGCAGGTGCATCTTGTGCATGGGTTCCATCTCCAACGGGTGCTGTGCTGCATGCATTGCACTATCATCAGATTAATGTAAAAGCACGTCAAGATGAGTTGGCTGCTGAAAACATGTTGTCATTAGATGACTTGTTAACACCACCGTTTGCACCTGAAACTAATTGGACTGCGGAAGAGTTAAACAACGAACTTGAAAATAACTGTCAAGGTATCTTGGGTTATGTGGTTCGTTGGGTAGACCTTGGTGTTGGTTGTTCAAAAGTACCAGACATCAATAACGTTGGTTTGATGGAAGACCGCGCTACTTTACGTATTTCATCTCAACACGTTGCAAACTGGTTACGTCACGGTATCGTAACGCGTGCACAAGTTGAAGAAGTGCTTAAGCGTATGGCTGTGATTGTTGATCAGCAAAATGCCAATGATCCATTGTATACACCAATGGCACCAAACTTTGATGGAATTGCATTCCAAGCCGCTTCTGACTTGATCTTCAAAGGTGCAGAGCAACCATCAGGTTATACAGAGCCATTGTTACATGCTGCACGTTTAAAATTAAAAGGTTATACAGGTGATTAAGTTCACTTGTTAGACTGAAAAGAGGTACCTATTCGATAGGTACCTCTTTTTTTATAAATAGGGGGAAAAATGTATTTTTGGAACACAAAAAAATTAATTGAAGATTTAAAAAATGACCGTTTAAGCGAACAGAATTATAAAAACTATTATTTAATCAGTAGTGTATTTATGTTCATCATTATGTTTGCTATGCGTTTGAGCCCTATTGTTGATGTTGTTCAAAATACGATCGATGCACTGCTAAATATCATAATATTCATTATCGGTGTCAATTTTTGTTTTAAGGCAAATGGTGGAAATCAAGGTAAACAATTTCTTAGTCGTTTAATCTGTCTCTGTTTACCAATTGGCATAAGGTTCATCTTGGCCTATTTCCTGTTAATTCTTTGTATTATTTTTGCCTTTATTGTGACTGCACGATTTATTGATTCCACTCAAATTCCAGCGTTGATTGCTCCTTATCAAAAATGGGTCATGCTTATTATTTCAATTTTTATGCAGGTGATGATGTATTGGCGTTTTTGTGTCGCACTTAAAGCGATTAGCCGTATAGACAATTAGGCTTTCAAAACAGGATAAAACATCATCTTGATGAAATTTTTGTTATAATTCTCGCAGTTTGATCATTTAGCCGAATCATAACGATGTCACAAATTTTAAAATTAGATGCTTTAAAACAAGCGCAAGTTTCTACTTCGCCGTATCCTTACTTTGTCGTAGAAAATTCGATCATAGACAGCGAAGTGAAAGCTGTTATTCAGGATTTCCCAAAGATTGAACAGGGTGGTAGCTACAACATTGAAGATGTTGAAATTAAGCCTAATTTTGATCGTTTCTTAAAATCATTAGATACTAAAGAATTTCGCCAGATTTTGACTGAAAAATTTGATGTAGATGTGATGGAACATCCGATGATGATCACCTTGCGTGGTTATTCACGCCAAAAAGATGGTCGCATTCATTCAGACTCGAAAACTAAACTTCTGACTATTCTGATTTATCTAAATGAGTCTTGGGATGCACCTACAGGTCGTCTACGTATATTGAATGATGAAAAGAACATGGATGACTACGTCGAAGAAATTGATGCGGGTCCTGGTACATTGGTTGCATTTAAAGTGACTGATAATGGTTGGCATGGTTATGTACCTTTTGAAGGACAGCGTCAGTCAATTCAAATTAACTTTTTAACCAGCGATAAAGCCAATGCCAAGCACCGCTTTATCCACGGTTTAAGTGCAAAAATGAAAAAGTTATTTGGCTAATTTATGCAATTAAAAAGAGGAGGCTTGATACCTCCTTTTTTTAACTTTGTTTTTAAGGATAAATACTTAACCAATTATGTGTGCCAACTATAAACCATTAACAGCCGAACAAGCTCAACAGCTTGGTTTACCTTTGATTCCATTTGAATATGGGGAAGAGGTTTACCCAAGTTATATAACGCCTTTACTATTTAAATCAGAGCAAGGGCTGGAGTGGCGGGAAGTATTGTTTGGTTTGGTACCAAAATGGTCGGAAGATACCAATATTTCCAAGCATACTTATAATGCTCGACACGAAACCATTTTTCAGAAACCTAGTTTCTTGGAGGCGGCTTCCAAGTGCAAATTTGGTGTTATTCCCGTTTCCGAGTTCTATGAAAGTAAATACATTGATAATAAGCCTCAAAGATGGGGTGTACGCCGTAAAGATGGAAAGGCTTTCTTTATCGCGGCTTTATATGAGATCAGAAAGTTGGGCGATCAGGTGATCCGTTCGGCAACCATGCTTACGATGGACGCGATAGACCATCCGATGATGAAAGACTTCCATGAGCCGGGAGATGTAAAGCGGTCAGTGGTGGTTATTCCGCATGAGCGTTTAGATGAATGGTTAAGCTTAAAACAGCCACATCAGCTCTATGAGTTTATGCAGAGTTTTCCTGTAGAAGAGTTTGAGTGTTCCCATGTACCTAAAGCAAAGATTGTAAAAATAACACCGCAACTGAATATGTTTGATTGAGCTTAATATTTGAGTTGATGAGATTAAAAAAGGCTTCCTATTGGAAGCCTTTTTGGGATCAGTTGCTTAGCGCGCAAGATTTTTAAACATATGGCGTAGAATTTCCATTGTCTTTTCAATTTGCAATGGCGTTAAGCCATCAAATGATTGTTCAAGGATAACTGAGGTAAGATCATTGATTTTGGTAATCATTTCCTGACCTTTGTCTGTTAGATAGACGCGAGTGATACGACCATCTTCCTTGCATGAATACGTATCGATATAACCTTCATCTTTGAGGCGATAAACAATCTTGGTTGTGGTCGACATTTTGGAAATGACCATGTCGGAAAGCTCTGACACACTGGCATGAGGTTTGACATGCAAGGCAATGAGAATACGGCGACGAGAATTGTCTAAACCATATTTTTTGAGCACGTTATCGATATTTTGAACGTACTGAGCATTTACTTGAGAAATCCAGTAAAAAGGAAAGTCTTCCAGGTTAAATGAATCGGCTGTAGGTAAAAAACGCGCATATTTTTTTGGCATCACTTATTTCCTATACTTGCACAAGGAGCCACTCCTAGTCGCTCCTAGATTCCATGAAATGTCTATAACTTGCCTGTTAAAAAAATCGATCCTCTGATTTTTTTAGCATTCCATTTTTTAACAAATCTGTTCAAAGATAACGGTGAAATTATCTTTATTCTCAACGAATAAGTCATCATAAAATTCACATAAATCAGCTATTAATGATGTACTATCCAGTCGTCTTTCCTTCAAGGTTGTCCTACAGCCTTGCATTACTGCTTATTTGTAGAATAATCGTATTGTAGAAAAAAAATACGATTTTTGACGTGACATTTTTATAATATTTTCTGTCTAAAATGTCATAAATATACGAAATCAATATATTTATAAAATAAATAACGCTTAAAAAATAGCTAATACAACTATTTGAATTAATCAGTTGGTTAAAATATAGCACATAAAAATTTTTAAAAAAGTTGAATAAATACATTCTTTATCACATTTTTTCAATGAAATTTTAAAATTTGTAGCTTTGAATAGATTTTGATGGGGCAATTTAGACATAAATTTGGTGTGTAGGACGAATAGTAGGAAATCAAAATGAGATATGAAGGGGATAACAATTGAGCTTCGGAGGGTTAAATAGATAAAAAGACGCACCTAAACAGGATTACAGGTTTAGATGCGTAAAGTGCAAAATTGTGATGACTGATGTTTTTCTTAAAGCTTAAGTTCACTTTCCATCAGGGGCCATAGCTTTTGATGTGACTTTTTAAACATCGACATATGTCCAATTTGTTTATAGCCATGTTGTTGTGGATTCAGTTCAATCAATTTGGTTGGTGCATTGGGGTATAAGCGCAGTAGATCTTTGACATTGGCTTGAGTGGCAATTTCATCATCAGTTGCCCAAAAGGAAGTAATCGGGCATTGAATTTCTTGATGATAATCTTCGAAGATACTTTTACCAATTGCATTCATGACATAACCAGGTTTACTGCAAAACTCAGCCCATTGTTTTGCAACATTTTTAGGGAGGTTTTCTCCCATCCCAATAAATTGAGTTGCGCCATAACCTTTCAAGAAGCTGGAAACTGGGAAAATAACGTTAAACATAACGGGCGCAAGGATTTTAGTTTTACCTTTCAAGCCTTTGACATGACCTGTAGAGCCAGCGATCGCCAAAACCTTAGCAACCTTGTTATAGTTTGAAGTAATCCCAAGTAATTGCCCACCGGCACTATGCCCAACAATAATCACTTTTTCAGCTTGAGTTCGATCTAATAAGGTCTCAATTGCGGCTGGAATATCATAAATTCCCCAGTCATTTATACTGGCCGTAGAATTCTTGAGCGGGCCATGTAAAGATTCACCAATACCGCGAAAATCAAAACTTAAAACGCTATAACCTTGTTGGTTAAGCCATTCTGCGAAAGCATGATAGAAATTTTTAGTAATTCCTGTCGCTGGACAAATCAAGATCGGGTAGGGTTTGGTATGATCTTGTGCAGGATAAAATTGTGCAGCAAGTCGATAGTCATCTTTGCAACTCATCCAAAAAGATTCATAACTCTTCATTAGAAAGATACTCTTATGTGTGCATAGTATTACTTTACACAAGTTCCAAAAAGAAACTCGTTTAAAAAATGACTTAAAAGTCAAATTTTATGTAATATATGCACACAAAAGGAATATTTTAATTTCGGGGATGTTATGTACGCTTTAAATACTGCAACACAGCTTGCTATTGTATTTAGTGGGATTTTTCTATGGGTGGGCATGCTGACTGGAGTTTGGAAATATTATCAGATCAGACAAACAGCGCAGGCAAGAGCACATTATTATGTGGATATTGCACATCGCAGCAGCCTACTTTACGCGGCAGCCAGTCTAATTTTAGCAGCATTAAGTTTTTTTACAGTTCTATCTGATTCAATCGCATTATTTTGTGTTGTTGCAAATCTATTTTTCTTTGCGATGTCGATTTTAATTTATATTTTGCATGGATTCTTAAGAGATACAACCAATCAATTCAAACAACCACATCAAGTGGGGAAATGGACTTTACCAGCATGGTGTATGACGTTGATGATGTTGAGTTTAATTATTGTAGAGTTGGGTGCAACTGGGATTTTAGTATTGGGAACAATTGTTCAATTTTTACATTAAAAAAATGGATGATCACTCATCCATTTTTCCTAAAGAATTTTTTTGGCGCACTGCGCTTAACTGTCGAAACTTTCGATCGACGATCGCCCACATACAAAAGGCCAGAGATACAATCAATGCATATGCAAAATATTCGGGTTTTAAATTACCTTTAATTGTGCCTTGAAATAACAACGTAACCATTAAGGCAAGCGTTGTAGTTGCATATACGATTGAATCATTTGCCTTCAGAGTGTTAATGAAGACTTGCTTGCTGAAATGTATTGATAACATCTCCATCCCTCCTTGTTGTGACGACAAAACCATGTGTTTTTGTCTGAATTGTTTTTTAAGTTGTACTGCTATTTTCTGAGCATTTCAATAGGGATAGTGACTATTTTGAAAATAAATTTCTAAATGTATTGATTTATATAACTTTTAAGTATTTTTTATATTGATTTATACTATTTTTTAGTTAAATATTAGCCATTATTTTTACATTTTGAAAAATTTGCCAATCAACTAATTGAATTGAAATAGTTGTTTTAGATCACAAATAAAGACATTGAGGCATATTTGACAGCGTCAGCTTTAAGTTAAGAAAAGAAAGATTTGTCGTAAACAAAAAATGAGCGTTGGATAAAAGAACATTTCTTGTATAGCTAAAATCATGTTTGGGTAAAACATCATTTTAACGACAAATCATTTTAATCTTTAGATGCCGATACGCGATCGACTACAATTGCAAAAACAAGAACGATCAGCGATGGGAGTAACCATGCGAGATTTTGTTCGTTCAATGGTAAGTGCTGAATAAAAGTCGGTAATTGCGCAGTAAAACCAGCCGCTTTAATTGCTTCAAAAATACCAAAAAGGAAAGCAACAGCAGTCACAGATCCAACCACGATCGACGGATTGTTCCAACGTTTCCAGAAGAAGCTGAGCATGATCACGACAATCGCTGGCGGATAAATTGCACTGAGTACAGGAACTGAGATTGCAATCAGCTTTGTTAGACCTAGATTAGAAATCAACAAAGAAAAGCCAGTCAGGATAAAAACAAGTAACTTATAAGATAAACCTGTCAATTCGGTAAAATATTCAGCGCAAGCACATGTAAGACCAATTGCGGTTACCATACATGCAAGGAAAATTAAGATGGTTAAGAAATACGATCCGTAATCACCAAACGCGTGTTGTACATAAGCATGCAGAATGATTGCACCATTGGCTGCATTAGGCGCGACTTCATGACTGCCTAAGCCAAGTTTAAACAAGCTGACATACACAAGCGTGAGTCCAACACCCGCAATCAAACTTGCGATAATGGCATATTTGGTAATCAGTTTTGTATCTGTTACACCACGTGATTGGATCGCTTGAATAATTACGATACCAAATACCAGTGCGCCTAAGGTATCCATGGTCAAATAACCACTAACGAAACCTTCAGAAACAGGACTTGCGATATAGTTGTTGACTGGAGCTGAAATCATACCTGTTGGAATCGCAAATGCGGCGATACCTAAGATTGCCAAGGCAATGATTTTTAAAGGAGCCAGTACATGACCAACCGTATCGAGTAGTTTATTTGGATACAGTGAAACTGCAGTCACAAATGCAAAATACACAATACTATAAATAAGAAGGCTGCTACCTGATGTACCAAAATACGGTGCGAAGCCAATTTCATAAGAAACTGTTGCAGTACGTGGTGTTGCAAACAGTGGACCTACAGACAAATAGCAAACAATGGTGAGCAGTAAGCTAAAGAAGCGTCCAAGTGGAGAGCTGATGATTTCGATTGAACCTTTCATGCGAGATAAGGCCATAATCGTAATGACAGGCAAACCAACTGCGGTAATTAAGAAACCGAAGGCCGCAAGCCAGACATGTTCACCAGCCTGCTGAGCAACGATTGGAGGAAAGATAATATTGCCTGCGCCAATAAATAACGCGAAGGTCATAAAACCTAAAGCAATGATATCTCCTGTACGAAGTTGATTCATAAAGAGGGAGGCATAAAATAAAAGTGCGAAGTTTAGAACAAAAATTCGTTCTTTTGAAACTAATTTATGTGAAATTTGGTTGATTTTTGACTAAAAAGAAATGATGAAAATCATATAATTAGTAATGGTAAAGCTAATGTGTTGAAAAGCTTTCCAAAACTCGAAAAATGCAGAAGGGTATAGATTCTTTCCTATTGGCCTAACTGAATTTAAATATCAAAAATAAAATGCTCTTTTAGTCTTAAATAGATTGAAGATTTCAATAGGAAGGCGTACAAATATTGAAATACTTTATGCAGTCCCCATATTAATTTTTCTGCATGTGATTTTAATCTGATTGATGAATAAGGAAAATCTCGAATGAGAGCTTCTACTGTGACCATTAAAACTGAACAAGATCTGGAGAAATTACGTATCTCTGGGCGTTTAGCGGCACAAGTGTTAGAAATGATCGGGCCTTATATCAAGCCTGGCGTTTCAACTGAATATTTAGATGATATCTGTAATGATTATATTGTGAATACGTTGCAGGTGATTCCAGCCAATGTTGGCTATCACGGTTTTACTAAAACGACCTGTATTTCTGTCAATGAAGAAGTGTGTCACGCCATTCCTTCAGCGAAAAAGATTTTGCAAGAGGGTGATATTTTAAATATCGATGTTGCTGTGATCAAAGATGGTTATTTTGGCGATACCAGCCGAATGTATTTTGTTGGTGAGCCAAAGCCTGAAGCAAAAAAACTGGTTGAAACCACTTATGAAGCGATGTTAGCGGGTATTCATACAGTGAAACCTGGGGCAACTTTAGGTGATATTGGCTATGCCATCCAATCTGTTGCACAGCGTGAAGGTTATAGCATTGTGCGTGAATACTGCGGACATGGTATCGGCCGTATTTACCATGAACAGCCGAACATCTTGCACTACGGTCAGAAAGGTCAAGGTTTGGTCCTAAAAAAAGGCATGGTGTTTACCATTGAGCCGATGGTGAATGCTGGAAAACGCCATGTCCGAGAGCTGAATGATGGTTGGACTGTGGTGACACAAGATAAATCATTGTCTGCTCAGTGGGAGCACATGGTTGCTGTAACGGATGATGGCTTTGAGCTATTAACGCCATGGCCGAATGGCACAGGACATTATCCAGCCGTTTAAGTTGTCCGATAAAAAAAGCGCGATTTCTAATCGCGCTTTTTTTTAGTTGAGCATTGGGTAAGTTGTTCAACCAAATAATCAATAAAAACACGAACAGCGGGCAATAGACCGCGTCTCGATGGATAAACTGCGTGGAAAATACCGTGTGGTGCCGTCCATTCGGGTAAGACAGTCACAAGTTGCCCTGTTTTTACAAAGTCTTGGGCAATACTATCGGGAAGCAGGGCGATCCCACAGTTTTGAGTGGCTAATTCCGCCAGCATCAGTAAATTTGAACCCATAATCACGGGGTTTACTTTGATCTTTTTCTGCTGATGATCAGGGCCTGTCAACAAGAACTGTTGATCGAGATGATCTTCTGCCATGCTGATAATACGATGTTCAGCCAGTTGTTCAGGCGTAGTAAGATTACCAAACTCATTTAGATAGGCTTGGCTGGCAAAAAGACGTTGTTCAATTGCTTCAAATTGACGTAATACTAGGTTCGGATCATCATCTAATTTAGAGCGAACACGCAGCGCCAGATCGACACCTTCATTGATGACATCAATACGGCGGTTGCTGATCATCATCTGTACCCGAACTTCAGGATATTTCTTCAAAAAGGCCGGTAGAATTTTCGCCATCTGATTTTGAGCAATATCGACTGGTACACTGACTTTGATGACACCACGTGGCTGACTACTCAAATGATTGACCACATCATGCGCTGCTTGGGCTGCATTCATCATCACTTGTGCATGTCGGTAAACATCCATTCCAATATCAGTCACGGCAAAATGACGTGAACTACGTTGAATCAGACGCACGCCTAATTGTTCTTCGAGATTGTAAACCCTACGGCTGAGTTTAGATTTAGGAATGTCTGTTGCACGTTCAGCAGCACTAAAGCCACCATGTTCTACAACCAGCGCGAAGCAATAAAAATCATCTAAATCCGTTAGCATTACGCTATAAACTCCAGCTTATTGTGATCAAGTTAAATGAATATAAAAGTGATTATTAAACATTGTGGGCTAATAATATAGCCCGAACCTGCTGATATTGTTCCATTCGCTCAAAATCCTTTGCGGTTGGTGATGGAATTCGAGATAAGTCCATATTGTCAGTGATATCAGCCAATTTCACAACACGTGCCAAAGGGTTTTGTACAGTGCGCTGAGCGGCTTCGATTCGATACTCACCATCTAGTTTAGTAAGTGCAACGATTGCTTCGATAATGTGTGTCTGGAATCCTAAAGCTTGTAAATCTGCAATGCTTGTTTCGGTATCTTCTAAGACATCATGCAGAACAGCAATAATTTTATGATCCATACTGGGTACATTCAGCATCACTCTGAGTGGGTGTAAAATATAAGGTGCATTGGCTTTATCAACTTGGCCCTCATGTTGTTGTGCGGCAAATGCAATTGCTTGTTCTAATGTCGCCATCAGCTAAATCCTCCGCTTCAAGATAGATTAGCGCGTCATATTCTTTTAAACTGGCTGAAATTTTTTGCGCTTAAGTATTATGTCATATCAACTTATCAATATTGTCGATGCGACCCAAAACATTGTATGTCCTTTTTGTCAGCATGCTGTCCTCGACTGGGATCAGGAGCAGTATATTCAACCTTGTGAACATACGCTATTTATGGCAATGGATTTAGGTTTTGAATTTATTGCTGATCGTTTTGAAGAAGTTTTACCGCAGTCAGTGGATGAAATTCATGAAGATCCAAATATGAATATTTTTGCTAGTGTTACTCAAGCTCACTATGCCGACATGCACATTTATAAAGCAGATTTAGGTGTAGAGGGGCTATTTCGTTATGTTGGATTTAGTCAACATTAAAATCCTTCCAATAAAAAAGCCAATCATTTGATTGGCTTTTTGCTTAACAGCTTATGCTTCAGGTGCTGGGCTGTACTGTTCAACTAATGGTTTTAACTCACCATTTTGGAACATTTCAAGCATGATATCGCTACCACCAATAAGCTCGCCATTGATCCATAATTGTGGAAAAGTAGGCCAGTTCGCAATTTGAGGTAAAGTTGCACGAATATCTTGATTTTCCAAGATATTTACATAGGCAAATGGACGACCAATTTGGCTAAGTGCTTCTACTGCACGAGCAGAAAAACCACATTGCGGGAATTGTGGAGTGCCTTTCATGTAAAGTAAAACAGGGTGTTTCGCAATTTGATCACGAATTAACGCTACTGTATCACGCGCTTGTTCCGTCATAGATAGATCCTCAACTAATCTCCTTGCATTATACCTAAAAAAAAGCGTGGCGGAGGATTGCGAAAGATTTTTCTTATATAAATGTGACTTTAGGCTTTCAATCTACGCAAGTTTTTGCTTATATAACTTTTTTCACCACAACTACTGATAGATTGAGTTTGTTATGACTAATATCACTCTTGCTCCTGTGCAACCTGATCAACCATCACATCTTATGGCAACCTATGGTCGCCAAGCGATCAGCTTTGTACGAGGACGAGGGGCGTATCTATATACGGCAGAGGGTACAGAATATTTAGATGCGTTAACGGGGATTGCTGTGTGCGGTTTAGGACATGCACACCCTGTTATTGCAGAAGCGATTGCTGAACAAGCTGCGACTTTGGTGCATACCAGTAACCTATATGAAATTCCTTGGCAAACAGCTGCAGCACAGAAACTGGCAGAAGTTTCAGGGATGGAAGAAATCTTCTTTTCAAATAGTGGTGCTGAATCAAATGAAGGTGCGATCAAAATTGCACGTAAATTTGGTGCTCAACAAGGCATTGCATACCCTAAAATTTTAGTCGCCGAACAATCTTTCCACGGCCGTACCTTGGCAACCTTATCTGCAACTGGCAATAAAAAGGTTCAGGAAGGTTTTGCGCCCTTGGTTGAAGGTTTTATTCGTGTGCCGTTTGGTGATGTGGAAGCAATTCAAGAAGCAGCCATCAACCATCCAGATATTGTTGCTATCCTGATCGAGCCTATCCAAGGTGAAGGTGGCGTGAATACCGCACCACAAGGGTTTAGTTACTTAGAAGATGTACGTGCGCTATGTAATCAACATAATTGGTTGATGATGCTAGATGAGATTCAAACAGGGAATGGTCGTACAGGCAAATACTTTGCTTATCAACATACCAGCATTATTCCTGACGTCATGACTACAGCTAAAGGTTTAGGGAATGGCTTCCCAATTGGTGCAGTCATGACACAAGGTAAAGCTGTGGGCTTACTGGGTGCAGGCAGTCATGGTTCAACTTATGGTGGAACAGTGTTAGGTTCACGTGTGGTATATACCGTGCTTGATACCCTGGAAAAAGAAAATGCAGTTGAGAATGCTGCTACAGTGGGTGCCTATATTGTTGATCAACTCAGAGCGCAATTGGTAGATTACAATGTTCAAGTGCGTGGCTTTGGCATGATGATTGGGATTCAGCTACCAAAAGACTGTGCTGAACTGGTTACGATTGCACGTGATGAATATAAGCTGATTATCAATGTAACGGCAGGTTCAGTGGTACGTTTATTACCGCCATTAAACATGACACAAGCGCAAGCAGATGAGTTATTACAACGTCTTGTTTCTGTGATTCAGAACTTTCTAAAAGCATAATCGTTGTAGATTGAATAATAAAAAAGGGCAATTCATTTGCCCTTTTTTTTATTTGTATGGGATATCAGCCAGAAATATATTGTTGAAGCTGCTCAATCAGAATACGTTGATCGTCCATCGCAGCTTTAACTAAGTCTCCGATAGAGATAAAGCCAACTAACTTTTCTTGATCAAGCACAGGTAAATGACGTAAATGACGGTCAGTCATGAGGTTAAGGCATTCTTCGACCGTATGGTTTAAACCTACAGAAATTACTTTTGACGTCATAATGTCCGACACAGGCGTATTGTTTGATGAACGCTCCATCAAGGCAATTTTACGGGTATAGTCACGTTCAGAAAAAATACCTACTACGGTTTCGTTTTCAGCGACAACTAAAGCACCAACACCTTTTTCTGCCATAATTTTAATTGCTTCAAGTACAGTCGCATTCGGTGAAATGGTAAAAATTGATTGTACTGCTTTATTCTTGATGACTTGAGCAACGATTGTCATTGTTTATCCACCTGTGTTGTATTGTCATTTTCATTTAACTTAACGGTATTTTTTTTAAATGCAAAGCCCTAATTTCATTCCAATGATAACTTTTCTTCATGAGTGTCTAAAAAGTCATCACTGGAGTAGAAAGAATAATTAAACCGTCACTGCTGATTGATGTGGCATAAAGAAGAAATGCTGCATTTGCTGAGTTGAAAGTTTAAATTTACGATGCGAAGAGTTAAATAAAGCAGGTTCAACTTGTAAACGGGTTAAAGTTGGAAGCAAGGATTCATGGAAATCTTTCGGCGTAATCTTACGTGGTGTGTAGTTTTTCCAGTGTGCTTTAGCATAGCGATGAGCTTGTACGCCGTTCAGCCAAAAGGGGAATACGTGACCATCTTGATCCGATTTGATTGCCCAACCCTGATGGTATAAACCCCAAAGAACGCCACAATACATCATTGTTTTTAGAATTGAAATTTTAAACATCAACTCACGTGAGACTGGTTGGAAATGGCTAAAACGATACATGTTATTAAACTAATATTCTTAAACTTATGTTTTATTATAAGAAAGATAGATGGCAGTTATGTTTAAACAATTGATCTAAATCGTAAGCAAATATTGTAGGTATCTCATTCAGGCGACTAAAGCTTTGGTGCAGCGCAAGTTAGGACTATGAAAGAACCATGTTGATTCGTTTTATGCAGGAATTAAAAAACGCCACCTGAGCAAGACAAAGCGACTAAAGCATTGGTGCAGTGCAAGTCAGGAATATGAAAGAACGATGTTATTAGTTTTAAGCAGGTATTAAAAAACGCCACCTGAGCAAGACAAAGCGACTAAAGCTTTGGTGCAGTGCAAGTTAGGAATATGAAAGAACTATGTTGATTCGTTTTATGCAGGTATTAAAAAACGCCACCTAAGTGACGTTTCATTATGCTTGTAGGGTTGCCATCTTCTGCCAATACTGTGCTTTCAAGGAGTCACGTTCTACTCGGAAGCCTTGATAATACAACTCTGCTAAAAATAATGCCGCTTTACCGTGACCTGCTTTAGCTACTTCTTCAAGCTCTTTCACTGCATCTTGGAAGTTTTTTTGCGATTGAATTGTATTTACCGCATTTGCATATACATGCTCTAGTTCATGGTGTGTAAATTGTTGAATCATATATAACTCCTTATTTTAATTATGATTACCGCAAATTCTATTCAAAGTTACTCTACTTTGAATTTAAGCTACTTTAACTTAGATTTGTTAAATTATTATGACAAAATTGATTGAATTGTCAAATATATTCGGTGTCATTACGTAAATAAAATCTTACACGATTAAACATTTGTCGCAAATAATTTTAAGTAAAATCAAAGTGAGAATAATAGAAAAGGAGAAGAACATGTCCAATGTCATTGATGGCGTAACTGTGGATGTCCCACCATTAGAAAGTCAAATTATTGCGTTAGCTCATCATCATCGTCAATTACTTGATGAAGCCATTTTCCATCAAGAAATTCACTTGGGTGATTACTGCTTAGCACAACGTAAACGCGTGTATGACTTTGCCAGTCATTTAAGTCCTGAACAAAAAGATCAGTTTTATAGGATCTACGATGGAGAGTTGAAAAATATTGCCGATGATGATGACTTGCATCCTGCAGATGCTGAAAGTGGTGTAGGTATGTTTGCCATTTTTATTACCTTAGTCATCATTGCATTTATTTTGTACTTTTCCTTTGTTCGTACATTAGTCAGTTAATCATTGCTAAAGTAGTGTGCGTTCAATAAGTTGTGGAATTGTGACTTATTGAACGTTGTGCTTGTCCTTAGCGAATCAGAGACTTACACTACCTCTAATTCGAGGTAGATTATGTTGTCTATAATTTTTAAACAGAAGGTTATGCAATCCAAATTAGGATTTAAGTTGGACCAATTTTACAATGTTTTGGTCGGTATTATTATTTTGTCTATTTTTATACTTGCGTATAACGCATTACAACGTCCAATTAACACAGCGCAGTACCAAAAAGTTGTTCAGTATGCACAACAGGCCAGCCATCCAAGAACACAGCATTTGGCCGAAGATACTTTGGAGCAGGCTAAAATTCGACGTGTAGATTATCTAAAGCTTTTAAATGCTTACCAATTTGAATCGAATCGTATTAAACAATACCCGGCAATGGCAAAAGAAGATGAGTGAGTTTTAAACGATTCATTTTTATTTATAAATGAATGGTTTGCCTCTGTCGGAAAAAAGAAATCAATTTATGCTAGACTAGCGGTCTTTTTTAAAAGCTGCTTTATTCTCAAGGAATCGACATGCAACAGCAATCGAATATGCAAAATAAATTCTTGATAGATGCTGACATTGGTGATGATGATGTCACATTACCGAATTTACCTGCTGTCGATGTTCCCATTATTGATGAGCCAGTTGTAAAAACTACAGTTGAGACGCCAGCACCTGTAACAATCGCAGCAACAGCACCTGTTGTTGAAGAAGAAACCCAAGCTACGGGATTCTTTGGCCGCATGAAAGATGGTTTGACTAAAACACGTCGTAGTTTCACCGATGGTATGGTCAATATCTTGATCGGTGGCAAAGAGATTGATGACGAGTTATTAGAAGAAGTTGAAGAGCAAATGTTGGTTGCTGATATTGGTGTAGATGCAACCAAAACCATTATTGCCAATTTAACTGAAAGAACAGCTCGTGGTGATTTGATTTATTCCCATGCGTTGTACAAAGCACTGCAAGAAGAATTAGTCGCTTTACTCGCACCGCGTGTTAAACCACTGCATATCGATCCTAATAAATCGCCTTACGTGATTCTCATGGTCGGTGTAAATGGTGTAGGTAAAACTACAACCATCGGTAAATTGGCGAAGCGTTTACAAGGCGAAGGCAAGAAAGTCATGCTTGCTGCAGGTGATACGTTCCGTGCGGCAGCGACTGAACAGCTGCAAATTTGGGGTGAGCGTAATGACATCCCTGTGGTTGCTCAAGGTCATGGTGCAGACAGTGCTTCGGTTATTTTTGATGCTTTTGAAAGTGCGCGTGCCAAAGGCATTGATGTCTTGATCGCGGATACTGCAGGACGTTTGCAGAATAAAGCCAACTTGATGGAAGAGCTGAAAAAAGTGAAGCGTGTGATGCAAAAGATTGATGCAACTGCGCCGCATGAAATTATGCTTATCGTTGATGCTGGCACAGGTCAAAATGCAATTAACCAAGTTCAGTTGTTTGATGAAGCGGTTGGCTTAACAGGGATTACTATTACCAAGCTTGATGGTACAGCAAAAGGCGGCGTGTTATTTAATATTGCAAGTCGTACCCATGTGCCGATTCGTTATATTGGTGTGGGTGAGAAGATTGATGATTTACGACCTTTCTCAGCAAAATCATTCGTTGCTGCATTATTTGAAACCGATAAGTAATTAAATTGTGTTAAAAAAGACTCCACGACATGTGGAGTTTTTATTTCGAATAAAAAATAAGACTGTTTCAAAAATAAAACGATCTGTCATGTTTTTTAGACTATTCCTAAAAAATGCGTCGTTATACACTACATTCAATCCAAGATAACGCCCCAAAGGGCACATAGGTAGGAATAACAACATGAGCAACTTCTTAAATAGCATTAAATCACGCCGTACCATTTATGCAATTGGTAAAAACCTTACAGTTGACCAAACTAAAATTGAAGAGACCATCCGTGAAGCGGTAAAACACAGCCCATCATCATTCAACTCACAGACTTCACGTGTTGTGACTTTGTATGGCAACTCTCATGTTAAATTTTGGGAAATCGTACGTGAAACTTTGCGTAAAATGGTACCAGCAGAAGCATTTGCAAATACAAGTGCAAAAATTGATAGCTTTGCTGCTGGTTTTGGTACAGCGTTATTCTATGAAGATCAAGATGTTGTAAAAGGCTTACAAGAGCAATTTGCATTATATGCAGATAACTTCCCAGTATGGTCAGAACATTCAAGTGCAATCGCTCAGTTCGCAACATGGACTGCTTTATCTGAAATTGGCGTGGGTGCATCATTACAGCACTACAACCCAATTGTTGATGCCGAAGTTGCAGAAACTTTTGATATTCCAGCAAACTGGAAATTACGTGCTCAGCTTGTATTCGGTTCAATCGAAGCAGCGGCAGGCGAGAAAACATATATGGATGATTCTGCACGTTTCAAAACTTTTAACTAAGTTAAAACGAGTAGCAAAAAAGAGCACTGTTTAGTGCTCTTTTTTTATTTGGATAGGATATTCGCCAAAAGAAGTATGGCACTTATAATCAAAAATGATGTATATATCTTAAATAAGCCGAATTGATGGAATAGACAGTTTTGTTTTCTGTCATAAAATAGTCACAATCGCATTGCATAGTGCATACGATTTCATAAATTGTTTATATCGAGAAGAGTCTAATGTCTTTAAGAGTTGGTGTTGCTGCTTTCGGGTTATTATTAAGTAGTTCAGTTTTTTCAGCAGTCACAATCACTGCACCTGAAGAAATCGTGATTCTTGCTGTAAATGGTCAAGAAGTAAATAGTGGATTAATTCCATCAAAGAAGAATAACTATCAAGTAGATCCAGGCAATTTAACCGTCAATGTTCGCTATCGTGAATATTTTGAGCATTTAAATGGTGAGCATGACATCATTAAATCAGGCGTTGTAACCATTCAAGCACAAGATTTGCAAGACAATCAGTCTTATAGTCTAGGCTTGGTCAATGCACCTAAAAACTTCGATGCTGCAAAGAAATATGCAGATCAACCTACCGTTGCTTTGTATGATCAAAATAAAAAACTGGTGGTCCAGCAAACTGGTGCAAATAATGAAGCACAGCCATGGTTTACTGGCAATAATTTATTAAGCCGCACTCTGGATTTAACGCAAAAGAATAAGAATAATGTTGCGAATCAACCTGCACCTGTTTATGCAGGAACTACATCACAAGTAGCTGCAACTGCGCCTGTAGCAGTAACAACAGCAGCGGCAGTAGGTACAGCAAAAACCACAGATCAACAATTGGCAGAATTGTGGCAGAAAGCATCTAAAGCTGAACGCCAAAAATTTATGGCTTGGTTAGCTGGTCAAACAAACTAATCTAAAATTTAATAACAAAGCCGATGTTATCATCGGCTTTGTTTTGTGTGGAATAAAATAAAAATGTCTTTAACGATTAGAAAAGCAAAGAATAATGATTTGGAACAATTGGTTAAGCTGATTAATATCGCTTATAGAGAACAATCAGAACGTAGTTGGACAACTGAAAAAGCATATGTGAAAGGTGATCGCATTGGTAAATTTCAATTAGAGCAAATATTGCAGCAAGCAAATTTCGAATTATTGGTAGGTGAGCTAGGTAATGATGAGATTGTTGCCTGCATCGGATTAAGTTTGAATGATGATTGTATAGAGATAGGTACTTTTGCGATTGATCCAAGCATACAAAATCAAGGCTATGGGCGTAAATTACTCAATTATGCTGAGTTATATATTGCTCAAAATTATCCAAAAATTCGTGATTTAGTCATGCATGTTCTAGATGTTCGAACTGAGCTGTTGGCCTATTATCAGCGCCGCGGTTACCAAATAACGGGACGGAAAAGTGAATATCCAATTGAGGCTGAAGTAGGGCAACCCATCGTACCTATTCAACTGATTGAAATGAAAAAAATCTTGAGTATATAAAAGAGCCATGATTGCAACAATCAAGGCTCTATCGACAAGGGTTTAAGTTTTGTTTTCAGTAAGGGAGGATGTTTGCTCAACTTTCTGTGTAGACCAAATTGAACCAATTGGCGCGGCTTGCGCACGATCTCTGGCTTGTTGATAAAAACGTATAAATATTAAAGCAAATATCAAAGCTGTGATATCAATCCAAATCAAATGACCTGTTGAATACCAAAGTCCTTGGATTGGAAACGCATAGGCAAGCACAGAAGTCGCAGGAATCAGCAATAAAACCAGTGCAATGGCGAAGAACAGTTGAGCTAAAGCTTTTGCTGCACCAATAATAAAACTGTATGAAATACAAGCAATAAATACTAAATAGTAGCTATACATAAATACATGGTTATGACTTTGTAATTGCAATGGTATGACATAGGCCCATCGACCCATCAACATACTGGTAAATATCGCTAACATACAACCTAAGCAAGCACCTATGGTCAGGTTGGCAATAAACATGACGTCTTTACGCTGTTGCGGTGCTGGTAGGTTGGGATTCTTTTGTTTACGAAGGCGAGTTTCAATCCACAGAATATTGCCTGAATAGAACAGATAAGCCCCACCTAAGCCAAAGATCAAATAGATCCAGCGGATGGGTTCGCCACCATAATTACCAAAATGTAAGGCAAACATTGAACGAATGAGAGAAGCGGCTGAGCTTTCTTCAGTGGATAGGGTCTTGGTTGGGTAAGGTGTACTTTGATATGGATTAAATGACATATAGTCGAAGGTATCACCACGAAGCATACGATCAGGATGATATAAAGCAACAAAGGCAGATGCACGTTCAGGATTATCCAGCTGGTTAAAACGAATACCATCAATACGATAATCAGGTGCTGCTTTTTGAATGTTGAGAAAAACCTTTTCTACATCGAGTTGCGGATTCGGCTCAACAATTTTAACGGCTGGTGGACGTTCAAATAGCGGCTTATCTTTCGAAACCAGTTGAGTGAGTGCGCCATAAAAAATATCATGAAAAGCAAAAACGACGACACTAACGCTAATGATGATATGAAAAGGCAAGCTGGTGATGCCAATGACATTATGCGTATCTAACCAAAAGCGTTTCTTGTTTTTACCTTTGCGCACAGCAAAATAGTCACTGATCAGCGTGGGGAGTAACACGATTAAACCCGACATTATGGCAAGAAAGTATAAAACAGCCACAACGCCCATTACCATTACACCTGCGGTATGGTGTCCCATCATGCCAGGGATACCCGCAGTTTCATGCAATTGTTCAATCAGCCAACCTAATTTAGATAGATTTTCTTCTTTGGCAATCAGTTGTCCATTGTTATCCAGTGTTGCCATCATAGTTGTTTGAGCAATATCAACGCCATGATGATCTTCAGTTTCCTCATGTGCTGCTTCCCATTGGATGGGTGCATTATGTCCTTCTGGCCAGTTAAAGCTTAAAGTGAATGCCTTTTGTGTTTCAGGGAACTTCGCCTGAACTTGCTCGACCAATTGGTTGTATTGGTTGGTTTGAATTTTTGCTAACTTTTGCTGAGGAGGCGCTGCCCATTGACTAAGTTGATGTTGAAACATCGTTAGCCCACCAGCAAAAAAACAGATAAATAATAAAATACCTGCGCTTATGCCAACCCACGTATGTAGATTTTTGCCTGTTTTAATAATATCCGCACGAATTTTCATTTTAAGCTCTTATCCAAAATAACAGGGCATAAGCAAGGACATTGGCAATACTGTAGATCACTAAGCTTTGCCAGCCTTTCGGGATGAAATAGACAATAAAAAAGACGCATAGCCAAATCCAAGGAATTGACCACATTCCCAATTGTGGTGCAATCGAAGAATCAGCATTGGATTTACTGAGTAAAAGAATGATTGCTCCCATCGCCATTGCAAAGCTGAGACCGAGAACGGCACCAACAAATGTTTTGGTCCACCAATCAGGTTGTAGTTTTTGTTTAAGCATGTTCATTTAAGTTGGCCTTTTCATGAGCATAATGAAGGGGGAAAATGACCAAACCAGCGTAGCAACTGCCAGCCAGATTAAAATAGCAACCAAAAGGGGTAAGCAATAAATCAAGATGCTTAACCCGACGAATAAGCCAACAAGTCCGAGGTAGAAGAATGGCCGAGACAACTGCTTTTTCAGAAAAATTTGATGGGTGTGGCTGAGATAGACACTCATACAGGCAAGCAGTGAAACCATGATCCCTAAGAGTTTTAAAGTCATGTTATTAATCTGTTAACTATAATGATAATAATTATTATTTAAATTCAACAAAAATTAAAGCTTATATTCAAAAACTTAATTGGTTTAGTCAGAACATGATGATTCAAATGCTATTGATAATTGTTATCATTTGTGTACTATGTAAAAAAATATTTCATCTCGGGGGAGCAATGCAGCATCACAACTTATATATAGCGATTATGTTTAGCCTATTTGGGGCTTCTACAACAATGACGTGGGCAGAAGATCAATCAGAAGACTTAAAAAAATCGGATGTGTTACCTGTTATTCATCTTAAAGCGGATCATGAAGCTTCTGCATATACCATTAAAAAATCAAAATCGGCAACCAAACTGGACCTGTCTTTAAAAGAAACGCCACAGTCAGTGAGTGTGATAACCGAACAACAAATGAAAGATCAAAATCTGACAAGCGTATCTGGGGTGCTTGATCAGATTCCTGGTATTTATCGACAAAGTTATGGTGCGACATCTGCTTGGGGAACGGGTGGTGAATATACTTCGTATTATTCGCGTGGCTCTAAAATTATTAACTTTCAGATTGATGGATTGTTGTCGAGTCCTGCGATAGAAGGCCGTAGTAACACCGCTCTCAGTAATATTGATACCGCTATTTTTGAAAATATCACTGTTGTTAAGGGGGCAACTGGCTTGTTAAATGGTAGTGGTTTGCCAAGCGCCAGTGTTAATTTTAACCGTAAGCATGCAACAGCAAATGCTCAGTCATCTGCCAAGCTGAGTTATGGTTCATGGAATACTTGGCGTAGCGAAATTGATGCCTCTCAAGCATTGAATGAATCAGGGAGTATTCGTGGTCGTGTTGTCGCAGCACATCAACAAGGTGATAGCTGGCAGAAATGGGGCGATGCTACATCAACCATTTTATATGGCGTAGTGGATGCTGATTTAAGTGATAAAACAGTTTTAAGTATTGGTACATCATTAAGCCGTAATGAAAGTGATGGCCAAAGTATCCACGCTTATGCAAATTTTGATGCGAAGAATATTCTTTCTCCAATGGGACGCAAGGACAACTCAGCCCCACGATGGGCTTATACCCATACCGATAGTCTAAATGCATTTGCGCAGTTGCAGCATGAGTTTGAAAATCGTTGGAAGTTGAATGCAAATTATAATTTTGCAACAACCAATACAGAAAGCATCTATGGTGTGATTGGGTCAAATACATCTGGCGTTTATAAGATGCAAGATGGCAAGCGTGTACAGGTCATTGGTGCTGATGGTAAACCTGTTTATTACACTGATTATGAAAAAAATACATCAACTGTGACTGCTGGTTATCAGCATACTAAACCTGTTGAGCATTCTGTTGATTTGGGTGTGACTGGCCCATATCAACTTTTTGGTCGTGAACATGAGCTGATGCTAGGTGCAAACTTTCAGGATGTAGACCAAAATGATCCTTATTACAATCGGGTAATGGGTGAAACTGGCGTAATTAATATCAAAAGCTGGAATGGTTATACTGCACAGCCTGCAGGGTTATATACAGCAGCAAGTGCAGGAAATTCTGTACTGCAATTTAGACAATATGGTGGCTATTTAGCAACTCGCTTAAATCTTTTGGATAGTCTCAAAGTAATTTTAGGTGGTCGTATTTCAAACTTTGATTATTATGCCGAGTCTGGTAATAAAAATAGTGGAACAAAAATTAAAATTGATGATCAGTTTACGCCTTATGCAGGGATCGTTTTTGATGTCACACCTGAATGGGCAGTTTATGGTAGTTATACCAGTATCTTCTCACCACAAGCAAATAAAGACTATCAAATGAAATTGCTGGATCCTAAACAAGGTGATAGCTATGAGCTAGGTGTAAAAGGTGAGCTGTTTGCGGGTCGTGTGAACACCAGTTTGGCTTTATTCCAATCGAATATGGATAATGTTGCTGTTGAAGCTGGTAAATATGCAACCAGTGAAGAAGTGCCTGGTGCCGTTGCGGGAACATCTTATTACCGTTCTGCAAAAGGTGCGAAGACAAAAGGCTTTGATGTGGCAGTGTCTGGAGAACTGCTGCCTAATCTGAATCTAAATGGGGGATATACTTATTCAGAGACCAAAGAAAAAGGCGATCGTATCAATACCGATATTCCAAAAGATCAGTTTAAGCTCTTTGCTACTTATAAATTTTCGGGTGATTTAGACAAGCTGAGTGTTGGGGCTGGGGTGACATGGCAGAGTAAAATTTATAGCAGCTATGATATGGAAGGCTTCGCCCGTAATAGCAATGGTCAAAAAGCTTTTACATTGGTTGATGCAATGGCGAAGTATGAACTCAGCCCAGATTTAACAGTGGGTTTAAATCTCAATAATATTACGGATAAAAGCTATCGTTTAAATACCTCAAATCAAACCTTTGGTGCACCGCGTAATGTAACGGGCTCTGTATCCTTCAAGTTTTAATATCAAGTTGATAAAAAAGAGGAAGCAATATTGCTTCCTCTTTTTTTAGATTCCTCAGAAATTAATTTCCAATCCAAATGAAATATCCCAACACCATTAATGGCCATGCGATATAAGGACTAAATAACCATTTCCATAACCAGAATCTTGGTATAAACCCAACCCCATGTACGAAACCGCCAGAAATCCCAATCATCACCAACATCAGTAAGCTATGATTATAATGTCCGTTGGCATCTAACATCAGCGATGGATGGACCAGTAAAATAGCAGCAAGTGGCAATGCCAACAAAAACGAAATGGTCATTGCAAGTACTTGCGCTTTACTATTCTTCGGTGTTGTCATTGCTTCAGCCATTCTATTATTCCTCATCTAAATCTTGATGATGTTCGATATACAACGCACTGAGTACGCCTGCGAAACATGCCATCAAGACACCTAGAATCCATGCAAAATACCACATGTCATATCTCCTGATTAATACAAACTATGTGAATTTTCTTCGATATGTTTGTTGGTGATGACACCCCACATTTTGTAATACGACCAAGAGGTATAGATCAAAATGAGAGGAACGAAGATACATGCAGCAACGGTCATTACCCCAAGGGTTTTATGACTAGAAACGGCATCCCACATGGTCAAGCTTGAAGTTGGATCAATGCTTGATGGCAATAAGAATGGGAACAAGGCAAAACCAGCAGTGAGAATTGCACCAACAATCATCAGGCTTGTACCAGTAAAACTCACAGCCGCTTTATGTTTCGCTGCACTGATGATGACCAATAGCGCACCTAAAATTGCAACAATAGGTGCCGCCATCGTAATCGGATAAGTTACATAGTTATTTAACCAACCGTGATTGGCATTGGTCACAACGTCTTTAGCAAGTGGGTTGAGTGCCGCATTAGTATTTACAGCAGTGGCATAGCTATAACCCGAGATATTACCAAAGAATAACCATGCGCCAGCAGCCAAGAAGCACACAAGGAATGCAATTGCCATGATTTGTGTTGCTTTGGCAGAGCGATTATGTAAATTCCCGTCCGTACGTAGCATGAGCCATGCACCGCCGTGTGCGCACAGCATGGATAAGCTGACAATACCGCAAATCAATGCAAATGGATTCAGTAATGCAAAGAAGCTACCAGTATATTGTGAGCGTAATGTGTCATCTAGGCTAAATGGTACACCTAAGAACAAGTTCCCGAATGCCACACCAAACACTAGCGCAGGTACCGCACCACCGATGCATAAACCCCAGTCCCAAGAAGTACGCCATTGGGTATTCTCTAACTTGGAGCGATAGTCAAATCCAACGGGTCGCAGGAACAGGGCAAATAAAACCAGTAGCAAGGCCCAGTACATTCCGGAGAATGCAACCGCATAGACCATTGGCCAAGCTGCAAATAAAGCACCACCAGCGGTAATGAACCAGACTTGGTTACCATCCCAGTGCGGTGCAATCGTATTGATTGCAGCACGGCGTTCAGAATCGGTTTTACCCACGAATGGCATCAGTGCCATTGAGCCCATATCGAAACCATCGGTAAGTGCAAAGCCAATCAGTAGTACACCAACGAGCACCCACCAGATAATTTTTAGGAGTTCATATTCGATCATGATTGAGCCTCCCCAGTTTTTGCTTCTAGTTTTTCAAAATGATATTTACCAGTATGCAAAGAACTTGGACCTAAACGAGCAAATTTGATCATTAAGTACATTTCAATAATCAGCAGTACGGTATAGAACGCTGCAAGCGCAATAATCGAGCCCCACACATCACCAGCGCTTACGCTTGATGCAGAGAGGTGTGTTGGTAAGATTTCACCAATCGACCATGGCTGACGACCACCTTCAGCTACATACCAACCTGTTTGAGCTGCAATCCATGGGAGAGGGAGAGCAAACAAAGCAAATTTGAGTAACCAAGGTTTATCTTCGGCATTACGTTTTGCCACAGCCCAAGTCGCGAATAGGAATAACAACAGCATGAGGAAGCCTGAAGCGACCATAGCACGGAAAGAGAAGAACAGTGCCGCGACGTTTGGAATGGTATCTTTAGTTGCAGCTTGGATATGTTCTTCAGTCGCATCAACCACATTTGGAGAATATTTTTTCAAGAGTAGGCCATAACCTAAGTCTTTTTGATTTTTCTCAAATGAAGCTAACAATTCTGGAGAGCGGTCACCTGCACGAAGTTTTTCTAATTCGCTATAGGCCACCATTCCATTACGGATACGCACTTCATGCTCTTTCATGAGGTCACGCAAACCCGTCACTTCTTTATCGGTAGAACGTGTTGCAATAATCCCCATCACATAAGGAATTTTAATTGCATAGTCGGTCCGCATTTCCTGCTGATTTGGGAGGCCAAATAAGGTGAATGCTGCAGGTGCAGGTTCGGTATGCCATTCTGCTTCGATTGCAGCAAGTTTGGTTTTTTGAACATCACCCAACTCATAACCTGATTCATCACCAAGAAGAATCACAGATAAAGTTGACGCTAAACCGAAGATTGCAGCGATGGCGAATGAGCGACGCGCAAAAGGTAAATCACGTTTCTTTAATAAGTAATAGCTTGAGATGGCAAGTACAAAGATTGCACCAGTGACATAACCTGCAGAAACTGTGTGTACAAATTTTACTTGTGCCACAGGGTTAAAGATCAGTGCACCAAAATCCACCAGTTCCATACGCATGGTTTCATAGTTAAATGCAGCACCGACAGGGTTTTGCATCCAACCGTTGGCGATGAGAATCCACAAGGCTGACATATTCGAGCCAATCGCCACCAACCAAGTCACACCTAAGTGCTGTACTTTAGAGAGACGATCCCAGCCAAAGAAGAATAAACCAATAAAGGTGGATTCTAGGAAGAAAGCCATCAAGCCTTCAATTGCAAGCGGTGCCCCGAAAATATCGCCTACATAGTGAGAATAATAAGCCCAGTTGGTACCGAACTGGAATTCCATAGTCAGACCAGTGGTTACCCCTAAGGCAAAGTTAATCCCGAAGAGTTTCCCCCAGAATTTAGTCATGTCTTTATAAATTTCTTTACCAGAAATCACATAGGTGGTTTCCATGATGGCAAGAATAAAAGCTAAACCTAAAGTTAGAGGGACGAAAAGAAAGTGATACATTGCGGTCATTGCAAATTGGAACCGCGAAAGATCGACCACGCTTTCAGAAATCATCAACGTGTCTCCTGAGTTTTGGACATGTCACCAGCAATACGCTCGGCAACTTCATTGTTAAAATCTTTTGGAATCGTTGGCGCATCAAACCAGATGTGTTTAATCACCAAGAGAAGTACAACTTTAATAATAAGAATAATCGTGATTTCTCTGACGAGTCGCCGATTTGGATCTTGAGAACTCGTGTTCATAGAACCTAGCCTCATATTTAAAGAAGATGTAAAACATTATTAAATAAAATTCATTGAAAATAAACCTTTAGGATTTTTAAATAATATAAAATTAAATAATTGTTTTAAATCAATGTGATGGTGTGTTTTTATTAAAATATTTAAAATGGTTATTTTAACCAACTAAAATAATATGAATTGATTTTAAAACCTGATCAAAACGGTTGTATTTATATTTTTAAATCTGATTAAAAAGATAGGGTTTATACTGAATTAAATAAATATTAAACCAACTAAAATAGTATGAATATAAAATTAATAATATATACAGTGACTTATCGTTTTTATTACATAATTAAATAATTCTTACAATGAAGTCTCTACAAAACCTAGTGTATAGGTAGAGATTGTTTTAAAAAATGTGATAGGTGTCACTGTTGTGTTTTTTGTGCCAGTGAGATCATGAAAACAACAAGAAGGGAAGAGCTAAATTCAAAACTTTTGCAGGATATATTTGTAATAAAATGTAAAAACTACTATTTTTCTCTACTCAAGCGCAATTTTGAGACAAAAATCAGTCTGGTGCGAATAAGTTATTTGAGAGAGATATTTTTTTCGCCAGATAGTGTGAGTTTGATTTTTGGCTAATTAACAACACTTGGGACTGTAATTCTAATTCACCATACTCAGGTTCAACTTGTACATAATAGAGTTGTCCGAACTCATCACGCACACGTGCTTGGGCTGAGAAACCAGGACGTGCATTTCCAGTTGAGATTGTGGCTAAACGACCAACCAAATTGGTATGGGTATGAGTGACTTTAGGTTTGATCACCTGATCTAGGCAGTGAATCATAAATACGGTAAAGAAAATATCGATGATTAGTGCTGGAACAAATAAATAGTAAGGTGAAATGAAGTAGTGTTGCAAAGCAAAGAACGAGAGTTCCAGAAAATAGCCTGCAAAACTAAAATTAATCAGTAAAAAAACAAAGATCAGGTATTTAGAAAATTTCACGTCGAGTAGAGGTGAATTCAGTAACCAATCTGGGGTGAGCTTTTGAACCAATTGACTCGGTCGTAAGCCAATAACAATCCCGATGGTTTCTGCAATGCTGAGCACAATTAAAGCCACGACACTCATATGAAATGGCATCAGATAGTAATTGAGGAAAAACTCAGTCATCGCAGAATTCATGATCTAGGGCTTAATCAATATAGATACCACCATCTGAGTGGACTTCCAAATTTACTTTCTCAAGGAATTCACCTAGACATGGGCCTGAAATACATTCACCTGTTTCGACTGAAAACAGTGCGCCATGAGTAGAACATTGAATATATTCTTTATCTTGGTCCAAGAACTGATTTTCTAAATACTCAAGTTCAGTTTGCAAGTGTGGGCAAACGTTTTGATAGGCATAGAAGCTGCCATCTTTTTGAGTGATAAAAATCGTGGTCCCTTTCATGGTGTCGTATGCACGAGACTCACGCTCAGGGACTTCTTCTGTCATGCAAATCTTTTCCATGTTATGCACATTCCTGTTGAGCTTTTTGGAATTGTTCAAAGAGTTTAGCGTAATTGTCTACGCTTAAACGTGGCCCATATTGAGCAACCACTTCACTTGAGATCAAAATAGCAAGTTGTGCCGCTGCTTCCAAGCTTAAACCAGCATTGATTGCATATAAAAATGCACCGGAGAATGCATCGCCAGCACCATTGGTGTCTACAGCTTCAACAGCACGACCATTGACATGGAAGTTGCGTGCTTGATCAACAATCACAGCACCTTTTGCACCTTGTGTAATCACAATATGTTGATTTTTTAATTTTAGGCTTTCAATCGCAGCATCAAGATTGTCTGTTTCGGTAAACATGAGCGCTTCTTGCTCATTACAGAATAACAGATCTACACCATCATCTAAGAGTTCGACCAAACCCTGACGTGCATATTGCACCATTGCAGGGTCGGAGAGTGATAATGCAATTTTAACACCGTGTGCTTTAGCCAGTTCACGTGCCTGTTTAACTGCAACACGTGCGGTATCGCTGGTTGATAAGTAACCTTCGATATACAGCCATTTTGCAGTTTTAAGCGGTTCGAAGTCGATTTGTTCGTCGGATAATTCAGCGGTGATACCGAGATAGGTTTGCATGGTACGTTCTGAATCTGGGCTGATCAGAACCATACAAGTACCTGTAACACCTTCACTGATTGATTGTGTTGTAGTTGTAATGCCAGCTTCGTTTAAGCCATCGAGATAAATGCGACCGAGTTCATCATTACCTACACGGCAGCCATAAAATGCAGTACCACCTAAGGCACTAAATGCAACGGTTGTATTCGCTGCTGAACCACCGCTGGCTTGGCCCTTGTAGCTTTGAGTATCTTGTAATTTTTGATATAAATTTGCCTGTGTTTCACCATCGGCCAAATGCATTGTGCCTTTTGGCAATCCCTGTTGCGTTAGAAACTCATTTGAAACCTTAAATTCTTGGTCAATGAGTGCATTACCAATTGCAAAAAGATCAACAGTTGCCATGTTTGTCATCACAGTAAAAATCAAAAAGCAAAGTTTACACTAATGCTCAGGACTACAGTAGTTTGTTGAAAGAAATTCATCTTATTTATTCTAAAAACCAAAGATATACAACAAAAAAGGACAATAACCAGAATTGAATAAGATGGGCTTGTTTTGATAATAATTCTCAATTAGTAATAGGTTTTAAGAATTTCTGGGAGACATTTTATTGAGAGCAGAACGTATTTATCATTTACCGCCAGAGCTGGATTTGTTGATTGAGTTTGCCCTGCAAGAGGATTTTCTTTTTCTACAACGTTTAAAACAAGATTTTCAAACAGGTCGAAATCGTTTTGATCAAGTTGGAGAGGCTCTATTTGCTGTATATGTAAAAAATCATTTGATTGCGATAGGTGGACTCAATCAGGATCCTTTTGATTACGCAAATAAAGTGGGGCGTTTACGCCGTTTCTATATTCATCCAGATTATCGTCGAAAAAGAATCGGAACTTACTTGTTGATGCATATCGAACGATATGCGCAAGCCTATTTTGAAAGGCTTCATTTGTTTACTGATACCGAGGAAGCCGCTTTTTTCTATCAAAGTATGGGGTATGAACGGATAAACTGGGCACATACTAATTTTCGGAAAGTTTTTGAATAAAGTGTGTTTTGATTAGCCGCTGCATTTTTCTACAAAAACATAGTAATTTACATGGATATCCATACGTATTCTTCGGTAGACTCTCTATAATCAATTGTAATGATTTAAATAGATAAATTGGAGATCACATGACTGTCGATGTTACTGAAAGCATTAATCAAACGACTCATCCCGCGTTTCAGCTATTACGTCAACACCATGTAGAAGCACTCGATATTCAAGTTTCAGAATATAAGCACAAAGTGACTGGTGCAGTTCACTACCATTTGGCCACAACGCATGATGAAAATGTGTTCTTGGTGGCATTTAGAACTCAGCCGATGGATTCCAAAGGTGCTGCACATATTTTAGAACATACGGCACTCTGCGGTTCTGAAAAGTTCCCTGTACGTGATCCTTTCTTTTTAATGATCCGCCGTTCATTAAATACATTTATGAATGCATTCACAGCAGCGGATTGGACGGCTTATCCATTTGCAACACAGAACAAAAAGGACTTTCAAAACCTATTGTCGGTGTATTTAGATGCTGCCTTTGCCGCGAATTTAAACCCTTTGGATTTTGCGCAAGAAGGTATTCGTATTGAGCTGGAAAATGATCAAGCGGTTTATAAAGGTGTGGTGTTTAATGAAATGAAAGGAGCAATGAGCTCTCCTTCAGATCAGTTATATCATCAACTGGCGCATCATTTATTCCCAGAAACGACCTATCACTACAACTCTGGTGGTGATCCTAAAGATATTCCTGACCTAAGCTATGAGCAATTGGTGGATTTCTATAAAGTTCACTATCACCCAAGCAATGCTGTATTCATGACCTTTGGCAATCAAAGTGCATACGACTTGCAAGAGCAATTTGAGAAACTAGCTCTACATAAGTTTTCTCAAGGAACAACTTTATATTCAAAACCAGAAAAGCGTTTAACTGCACCTGTAGAAGTGACTGAAAGCTATGCGGTTGATAGTGAAGATCTGAAAGATAAGACTTACCATGTGATGTCATGGTTATTACCTGAAACCAGTGATACTAAATTACGTCTAGGTATGCGTTTGGTTGAGGGAATTCTATTAGAAAACTCTGCTTCACCTTTACGCCATTACTTAGAAACTTGTGGTTATGCACAATCAACAGGTCCTTTAATGGGTGTTGATGACAGCAACTTTGAAATGACTTTCTATTGTGGTGTTCAAGGTTCTAATGCTGAACATGCAGAAACATTTAAAAATGGCATTCTCGATATTCTGAAAGATGTTGCTTCTAAGCCAGTAGATACTGATTTTGTCGATGCCATTCTTCATCAAATTGAATTACATCAACGTGAAATCAATGGTGATGGTACACCGTATGGTCTCAGTCTGATTCTGAATGGGTTAGGTAGTGCGATTCATCACAGTGATCCAGTTCATGTCTGGGATGTGGACTCTGCGATTGAACAAGTGAAAGAAGAGTTAAAAGATCCAATGTGGTTATCAAACTTAATTCAAACTCACTTGTTGGATAATCCACACCGTGTACAAATGACTTTGGTACCTGACGCAACCAAATCAGTGAAAGAACAACAGGCTGAACAAGCACGTTTGGCTGAGATTACAGCTCATCTCACTGATGCGCAGAAAGTTGAAATCCAAGAAAAAACGGCTGCATTAAAGCAACGCCAAGACACACCAGATGATCTTGAATTGCTACCAAAAGTTGGTTTGGAAGATGTGCCTGCTGAATTGCAAATTGTGCAAGGTCAACTACGTGAAATTATTTGCAATGGCCTAGATACGCCGTTGAATTTATATCATGCAGGAACCAATGGTATTTATTACCAACAAGTATTGATTCAGATTCCAGATGAAATCGTACAATCTCCATACTTCAATTTACTCTCTATTTTAATGGGAGAGGTTGGTGCGGGTGAGTACGATTATTTGGAATTCCAGCAAATCCAAACCGCAGTAAGTGGTGGTTTAGGTATGGGGGCATCATTGCGCAGTAAGGTCGATGATAAAGACCGTATCAGTGCATGGCTGACTTTAACGACCAAATCACTGACGCAAAAACTAGATGCCATTCAATTATTAAAATTGGCATTTGAGCAACTTCGTTTTGATGAAAAAGACCGCATTATCGAGTTGTTGCAGCAACGTAAAACGCGTTGGCAGTCACGTTTGTCTGGTTCTGGTCATAGTTATGCGATGCAAGCGGCTTCACGTCAAATGAGTGCACTTGCGCGCCGTGATTATCACAATACGGGTCTAGGTGCATTGAACTGGCTCAGTGACTTGGTTGCGAAAATTGATCAAGATGATAGCGCTTATCAAGCATTGATTACTGAATTACAGTCGATTCATCGTAAGTTGCTGCAAGCACCTAAACAATTCTTGTTGGTATGTGAAGAACATCAATCTGATCGTTTGGTTGAAGAAGTGCAAAACATTTGGGATAAGCTGGTTGTTGATAAAGCACCTGTTATTTTAACGCAAGTAGAACAGGTCAATACCAACGACGATGAAGCATGGTTGATTCAAGCCAATGTCCAATTCTGTTCATCTGCTTATCAAGCAGTCGATGTCGCGCATCCTGATGCAGCACCTTTAATGGTGTTAGCAGCTTATTTGCGTAACGGCTTCTTACACAGTGCCATTCGTGAAAAAGGTGGGGCATATGGTGGTGGGGCAAGTTATGATGGCAATGCGTGTTCGTTCCGTTTCTATAGCTATCGTGATCCACGCTTAGCAGAAACATTTAATGATTTTGAAGCCAGTGTGCAATGGTTATTGAATACTGAACAACAACCACATCAACTGGAAGAAGCAATTCTAGGTTTAGTGGCTGGTATGGATAAACCGGGTTCACCAGCTGGGGAAGCAATTACTGCATGTTATGCCTTGTTGCATGCACGTACACCAAAATTCCGTAAAATCTTACGTGAGCGTCTACTCAACGTGAACTTGGATGATTTACAGCGTGTTGCGAAGCAATATCTATTGGCTCAAAAACCGGTGAAAGCTGTGGTTGCGCCATTTGCGAAACGTGAAGAATTGCAGAAACTTGGATTTAGTATTCAGCAAGTCAATTAAAATAAAAATTGGAGAAATCTATGGCGTTCAAATCTTTTGAACGTAGTCATTTGGAGCTCAGTATCATGGCGATACTTGGCTCTTTAACGACATCGTTGGCGAATGCACAATCTACAGCACCGACAAGCCCTGCGAGTGTTGAAGCATGTGTGGCTTTGGCTGCAAATGCTGAACGTTTGGCTTGTTATGATAGTCTGTATAAAGCACCTGTCATTATTCCAACACAAGCTCAGACGGATGCCGCACCAGTGGTTGCAGCCGCGATGCCTGTGATTGAGTCTAATGAAAAAGCCAAGCCAGAATCTTTAAAAGATAAAGTGGTTCAAAAAGTAAGTGATTTGCATTTGTTAGGGGCTGCACCGAAATTTGATCCAAATGTTTCTTTATTAGATCGTCGTTGGGAGTTATCCGAAGAAAGTAAGCTCGGGGTGTGGAACATTCGTGCCTATCAACCTGTTTATTTGCTTCCAGTGTTTTGGACCAGTGATAAAAACGAATTTCCAAGTAGTCCAAATCCAGAAAATACGGTCAAAGAGAAGCAAGAATTAACGTCAAGTGAAGCCAAATTTCAGCTTTCCTTTAAGACCAAGGCTTGGGAAAATATCTTTGGTGATAACGGTGATCTCTGGTTGGGTTATACTCAGTCATCTCGTTGGCAAGTCTATAATTCGGAAGAGTCGCGACCATTTCGTGAAACCAATTATGAGCCTGAAGCAAGTTTGATGTTTAGGACCAACTATGAGGTTTTAGGTCTCAATGCTCGTTTGCTTGGTGTGACCTTGAACCATCAGTCTAATGGTCGTTCTGATCCTTTATCGCGTAGTTGGAATCGTGTCATTTTCAATCTTGGGTTTGAAAAAGATAATTTCGCCTTGATGGTTCGTCCTTGGTATCGGGTAGAGGAAGAAGCCAAAGATGATAATAATCCAGATATTAAAGATTATATCGGTCGTGGTGATTTGACCGCATTCTACCGTAAAGGCGATAACGACTTTTCTCTGATGTTACGTCATTCATTGAAAGGTGGAGATCGTTCGCACGGAGCGGTTCAGTTTGACTGGGCTTTCCCAATTAAAGATAAATTACGTGGTCATTTGCAAATATTTGATGGCTATGGCGAGAGCTTGATTGATTATAACCACCGAGCAACCTATGTCGGATTGGGTGTATCTTTAATGAACTGGTATTAAATGAGTTTAAATATTCCAGAGTCCTTATTGCAGCTTGAAGCAAATTGTGGTGTCTTTGCACTCTGGTTAATCGTGAAGCAATATCATACCCATATTGATATTGCTGACCTGATTCGTTTGTCTGGCCATGATCGAGAAGACGGGACATTCACTATTGCTTTGGCTGTGGCACTGAAAAAATTAGGGTTTGAGGTATCGTTCTATACGGCGCCTGACCCTCATATTGATGAAAAGGAAAAGCAAAGTTATCTTGATGCACAGCGTCTTCAGATTCCGATTCAGGCTGCTTTAACTTATTCAGAGATTCAGCAAGCTTTTGAACAAGGCCACTTCGTGATCGTGTTTTATGACACATTACAAGGTATGGGGAACCAGTCCTTAATTTATTCAATCGATGAACACGAAATTAGTTTTTGTGATCATTTTGACGTGATGTCTAAAACAGTGTTTGAACAACAACGTCAAAGCGATGAAATTTGTCGACAAGTGATTGTGATTCAACAGCCTGTTGATCATTATCCTATCTGAATATTGGCATTGGCGTGTTTTAAGCGGCTCTTCTTTGGAGTCGCAATTAAATAGGCCAGTGTTAACGGTCCCAATCGTCCTGTAAACATCAGCAAACTCAGAACAAACAAACTACCATCATGCAACTGACTCGTTGCACCTCGTGACAGTCCTACAGTACATGCGGCAGAGACCACTTCAAACATCAGGTCGAGCACATCTAATTTTGGTTCAAGTAGAAAGACAATAAAGCACCCCACAAAAACCAGCATGCCTGTAATGGCAGTCACTGCAAGTGCTTTATAAGTTGTTTCTTGTGAAACTGAATGATTAAAAATCCGAATTTCTTCATTACGGCGCAGAAAGGAAATCACACAGAGCAATAAAATTACAAAAGTACCGACTTTAATACCGCCTGCAGTACTGAGAGAACCACCACCAATAAACATCAATAACATGGTCAATAAAGCGGTACTATGTTCCATTGAACCAGTATCAATGGTGTTAAACCCTGACGAACGTGGCACCGTCGCTTGGAACCAAGCATTCATGGCTTGTTCACCAAGGCCCATTGAGCCGAGCGTGAGAGGGTTGTTGGACTCTAATAACCAAATTAAGATAAATGCAACAAGATTTAAAATTGCGATGGTACTCAGAATTAGTTTGCTGTTTGGGGTCAACTTACTCCAGCGTTTATTTTGCTTAACATCAATCAGAACCAAAAAGCCGATTCCGCCTAGGGTATATAACATGCTAATGGTGAGACAAATCAGATAGTGGCTTTGAAAGTTAATCAGACTGTTATCAAATAAGGAAAAACCTGCATTATTAAAAGCTGAAACGCTATAGAAAACAGCATAATAAAGCCCGCGACCAAAACCATATATTGGCGCAAAGGAGGCTGTCAGGATAACCACGCCAATCAATTCAAAAAATAAGGTATATAGCACGACACCTTTGGCAACGAAGGTCACTTTGGATAGGCTGGTTTGACCTAAGCTATCTTGCGCCATCATTTGTTGTTTTAAGCCGAGTTTAGGTGCGAGACTCAATGCTGCCAAGATGGCAAAGGTCATAAAGCCTAAACCACCTGATTGAATTAGCAAAAGAATAATAAACTGCCCGAGATGATTGAATGATTCATTCAAATTAACCACGGATAGGCCAGTAATGGTCACGGCCGAAGTTGCTGTAAATAAAGCGTCCATCCAACTGACATTGCCTTTATTTGCAATCGGCATTTTTAGCAGTATCGTGCCAATGATAATAAAACTAAGAAACCCAATTGCCAGTAAAGATGGAGGGCTTAGATTGAAAATCTTCTGAGAGTTTATTTTGAATGCCATGTTATGCGAAACATCCTGAAAGTTTTCTAAGATGGCTGAGTGAACCTTCTAAAATCAGGACATCACCCGTTTGCAAGGTAAAATTTGCATCTGTTTCATAGTGAATCTGTTGATCTCGTTTCAGTAGCAGTAGCTTGATATTTGGCTCTTGTTTTAAGATGCCTGATAAATTTACATTGTTGAGTTTTTCATTAACTGGAACTTTAACGATGTAATGATCATCATCTAAAGCCATATAACGGCTCACCATTGGATAGTTTAAAGCTTGAGCAACCCGCACACCCATATCTTCTTCAGGATGGATAATCTTACTGACATTTAAATGGGAGAGGATGGTGTGATGTGCTTTAGTTTTAGCTTTGACCAGAATTTTCTCAACCCCTAAGTTCTTGAGATTTAAAACACAGAGAATACTGGCCTCAATATCTTCACCAATTGCGACAACAACAGCGTCGCAATTTTGGATATTCAATTCTTCTAGGACATGCTCATCGGTGGCATCGGCAATCACTGCGTGTGTAATACGATCAGCCAAGCTTTCGACATTACGTTTGATCGTATCAATCCCAATGACATCATGATTCAATTTAGTCAGCTCTAATGCAACAGTTGCCCCAAAACTACCTAAACCAATGACTGCAAACTGTGCCATAACTGTCCTTAACTAAATGATAAAAATGTCTTTTTATTCATTTTAAGATGGAATAACTTTCTATTTGTAATGATTTTGTTTGCGCTGCACATGGATAAGCAAAATATCAAATAAAAAAAGCCGATACGAGATCGGCTTTAAGGTACTAGAAAGCTTATTTAAGAAAACGCTTATATCCAATATTATTGCTGATTTCAGCATATGGATAAGTGATCTTTTCCAATGTTTCGACTAAGCCATCTGGATTTTGCTTTGCATCGGTTGCTTGTAGGCCAACCAGTACACGGCCTTCTGCTGCGCCGTGGTTACGATAGTGGAACAAGGTAATGTTATGGGTTGGGCCTAAACGTTCTAAGAAGGTTAATAGGGCACCTGGACGTTCTGGAAATTCAACACGGAATAAACGCTCATGTTCGATATTGGCATGACCACCGATCAAATAACGGATATGCAGTTTCGCAACTTCATCATCAGAAAGATCATCTACTTCATACTGTTGTTTCAACATCTCATGAATTTCATGACGTTCGGTTTCACCGCCTTTAAGGCTGATCCCTACAAAGACTTGAGCAAGATTACTATCACTGGCACGGTAGTTAAACTCGGTGATGTTACGACCTTGTAGCGCACGACAGAAATGCAGGAAGGCGCCTTTTTGCTCAGGAATCGTCACCGCATAGATCGCTTCACGACGTTCACCCAACTCAGTACGTTCTGCAATATAGCGTAAACGGTCAAAGTTCATGTTGGCACCACAAACAATAGAGACCATGTTTTTATCTATTATTTGATGTTCTGCAACATATTTTTTAATACCCGCTAACGCCATAGCACCAGAAGGTTCAACAATGCTGCGATTCTCATCGTAAGTATCTTTAATCGCAGCACAGATTTCATCTGTATCTACAGTGACAATATCTGGTTCAACGATTGGGCCTGAATTATCAGACTTCCGTAAACGGATTACATCAAATGGCAATTCGCCAATTTGAGCAACAGCCGTACCATCAGCAAATAGGCCTACATGCGGCAACACAACGCGCTCGTTTGATTCAAGAGCTGCTTTTAAACATGCAGATTCTTCGTATTCAACACCAATTACTTTGACGTGTGGTGCAACTTCGCCCAAGTATGCTGCAACACCAGCAATGAGTCCGCCACCGCCGACTGCAACAAAAACATATTCAACATCACGCCATTGGCGCAATAATTCATTGGCAATTGTGCCTTGACCCGCAATCACCAGTTCATCGTCATAAGGTGGAATAAACACCAAACCTTCATCTTCAGCACGTTGTTTTGCATATTTATTAGCAACATCGAAACTATCGCCATGTAACACAACTTGACCGCCTAAGCGTTTAACTGCCTGAACTTTAATATCAGGTGTGGTGCTTGGCATGACGATAATGGCAGGAATGCCTAATTTTTTCCCAGACAGTGCAACGCCTTGGGCATGGTTGCCTGCAGATGCACAAATGACACCACGATCGAGTTGATCTTTTGGTAGTTGGCTAATGCGGTTGTAGGCACCGCGTAGCTTGAAAGAAAATACAGGTTGTAGATCTTCACGTTTAAATCGAATGTTATTATTAATTTTCTGACTAATTCGTGGAGCTGCTTCAAGCGGTGTTTCAATCGCAACATCATAAACCGTTGCTTGTAAAATTTGTCGTACCACACGAGACAGCATGTTCATCTTCCCTATAACAGTTTAAAATAGGCAATCATTGTAGCAAACCCCTGTGCATTTGCGCTGTTTTCTTAAAGCAAATGTCAAAATAGTTGAGTGAAGTCATGAGTCTATATGCAACCCAAGATGAAAAAAAACAAGCTGCGGCCAAAGCAGCCTTGAAACATTTGCCTAAAGGCGGCATTTTGGGCGTAGGAACAGGAAGTACCGTTAATTTTTTAATTGATTTATTGCCTGAATTGCAATTAGAAGCAGCAGTAGCAAGTTCAACTGCAACAGCTGACCGTCTAAAAAAACTGGGCATTGAAGTTGTTGATATGAACTCTGTCGGTGGTTTAGATGCTTATGTTGATGGTGCTGATGAAATTGACCGTCACATGCATATGATCAAAGGTGGTGGTGCGGCATTAACCCGTGAAAAAATTGTTGCCTCAATTGCAAAGAAATTTGTGTGTATTGTAGATGATTCAAAATGGGTAGATCAGTTAGGACGTGATTTCCCACTTCCTGTTGAAGTGATTCCGATGGCGCGTTCTGCCGTAGCCCGTAAGATTGTTGCCTTGGGTGGTGATCCTGTTTATCGCGAAGGTGTTGTAACCGATAATGGGAATGTGATTTTAGACGTATTTAATCTGAATATTCTAAATGCGATTGAGTTGGAAAAGACCATTAACGACATTCCAGGCGTTGTGACCAATGGTATCTTTGCATTAAATGCAGCAACCATTGCTGTTGTAGCAACTGACAGTGGTATCGAAGAGCGTACAGCACAATAATGCCATTAGTTTCATTAGAAACGCTGTTACCTGAAATTAAAGTTGTTCGACATGCAAGGGCAAGAAATTTGCGCTTGCGTGTTGAGCCAACAGGTATTCGCCTCACAGTTCCTTTGTTCTGTAGCAAACGACAGATTCAGCAGTTTCTGCATCAGTCTGAACAATGGTTGATAGAAACCTGGGGCAAACAACAACAGCAATTTAATCAAACGACGGTATTTCCTGAATCGTTGGTATTATTTCACCATGTCCAGCCTTTTAAGATTATTCAGCAACAGCAACGACATATTTTTAAGTTTGATTTCGAGCAACAACAATTACTGATTCGGCATGAACAGTCCGAGCAGGCTTTACAAGCCGCTGTCATGGCTTATGCAAAACAGTTTTTACCTGAATATTTAGCTCAAGTAAGCCAGCAAATCAGTTTGTCTTACCAACAATGTAGTATCCGTAAGCCAAAGACGCGTTGGGGTAGTTGTAGTTCTAAGCATGACATCATGTTACATGCTGCATTGGTGCTAATGCCAAAACATATTGTACGATCAGTCTGTGTACATGAACTAGCACATACCAAACATTTTGATCATAGTGCTGCGTTTTGGAATGAAGTGGAAAAGCATGATGCCAATTATCTTGAGCATCGAAAGCAATTGAAACAGACTCAATTGCCGAGTTGGTACTATAAAAAATAATAGAGTGTACGTATTGTATTAACCATTAAACAAGCGATTGTTTTGTACAGTTAGACCTTTTCGAATACGTAGGGCTTGTTTTAGGCTGGGGACATCATTTTGCCACTGTTTGAGTACTAAGATAATTGCGATAATTTCAGCCCGTGTCAGTATTCCTAGCCAGAAAACGACTACAAATAAAATTTGTGCATGACCTGTTAATGTGACTTGTACCAATAAAGCAAAAAGAAATAAGGTCCAAATTTTAGCACCTAGACTATGTGTAGCGACTTCTTTTCGGAATTTAATGAAACTTACGATATAGATCGCAACTTCTGACAAAATTAAAATGACAACCGCCCAAAGATGTTGCTTAAAGAAATCAGGCTGTTGTAGGTAAATCGAGGCAATTGCACAAATAAAAAAGACCTGGTCAACGTTAGAATCGAGTCGGCGTAATTTTTCATTGGAAACACCTAGATGTCTTGCAATGATGCCGTCACAGATATCACTGATCAGTCCCAGCGTTAAAAATACCACAGTATAAATAGGAAAGAATTGAGGTTGTAGCAAGGTCACAGCAATGATCAGAAAACCTAAGAGTAATCTGGAATAAACAAGTAAAGTTGGAATTTTATATTTTAAAAACATGAATCAAGAACATTAAAACGGTTTAATGTGAGTATAGCAGTCAGTATTGAATATCATGATAACAAATACATATTTGATAAAAACAACAGTCTTTCCTTTCGTAGTAATCGCAAATACTCAGATTATTTTTTCATAATGACATAGCGTGCTTGTTGCAAGCAATGAATTTGCTGTTCGATTGCTTGCATGTGTGACTTTAGTCTTAGAAATTGCACTGTAACTGTGTTGTTTGCAACTGATCAGGTGCTTTGCGGCTGTCTAAACCAGCACTGGCACTTAAAACCTGATTTGCTTTAACTTTAAGCTGGATAAAGCTGTATTGCAAAGTGCTATTGTTGGGTTCCGCGGAGCTGCTATTTAACAGATACTCAAAATTGGCTTTATCGACTTGTAATAAGTTATCGGTACTGTCGCCATCGAGTTTGGAGCTATAGGTCTTACCATCTTTAATCAGCTCTAACCACCCATCTCCACGAATATTGAGTTGGCAGTTGCTGCTTGAATCTTTGTAATTTCCAATTAAATATTCAATCGAAGGTAGGTTTGCACTCACAATATTAATTCCTGTAATGCCTTGCTTACATGGGTAAATCGAGCCATTACATGTTTGAGTGGTATCTGAAAAACCTAAAGCACGACGATAATCTCCAGCACCGATAACTCGAAAAGCATTACTTGCATTATTTGTAGGGCCAGTGCCTGCATAAGCTTTTTGCTGTAATAGTGTATAACCTTGTGGATTAAGTAAGGCTTGTTGATAGTTATCTGCCAGTTGTAAGACAGCTTGCTTTAACGAGGTTGCAAAAGTATCCCGTGCACTTTTTTGATTTTCTGCAATGTACAATAAATTATTTTTAGAGGGGTCGATATTATCTGGTGTAGCGATGACCAATGAGGTTAAAGCACTTTGATCACCCCGTATTTTTTTTGCATCAAGATAACCATCTTTTAAATCGGTAGCTAAGTTTTTTGTAAATTCCGCAAAATTATTGTTTGGATATAAATTTGCCCATTGTTGAATAAAACCAAAGCTTAGATAGGTATTGACATATAAATTAGGTTTTAAAGTTGTACTTTGTGGTGAGAATGCATTTAAAACATAAGATGGGTTCAAATTCGGAATATTGAGCTGATAAAATGCATTGCCTAACGCTGAATTTACATCTGCAATAGCAAGGTTTAACTGAGATGCACTAATTTTTGTTGGGTTGATATTACTATCCGTTGGTAATACTCCTGAGCGTACTAGGGCGCGTTGATAAATCGCTTCTGAGCTTGGATTGATAAAAATCGTTTGTGTAAGGTTACTGGTATCAACTTCAACAAGGCTATGTAGCGTCATAGACGCATTGGGATATTGACCATTTTGAAAGTCATAGATCAATGAGTTTGGTGTAGTTGATAGTTCAATACGATATAAGCGCTCTTTATTTAAAACACGTGGTAATGTGATATTGATCTCGGAAGTGGTACTTAAATTTTGTTCTAATACGAGTGTGTTATCGAAGTTGTCGAAGACTTTAAGGACAGCATCTCGCATTTCTACAGCGGCTTTGATATTGAAATCTTTAGGTTTAGGTTCAGTAATGGTTGGGGTGGTTTCTATTGTTGCTTTACTTTCGCCGCTTCCACAACCAATTAAGGTTGAGCTGAGTAAAAGCGTACTTAGTCCTAAGCAAATATGATGATGTAATCTTTGTTTTGACATCAAAGAAGGCATTCCAGCTCTCCAGAAAAATTTTGCATCCATGAAATTTATTATTACCGCATTTTTTTTATTCTATTCGAATAGTGAAAGGATTCAATAGTATTTCTTGACCAATGGTAGAATCAATTTAAATATATTAAATCCATTGGTCTGTATTTTTAGAATTTAGGTCATTTCATCAGGATTGCCCGTACTTTTATTTTGTTAAAAGTTAGGTACTTGAAGATTGTGTAAAACGGGTCAAACTGCCATACTATTTGCCTAAATGAACGCTTGAGGTGTCACACGTGATTTCTGTTGGTATAGTTGGTGGAACTGGATACACTGGGGTTGAGCTATTACGTCTTCTATTAAGACATTCACAAGTTCAAGTTCGTATTCTCACTTCTCGTACAGAAGCAGGAAAGCGCGTTGTTGATATGTTCCCAAGTTTACGTGGACATACAACACTTGAGTTTTCAGATTTTGATTTAAACCAATTAAAACAATGTGATGTCGTATTCTTTGCCACACCTCATGGTGTAGCAATGAAACATGCAGAAGAGCTTATTGCTGCGGGTACAAAAGTAATTGATCTCGCTGCAGATTTTCGTTTACAGAATCTAACTCAATTTGAAAAATGGTATGGCATGCAACATAGCTGTCCAGCTGTGTTAAAAGACTCTGTATATGGTTTAACTGAGTTAAATCGTGAAAAAATTAAACAAGCCCAAGTGATTGGGAATCCTGGATGTTATCCAACGACTGTACAACTAGGTTTAGCACCACTACTTAAAAATTCAGATCAGTTGATTCATACACAAACCATTATTATTGATGCTAAATCTGGTGTGTCTGGTGCTGGTCGTAAAGCAAGCTTGGGCATGATCTACAGCGAAAATGCCGATAATTTCAAAGCCTATGGTGTTGCAGGACATCGTCATCATCCTGAAATTGTAGAAGCACTTGAAAATATCTCAGGACAAAAAGGGCAATTTGATCAACTGATTTTTGTGCCGCATTTAGTCCCAATGATTCGTGGTATGCTGAGCACAATTTATGTCGACCTTACTGAACAAGCTCAGCAAATCGATCTTCAAACATTATACGAAGAATTCTATAAAAATGAACGTTTTGTTGATGTTATGCCAGCAAATAGCTCACCAGAAACACGTAGTGTCCGTGGTACGAATGAGTTAAGAATTGCACTATATCGTCCACAACCGAATAAATTGATTATTTTGGTTGCACAAGACAATTTGGTAAAAGGTGCGGCAGGTCAAGCCATTCAAAATATGAACCTAATGTTCGGTTTTGATGAAGCTGCTGGTTTGGAAGGTATTGGTTTATTACCATAAAAAACGCTTTTTTACTTCACACACATTTAAATTTCGATTCTAATGTGTGCTTTGATGTAGATCATAAAGATAGAGATGATGATGGAAAACGTTGAACCGACTACTTCACCAGACAGTTCCGTTGAAAAAAATAAATTCTTAAAAACGAATTTACCTTTGATTATTGGTGCCGTAATTCTAATTGGCGGCAGTTTTACGCTTGGTTATACTGTAGGTCATCGTCAGGGTTTAACTGTGGTTGGGTATGATGCAGATGCTGAGCAATTGGTAGATGTTGTTCAGAAACAAAAGACTGCGTTGGATTCTGTCACGAAGAGCTTGAATGCTGCTGTTCAAGAGCGTGATATGGCGGTAGGCAATGCTGATGATTTATTCAAAGCAGTAAACCAAGCCAATGCAGATAAAGCGCAGTTTGAAGGGATGAATACGATTTATCGTGACATTTTGAAACAGCGTGGCGGTGTAAGTCTAACCATTCAAAATATGGCCATTAAGTCTTTGCCAGAAAATGCTTTTGAATATCAGATTGATCTAGTTCAAGTCAGCCCAAATAAACGCCGTGCATCTGGTTCGGTTGAGTTGCGCTTAATTAAAGATACAGAAATTCTAGTTGTACCTTTAGAAGACAAAAACTTTAACTTTGATGATTTTGAACGTTTAACAGGTCGTTGGACAATGCCTAAAGGCTTTATGCCTCAATTTATCGAAGTACGTTTAACTGGGGCTGGTACGCCTGTAATCAAACGTTTTAGTTGGCAACGCGGCAAACCTGTCGATGTTGGCTCTGCTTTTGTGTCAGAAATACCGCAAGCTGAAGCTAACGCTCAATAATTTTTTAGATTAAGAACTCAATATGCGAAGATATAAACGTCAAATGAATTTAAGTGAAGTGAAAAATTCTTTTCATCAATCAGGTTATGTCGATTGGCACTTAAGTCCACGTTTAAGTGATTCGCAAGAGGATCATGAGGGTGAGGTGGTTGTACAAACTGCCCCTCCAGAATTAAAACGACCACCTTTATATGCGGTTGTTTTAATGAATGATGATTACACGCCAATGGATTTTGTTATTGAAGTATTGCAAAGTTATTTTGGAATGGACCTTGATCAAGCAAGTCAAGTCATGCTGACGGTTCATTACGAAGGTAAAGGTACCGCCGGCATTTACCCACGTGATATTGCTGAAACAAAAGCAAATCAAGTGAATAACTATGCACGAGCGCAAGGTCATCCTTTATTGTGCCAGATCGAACCTGAGCAGCGTTAAAAAAAGCGAAGCTTTTTAGCTGCGCAAGACGAGCAACTATGTTGCGAGTAACAGCGTTAAGATCAGGAATCTATTTGACGAACAGCTATGCTGTGAGTGAAGGCGTTAAGAAAAGCAATGCACTTCGGAATATATTCCTCATGCGCAAGACCTTACGCCATGTATGGCTCATAAATTACGAGTGAAAGCGTAAGAAAAGCTGCTGAATATCACTTTGGACAATCGTATCTTGCGAATGGGTCTTTAGAAAATAAGGCTATCTTTCGATATGTATTTAAGCTGTAAATTAAGGCATATATTGTTTTGTGCTAAAAATATGAATCAATATACTGACTATCTTTATATTCAACCTATAAATGATTTGTTAGGCTTTAACTAAGATCGTGGTGTATTACAATTTTTCATGGGTTGAATACGCTTTCATAAATAAAGAACAGGTTTGCTGGCTTTTTGAACGATTAGATAAGTCTTATTCTCTTTGTAATTAAATTTTTACAACAATACTTTGTTTTGAATCTTGACCAAGATACTCAACTAATGCTAACAGTAAGATATGAAGCAAAGAGGCTTGTAGACGTGTCTTTAAAACGATTACAGAAGCTCAGCGGATCAAGTCAATAATTAGCTTTTTTCATGAAAAGATTTATCTTTTATGATTAAGCCCAAGAGATAAGGGGGTTACATGCTCAGTCGTCAATTAGAAGTATCGTTACGTTTGGCTGTTAGCATGGCTCGTCAAAAGAGACATGAGTTTCTGACAGTTGAACATTTGTTGCTTGCCTTGCTAGATAACGACTCAGCCGTAAATGCATTAAAAGCATGCGGTGCAGATATCGTTACTTTGCGTAAAGAATTAGAGGAATATGTAGAGCAACATACCCCAAAACTTGGTGATAATAGCGAACAGGCACCTCATCCAACTGAGAGCTTTGATCGTATTTTACAGCGTGCAATTTTCCATGTTCAGTCAAGTGGTGGCGATCGTACGGTTGAAGGTGCGGATGTTTTAGTTGCGATGTATTCGGAACGAGATTCTTTTGCAGTTTATTTATTAAAGCGTCATCAAATTAACCGTTTGACTTTGACTCAATATTTATCTCATGGCACACGTAAAGATGAGATTCAAGTTGAAGAAGAAGTTGAGGATATTGAAGGTGAAAGTGCGGCTTCAGCGAATGCTGGACCACTTGAGCAATACACGCTTAACTTAAACATCGAAGCACAAAAGGGTAAAACTGATCCTTTAATTGGACGTGAAAAAGAAATTGAGCGTGCGGCTCAGATTTTATGTCGTCGTCGTAAAAACAACCCATTATTAGTGGGTGACCCAGGTGTAGGTAAAACCTCGATTGCAGAAGGGTTGGCATGGTTAATTGTTAATGGTAAAGCACCTAAACCACTTGCGAATGCTGAAGTCTATAGTTTAGACATCGGTGCATTGGTTGCAGGGACTAAATATCGTGGCGACTTTGAAAAGCGTTTAAAACAACTGTTAAATGCGTTGAAGAAAAATCCAAATGCGATTTTATTCATTGATGAAATTCATATGATCATTGGTGCAGGCTCAAGTATGGGCAGTACGATGGATGCATCGAATTTAATCAAACCAGCATTGGCAAATGGTAGCTTACGTTGCATTGGCTCAACAACCTTCCAAGAATATCGTCAAGTGTTTGAGAAAGACCATGCTTTATCACGTCGTTTCCAAAAAATTGATGTGAATGAACCAAGTATTGGTGAAACGATTGAAATTCTACGTGGCTTGAAGAACAAGTTCGAAGATTTCCATCATGTTGAATACGATGATAAAGCTTTAGTCGCTGCTGTTGAGTTGTCAGCTAAATTTATCAATGATCGCTTTTTGCCAGATAAAGCGATTGACGTGATTGATGAGGCAGGCGCGCAACGTCGTTTGAAAGCGGAAGTAGATGGTACAACGATTTCAGTTGAGAATATTGAAGACATCGTATCCAAAATTGCCCGTATTCCACCAAAAACCGTGTCTAAAGATGATAAGTCTGTACTTGAGAATCTGGAACGTGATCTTAAACGTGTTGTATTTGGTCAAGATGAAGCGATTACAGCGCTTGCATCAGCGATCAAATTATCTCGCGCAGGTCTGAAAGCACCAGATAAGCCAGTGGGTAGTTTTGTATTTGCTGGTCCAACAGGTGTGGGTAAAACCGAGGTCACTAAACAACTGGCAAAATTGCTCGGTGTAGAGTTGGTTCGTTTCGATATGTCTGAGTATATGGAACGTCATGCGGTTTCTCGCTTGATTGGTGCACCTCCAGGTTATGTTGGCTATGATCAAGGTGGTTTGCTAACCGATGCGATCCATAAAAATCCGCATTGTGTACTGTTGCTTGATGAGATTGAAAAAGCCCATCCAGATGTATTTAACTTGTTATTGCAAGTAATGGATCATGGTGCTTTGACTGATAACAATGGTCGTAAATCTGATTTCAGAAATGTGATTATTGTGCTCACCACTAATATTGGTGCAGAGAGTATTGTCCGTGCAAGTATTGGTTTCACTGAACAAGATCATAGTGCAGACAATCAGGATGCGATGAAACGTGCATTCTCACCTGAATTCCGTAATCGTTTAGATGGTGTGATTCAATTCAAATCACTTCCAACCACAATTATCGATTCTGTGGTGGACAAATTCTTAACAGAGTTGCAAGCGCAGCTGGATGAGAAACAAGTGGTGCTTGAGGTGGATCAAAGTGCTCGTGACTGGTTGTCAGCCAATGGTTATGACCGCCTCATGGGGGCTCGTCCGATGCAACGCCTGATTCAAGAGCATTTGAAAAAGCCGTTAGCTGAGATGATTCTGTTTGGTGAGCTTGCTGAGCACGGTGGTAACGTTGCGGTTTCTGTGAAAACAGAAAATGGCAAAGAGGTTGGCCTAAAATTGGAAGTCTTTGAAGATCATATTAACCCGAGTGCTGAACCTGCTTAATGTTTGAACTTTCTTTCTCTATAACCCAAGTACTTAAAGTATTTGGGTTATTTTTCGTCACAGCAATTGCTGAAATCTTAGGTTGTTATTTTCCATATTTGATTTTGAATCAAGGAAAATCACATTGGTTATGGATTCCTACAGCTTTAAGTTTGGCTATTTTTGTTTGGCTGCTGACGTTGCATCCAGCGGCATCAGGACGTATTTATGCGGCCTATGGCGGAATTTATATTTTTACAGCGCTGATGTGGTTACGTTATGTTGATCAAGTTATGCTAACGCGTTGGGATATCTTAGGTGGTATTGTGGTTGTGTGTGGCGCTTGCCTGATTATTTTACAGCCACAAGGATTGGTTCGTTAAATTGATATCAGCATGGTGCTATTTATCCATGCTGATATAAACCATATAAAAATTAACTGAGTAAATAGCTTTCATTGATTCCGCATTCTTCAACAAAAGTTTTATCATGTGAGACCAGTATCACAGCACCATTAAAAGAGCGAATTGCTTGTGCGAGCAGCTCCCGAGATTCAATATCCAGATGATTCTCTGGTTCATCCAAAAGTAATAAATCTACTGCTTGTTGTTTTAAAGCTATTAAGGCGACTTTTAGTCGTTCACCGCCACTCAATTTTGTTAAAGGACTAAGCGCCTTATCTCTACGGATTTGTAAATTTCCTAATAGGGTACGTGCTTGCTGTTCTGTCAGATTTGAATCTATTTCACATAAATATTCAACGGCAGATAGATTTTCATTGAGTAAGGAAAGATTTTGATCCAAATAAACAGAATTTACTTTGCAATAAATCTCTCCAACAAGTGGGGGAATTAAACCTTGAATCGTCTTAAGTAAGGTGGATTTACCACTGCCATTTGCGCCACTTAAATGTAATTTTTCTCCAGTCGATAGTGCAAGATCAATCGGTCTTGTTTTTGCATAAGCAAGTTGTAATTTCTGGCAGCGTAAAATTTCACCTGATTTATCAGTAGCTTGAGTAAATTCAAAAGACTGTGATTTAAGATGTTCAAGTTTCGTTTTTTTCTGTTGTAATTCCTCTTTTGCATCTGCAAACTGTTTGCTCTGTTGTTTGCGTAGGTGGGAAAGAGATTGCTCAGATTGTTCTTTCTTAGCATCCAATAAGATAGGAGCTTGAGATCCTGAGGCTCTTAACTTTTCACCCGTTTTTTTGCGCTTTTGTGCTTTCATCTGGCTTTGAAGCTGCTGCTCTTTAAGCTGTTTTAGCTCGCGCTTTTCTTGCTGCACAGTTTGTGATAATGCTTCGACTTGTGTTTGATGCTGTTGTTGATACAGCGTGTAGTTACCACCGTAATAATGTATGCCAAACTGATTGAGTATAAAAATGCCCTGTACATGAGCCAAAAGCTGTCGGTCGTGGCTAATGATAAGCCCACCTGTAGGATGCTGTTTCATTTGGCTGATTAACCATTCTCGTCCCCGTGTATCTAAGTGATTACTGGGTTCATCCAGTAATAGATAATGATCTTTGAGTAGAAATAGCCGACAAAGTGCGAGTTTGGTTTTTTGGCCTTCACTCAAATGTTGAGTTGGTGTATCTAGTGCAGTAGGCAATCCCGCACTTTCTAATAATTGTTGCCATTCCACTGGGGCAGGTGCCAGAGATGTTCAACCAGATCATAATCGCTAAATGAAGCGGTACCTTGCTGAATCCGTTCAAAGCATGCATGCAAATCTTCAATCTCCAAGGCTTGAGCAATGGTATTGACTTGGACACGCTGGAGTTGAGCAAGATGCTGATGTGGACATTGCCATGAGATTTGGCCTGAATAGGTTAATTCAGATGCGAATTGGTTTTGTAAAATAGTCATCAGCAGTGATTTACCTTGACCATTACGTCCAATCAATCCGCAAAACTGATTTAAGGGCAATTGGAATGCAAGCTGATCGAAGAGTTTGTGCTGGGCTAATTCGAGTGATAAGTTTGAAACAATACATGCCTGTTGAGTCATAAGAAACCTCATAAACAGGATATGCAAAATAGAAAAATATAGATAATTTTAGTCGGTGTTGCTAAATGATAGATAAGTCTATTTTGCACATCAAAAAGAAAAAGGATTTTGATGATAAAAATAGGGCTTACTTCATTGGCGTAATCTCAGAATGGTTTATTTTTCAGCTATTCTATGGATGAAAACAATAAAGGTCAAATTTTACTATTTTAAAGTTTTGATTAAAAAAACATAAAAAGTGCTTGTCAAATGCTGAAATAGTGCGTAATTTAAGGGTTAGGAACAGTTTTTTAGATATTTGAAATAAACATGTTAAAGCATACTGTAAACACAAACGCATACTTTTATTTTTGGCAATATTGTTAGTTGCCTGATGCGTTTCGGGCAGCAAAAAGGGTTGCCCAACCAGTTAATACCTGATCGGCAACACCGATCAGGTTTTTTTATGCTTTAACAAACATCATTTTAGGAGAAATACCATGTATACATTTAACTATTCATATTTTAGCAAGATTTCTTGGTTTTACTTTGCAAAAAAATCAACATCGCTTAGATCACACTTGCTCAAATAAATGATAGGACTGCGAAGAAGGCCAGTCCAAAGGAATTGAAAATGAATGCTTTAAATACTGCTTTGACACAACCACAAACACATACAAAAGAATCAATGCTTAGCTTGCCATCACAACTCAAAGCGCAGTATCCCTTGTCTGCAACTTTAGCGCAGCAAATTTCAAAACATCGTCAAACGATTCAGAATATTTTATCTGGACATGATCATCGCTTAATGGTGATTACAGGTCCTTGCTCGATTCATGATCCTATCGCAGTACTTGAATATGCTGATCGCCTACAACAACTACAAGAACAGGTCAAAGATCAAATATTCTTGGTGATGCGTGCATATATTGAAAAACCGCGTACGACTGTGGGTTGGAAAGGGTTCTTATACGATCCAAATTTAGATGGATCATCAGATTTACAACTCGGCTTAGAAAAGTCTCGTCAGCTTTACTTACAGCTAATCGAGAAAGGTTTGCCAATTGCAAGCGAAATTTTAAGTCCAATGGCGACAGGTTATTTTGATGACCTATTGGCTTGGGGTGCAATTGGTGCGCGTACCAGTGAGTCTCAAATTCATCGTGAAATTGCCAGCCATATGCCATACAGCATTGGCTTCAAAAATGGTACAGATGGCTCGATTCAAATTGCTTTGGATGCGATTCAATCAGCACTGCATGGTCATCAATTTTTAGGGATGACTCAACAAGGTTTGCCTGCAATTTTGCATAGTGAAGGTAATCCATTACCACATTTAATTTTACGTGGTTCAAATCAGGGTACCAACTATGATTTGGCTTCGATTCAAGCGATGCATTTCAAGCATAAGCAATTACCCGCGTTAGTGATCGATTGTAGTCATGGTAATAGTGGTAAAGATCCATTATTACAGCCACAGGTTTTACAGCAAATTATTGCAGAGCGTGCTGAGTCGAAAGTGCGTGGTGTAATGATTGAAAGTCATTTAGTGGATGGTAATCAAAAAATTTCTTGTGATATGACCTATGGTCAGTCAGTTACGGACGGTTGCCTAGGTTGGGATAAAACGGCACAGGTGTTGTTGGAAGTTGCTGAAAAAATGCGAAATAAAAATTAATCTCGAAAAAAAGCCAGTTTTAAGACTGGCTTTTTTATGCCTGTGGAGTCAAGCCGCTTGGATGGATTGAGCTGCAAGAAAGTGACCAATTTCTTGGCTGAACTTTCTTGGTTCAGTAATCAATGGCGTATGTCCAGAGCGTTCAAAATACACGGCTTTTGCATTACTTAAGCTATTTGCAATCAGTGTTTGTCCTGTTTCTGGGTAGAGTGTAGATTCACGGCCAATAAAGAAGGTGGTTGGACAACTGAGTTGACCGATGGCTTCTCGATAATCTTCATTATGGTTTAGGTAGTTTTCTACATACCAAAGTAAATAATCTAAACGCTGAATCGGTAGTAGATATTTTTGTAAGAAGGGACGATGCAGGGCAAGTTTAAGGATTTTAGGGCTATAATTATTGCTACCTTGCAGTTCAATAAAATCACCCCATAAGCTGACCAGCTTATAGCGGATATCATCTGGTAAATCCTCTAGCTGCTGAGCATGTTTATAGTCAAGTAATAGCGTTTGAATCTCAAGTAATAGATTTTTAAATTGAGGATGTTTGGGGCCAAATAAACCATATTGCCAAGAATCATCAACCGCAATTTTAGGGGTTTGATCAATATGCAGATAGGCCTTAAGTTTCTCAGCTAAGCCACCATGCTTCATACCATGCATAGCTGTAGTTGCACCCATGGAATAGCCCATTAGGATGAATTGATCGAGCTTTAATTGTTTAATCAGTGAATCTACATCATTCCAATGACTTGAGATTGCATCAAGTGCTGGAATCGCACAATTCTTTGAGCCGCCGAAACCACGCCAGTCGGGAATGATAAATTCATATTGTTTACGATTGGCAAATAAGAATGGTAGCCATTGCCAGCTTTGCATACCCAGTCCAGATAAGACGAGCACAGGTTCACCTTCACCAACACGTCGTACAAATAATTTTTCTTGATCGGGCATGGTATAAAACGGCATTATTTTTCTCCACTATTGTTAGCTTCTTCAAACTTTTTCAGTTGAGGAATCATTTGTTCCAACCATTTTATCCATTCATTTTCTTTAATGATACCGAGTTCCAGAATCATCTTATGGATAAACAAAACGCGATTAGTTGGTTCGTTATCTTTAAAATCTTTATCATGAATGGCTTGATAAAGCCTTAATTTTTCCTTATGCAATACTAAGTGACGCTCTAATTCGGGCAAAATATTATTACCACCGAGTTGAGCTTCAGCTCTTAACCTGACCATGAGATCATCACGGAGTTGAGCAGGTTCACTTTGTTGTTCAATCCATGATGCCAGTTGTATTCTTCCAAGTTGTTCAACTTGATAGGTTTTTTTACGGCTGTTGGCAGCTTGTTCTTCTAATGTAGAAATCCATCCTTTTTTCAGCATACCGTTGAGTTCACGATAAATCTGCTGATGAGTCGCATTCCAAAAGAAGCCCATTGAACGGTCAAAGCGACGAGCCAAGTCAAAACCTGTACTTGGTTTTTCCAATAAGCTGGTCAGTAAAACATGGGCGAGTGACATGATGTTCCATAATAAAAAAATGACTCATCAGAATTATGCAATATGTTGCATAAAAATCAAATCTTGTTTATAACTTTATGCAACAAGTTGCATTAGCTAGCAGAGTGCGAGCCAAAGGAGAAACCATGTCAGCTTATCCACATTTACTAAAGCCACTAGATTTAGGCTTTACCACCTTAAAAAATCGTGTCCTTATGGGGTCTATGCATGTTGGCTTAGAAGAAGCGCCACAAGGTTATGAACGTATGGCTGCATTCTATGCAGAACGTGCCAAAGGTGATGTTGGGTTAATCGTAACTGGCGGTATTTCTCCAAACGATGCAGGCCTTACATTTGCACATGCTTCTAAATTAGATAGCATCGCAGAAGCAGAAAAACATAAAGTGATCACCCAAGCGGTACATGATGCGGGTGGTAAAATCGCGATGCAGATTTTACATACGGGGCGTTATTCGTATCAGCCTGAGATCGTTGCACCTTCTGCGATTCAGGCACCGATTAACCCAATCAAACCTAAAGCATTAAGCTCTGCGGAAGTACAGCAAACCATTGATGACTTTGCTAACTGTGCCAAGCTTGCACAATACGCGGGTTATGATGGGGTTGAGATCATGGGCTCGGAAGGTTATCTGATTAATGAGTTTATTGCCGCACGTACCAACCATCGTGATGATGAATGGGGTGGTAGCTATGAAAATCGTATCCGTTTCCCGATTGAAATTGTAAAGCGTACCCGTGATCTAGTCGGTGAAAACTTTATTATTATTTATCGTTTATCAATGCTGGATTTGGTTGAAGGTGGTTCAAGCTTAGAAGAAGTCATTCAACTGGCGAAAGCAATTGAAAAAGCTGGCGCAACCATTATCAATACAGGGATTGGCTGGCATGAAGCACGTATTCCAACCATTGCAACCAAAGTACCGCGTGCAGCATTTACATGGGTGACTGAAAAATTAAAAGGTCAAGTTTCAGTTCCATTGATTACCTCGAACCGTATTAATACGCCTGAAATGGCAGAACATGTATTGGCTTCTGGTCATGCAGATATGGTGTCTATGGCGCGCCCAATGCTGGCCGATCCTGAGTTTGTATTAAAAGCCAGTGAAGGTCGTAGCGATGAAATCAATACTTGTATTGGTTGTAACCAAGCTTGTTTAGACCATATTTTCTCAATGAAAATTGCCACTTGCTTAGTCAATCCACGTGCTTGTTACGAAACTGAGCTGATCTTTAAAGAAACGAATGCGGTAAAAAATATTGCGGTGATTGGTGCAGGTCCAGCAGGTTTGAGCTTTGCGGTATATGCTGCAAGTCGTGGTCATAAAGTTAAAATCTTTGATGCAAGCAATCAAATTGGTGGTCAATTCAACATTGCCAAGACCATTCCGGGTAAAGAAGAATTCTACGAGACTTTACGTTACTTCAAGCGTCAAATTGAATTACAGCCGAATATTGAGCTGGTACTAAACCACACAGCCACTTATGAAGAACTGAGCCAAGCAGACTATGATGATATCGTGGTTGCAACAGGCGTGACACCACGTCAATTGCAATTTGAAGGGATTGATCATCCAAAAGTATTGAGCTACATCCAAGTGTTGAAAGAACGCGTACCTGTGGGTAAGCGCGTTGCCATTATTGGTGCGGGTGGTATTGGCTTTGATACAGCAGAATATTTAACCCATGAAGGTGATAGTGGCAGCTTAAATCCTGAAAAGTTCTATGCAGAATGGGGTATTGATACTTCTTATGAGCATGTGGGTGGCTTAAAACCAGCTGAGTTAGAAAAGTCAGAACGTGAAATTTACTTATTGCAACGTAAGAGTGCATCTGTTGGTGCTGGTCTGGGTAAAACTACAGGCTGGATTCATCGCACAGGCTTAAAGCATCGTGATGTGAAAATGATTGCTGGGGCAAGCTACAACAAAGTGGATGATCAAGGTTTGCATATCACTGTAGATGGGCAAAGCCGCGTGCTTGAAGTCGATAACGTGGTGATTTGTGCTGGTCAAGAGTCTTATACCGCGATGTTCGATCAGCTTAAAGCAGACGGTAAAAACGTTCACCTGATTGGTGGTGCTAAAGAAGCAGGTGAGTTGGATGCTAAACGCGCAATTCGCCAAGGTGCTGAATTAGCAGCAACGCTATAAATAAACCGTGAGCATTTTCTATTGAGGAAATGCTCACGGACATATCGATTAAATCTCAAGGAAGCAAACAATGACACTGGAAACAACAAAACAAGCTTTAGAAAATTGGCATCAGATGATTAAAACAGGTGATCTATCCAATTTAAACGATTTACTGGCTGATGATGTGGTGTTTCGTTCACCCGTTGCTTATAACCCTTATGAGGGAAAACATGTGGTCTTCTTTATTTTGACCAATGTGATTCAGGTTTTTGAGAATTTTACCTATCACCGTGAATTTTACACTGAAGATGGTGAGAATGTGGTGTTGGAATTCAGTGCCAATGTGAGTGGAAAATCACTTAAAGGCATCGATATGATTCGCTTTAATGAACTAGGCAAAATCATTGATTTTGAAGTCATGATTCGCCCCATGAGCGGTTTGGCGGCACTGGCAGAGAAAATGGGTGCACGATTCGCCAAATACCAACCGAATTAATGGCTGTAAAATAGCCTAAGTAATATTGAGAGAATTAAAATGTGGTTAAAGCTTTCAACTTTTGCCTTATTACCTGTATTACTCGTACAAGGTATGAAAGTTCGTAACAATACACCACGTCTTTCGGAAGCAAGTGGCGACCGCAATGGTATTGTTGGGCAGGGTCAGCCACTTTCTTTACTTATTCTTGGTGATTCGGCAGCAGCGGGCGTTGGTGTTGAAACACAGCAACAGGCTTTATCTGGGGCCATTATCTCTGAGCTGCAACATGAATATCTGTTGCAATGGAAATTACATGCCAAAACGGGTGATGCCACCCAACAGGTTTTCCAAGCAGTACAGCAATTAGACCCACAATGCTATGATGTTGTTATCACTTCAATTGGTGTCAATGATGTGACTAAACTAACATCTGCAAAATCTTGGCTTAAACAACAAAAACAGCTATTCAGTTATATTCAAACTCAGTTTCAACCTAAACTCATTATTGTATCCGGTGTACCACCAATGCAGCATTTTCCCGCTTTGCCAAATCCTTTGGCTTGGTTATTTGGAAAGTATGCAGAACAAATGAATCAGGCATTACAGCAATGGTTGGCACCACAACCGCAATTTCGATTTATTCAATATGATATTGAAGCTTTTCAAGCAATGGATTTGCCAATGGCAAGTGATGGTTTTCATCCAAGCAAAGAAATTTATGCCATTTGGGGACAACAGGTTGCGGCTTTAGTACGGCAAACATTTACTCAACGTTAGAGGCGATTATTGAATATGGGTATATCTGCTTTCGATAAAATTAAAGTGTTAGGCTCGGAGTTATTCGATTCAGTGCTCGGTGCTGAGCAACCCAAAATGTATTATGACCCGAAAGGTAAAATTAAAGATGTTTTGGAAAAATTACCACAGTTAAAGCAAAAATATCGTCCTACGCCTTGGCTGAGTAATACACATCTACATTTATTGTATTTTGATGTGATTCGGAAGAAAACCATTAAACTTGAATATGACCGTGTTGATCGATTGATTATGCAGGATGGGGGTATTACAGCAGTTGCGTGGTATGGATATAATCTTCCTGCTGAAACACCAACTGTTGTGATTATGCATACCATTACAGGGACACCTGAAAGTATGCGTGAATTGGTCAAAGATCTGCATGAATATACAGGTTGGCGAATTGCACTGTGTTTACGCCGTGGTCATGCGGGCCTGCCGATGCCTGTCCCTCGAATCTCACTTTTTGGTTCGACCAGTGATCTGAAAGAACAGCTTAGTCACATTCAAAACTTGTTTCCAAAATCTGATCTTTATGCGGTTGGCTCTTCCGCAGGAACGGGTTTATTGGTTCGATATTTGGGTGAAGAGGGTGAAAATACGCCATTTAAAGCTGCTTTTGCAATGTGTCCAGGTTATAACACAGAGCTTGGCTTTAAAAATGTGCATCCTTTTTATAGTAAAATGATGACCAAGAAATTATTTAAATATTTTATTTACCCGTATCAGAATACATGGGGCCAGATTTCTTCTGTAGAAAAAGTGTTGACGACAACGAGTCTTGAAGAATTTGAGAAAGAATACTTTGAAATGGCTGGATTTCAGGATTATCAGAGTTATTGCCAAGCCATTAACCCGATTTATGTATTTGAGAATGTCAAAATTCCACTGATGATTCTGAACTCAGAAGATGACCCAGTCTGTTCAATTAAAAATTTGGAACCTTATAAAGATCAGATCCAGCATATGGAGAATATTGCGGTGGTCACAACCAAAAAGGGTAGCCATTGCGGTTTTTATGAAAGCTTAAGTGTGAAGTCATGGGCTTCACGTTTGATGGCAGATTTTTTTAAGAATTACTAAATTTATTGATATAAAAAAAAGCCAGTTGAAAGCAACTGGCTTTTTACTATTCACGAATGAATTAGTTATTTAAAGCAGGCGTTGCAGCGGCAATTGCAGCAGCGACAGCGTCATCTTCACTTTGAGCTGGTGCTGATGGTTTTGCAGTTTTCACAGGTTGTTCTGCTTTAGGCTGTTCTGTTTTTGCTGGTTTTTGTTCAGTTTTTACAGGTTTCGGCTCTTCTGCACGTGGAGCTTCAGTTGGTGTTTGTGTTGCAGCAGGGGTTTCTGTTTGAACAGGACGAGTCTCACGACGAATCTCAGTAGTCGTATTCTGTGTTTCTTCACGCGTTGTTTCTACAACAGGCGCTGGAGCCTCATGTTTATCAACACTTTCTAAAGACTCGAACTCTTGGATTTTTTCAGGCTCAGGCTGGGTTTGAGTCTCAGTTGCTGCCTGTTCTTGCTGCTCTTCGTTTTTTGGTTCTTCTTTTTTCACACAAGCAGTTAATAAAAGACCAGTCGCAAGTGCTGCACAAATTAAAAGTTTTTTATTCGCCATTGCTAAAACAACATATCAAATTAGGACAGCAGCAATTATAACAGTAAATCTATGTGAAGAAATCCCTGTGAATTGTTGAGTTTGTTTATATTTTATAAATGCTTGCAATTAAACAGACGAGCAGCAAAGAATTTAAAAGTGATGAATGCAAGATTTTAGGTATCGCTTTAACTGATTTTGACCTGCTAAACGTAATTTATGGATGAAAAATCCACAAATCCCGTAAATTTTTATCGAAAATGCTGATAGAATAGCCAGTTGTTTATAGTTCTTTGAATTGATGCGGTTTGACTTTGCTTTATAGGGGCAGAGTACAGTAAAATTGCCCAACATTGTAGGCCGATTTCGGCTCGATTGTACGAGAAACTCAATGACCCATTTTATTTTTGTCACTGGTGGTGTGGTTTCATCACTAGGTAAAGGTATTTCTGCTGCTTCTGTTGCTGCACTTTTGGAAGCTCGTGGCTTAAAAGTCACTATGGTAAAAATGGATCCATACATTAATGTCGATCCAGGTACCATGAGCCCATTTCAGCACGGTGAAGTTTTCGTCACAGAGGATGGTGCTGAAACTGACTTAGATTTGGGATATTACGAACGTTTCTTACGTCGTGCGAAAATGACCAAACTGAATAACTTTACCAGTGGGCGCGTATATCAAGACGTTTTAAATAAAGAACGTCGTGGTGACTACTTAGGTGGTACGGTTCAAGTTATTCCACATATTACAGACAACATTAAAGAACGTGTACTTCGCGCAGGTGAAGGTTACGACGTTGCAATCGTTGAGATTGGCGGTACAGTTGGTGATATCGAATCACTTCCATTTATGGAATCAGTACGTCAATTGATGGTAGAGCTTGGTCATAAACGTACCATGCTCATGCATTTAACTTTGTTGCCATATATCAAATCTGCGGCTGAGTTAAAAACCAAGCCAACTCAGCATTCTGTGAAAGAGCTTCTGTCAATTGGTATTCAGCCAGATATCTTGATCTGCCGTACTGAATATGATGTCGATGTTGATACTAAGCGTAAAATTGCATTGTTCACGAATGTGGAAGCGCGTGCCGTTGTGGTATGTAAAGATGCGAAAACGATTTATCAAATTCCGCGTACATTCTACGAGCAAAATGTTGATGACTTGATCTGTGAGCGTTTTGGCTTTAATGATCTTCCAGAAGCAAACCTTGAAGATTGGGATAACGTTGTTGAAGCATTACTGAACCCTGAATACACAGTTCGTGTTGCAATGGTCGGTAAATATGTTGAACTTCCAGATGCTTATAAATCTGTGAATGAGGCACTTTTACATGCTGGTATCCAAAACCGTGTCAAAGTTCAGATTGACTATGTCAATGCTGAAGAGCTTGAACAGCAAGACATTAGCATTTTAAGTACTGCTGATGCGATCTTGGTTCCAGGTGGTTTTGGTGAGCGCGGTACTGAAGGCAAAATGAAAGCCATTCAATATGCACGTGAAAACAAGATCCCATTCCTTGGTATTTGTTTAGGCATGCAATTGGCGGTAATTGAATATGCGCGTAATGTTGCTGCAATGCCTGAAGCGAGTTCAACTGAGTTTAACCGTTCAACAAAATATCCATTGATTGGTTTAATTACCGAATGGTTGGATGAACGTGGTGAGCTACAACAACGTAGTCTTGAGTCTGATTTGGGCGGTACAATGCGTTTAGGTGCGCAAAAATCTGAGCTTGTTGAAGGTACCAAGACTCGCGAAGTTTATGGTAAAGCTGAAATTACAGAACGCCATCGCCATCGTTATGAAATGAATGATCGTTTTATTCCAGCACTTGAAGAAGCTGGTATGAAAATTTCAGGCTATTCATCAGTACAACATTTAGTTGAAACTGTAGAAATCCCTGAACATCCTTGGTTTATTGCTGTACAATTCCACCCAGAATTTACAAGTTCACCACGTGATGGACACCCGTTATTTGCTAGTTTTATCGGGGCTGCTAAAAATCAGCACCAAAAGTAAGTACTGAGTTTTAAATAAACTGGGAAAGTTTAAATGTCACAATTAAAACCACAAGAAGTTGTACGTTTAGGCGATATACAAATGGCAAATCATTTGCCATTTGTATTATTTGGCGGAATGAACGTATTAGAGTCAAAAGATTTAGCTTTTGAAATTGCTGAAACTTATGTTGATATTTGCAAGCGCTTAGATATTCCTTATGTATTTAAGGCGAGCTTTGATAAAGCAAACCGTTCAAGTCTGAACTCTTACCGTGGACCAGGTTTAGAAAAAGGGATTGAATGGCTTGCAGACATTAAAAAGCATTTTAATGTGCCCATTATCACTGACGTTCATGAGCCTTACCAAGCAGCACCTGTTGCTGAAGTTGCTGATATCATCCAACTTCCTGCTTTTTTAAGTCGTCAGACTGATCTCGTTGAAGCAATGGCCAAAACTCAAGCCATTATCAATATCAAAAAAGCACAATTCTTAGCACCACATGAAATGCGTCATATCTTGCATAAGTGTTTGGAAGCTGGAAATGACAAACTCATTCTTTGTGAACGTGGCTCAGCATTTGGTTATAACAACTTGGTTGTTGATATGCTTGGCTTCGATACCATGAAAGAAATGAATGTGCCAGTATTCTTTGATGTTACCCATGCATTGCAAACACCAGGCGGACGCGCTGATTCTGCTGGTGGTCGTCGTGCCCAAATCACGACTTTAGCGCGTGCAGGTATGGCTACAGGATTGGCTGGTTTATTCTTGGAAGCACATCCTGAGCCAGAAATCGCAAAATGTGATGGACCATGTGCATTGCGTTTATCTCAGCTTGAGCCATTCTTGGCGCAATTAAAAGAATTGGATACTTTAGTTAAAGGATTCAAAAAGTTAGACACCCACTGATGCAATAACTTGCATCTTGTTTTTCATTCAACAGAGGAATTGTTCATGAGCCAAATCGTTGACATCCGTGCACGCGAAATTTTGGACTCTCGTGGTAACCCAACCATCGAAGCAGACGTTATTTTAGAATCTGGGGTTGTTGGTCGTGCATGTGCACCATCTGGTGCTTCAACTGGTTCTCGTGAAGCTTTAGAACTTCGTGATGGCGATAAAGCACGTTATTTGGGCAAAGGTGTTAAAACTGCGGTTAATAACGTAAATACCATTATCCGTGATGCTTTAGTGGGCAAATCAGTATTTGAGCAAAAAGACATCGATAATACGATGATTGCGCTTGATGGTACTGAAAACAAAGAAAAACTAGGTGCTAACGCAACTTTAGCTGTTTCATTGGCTGCTGCTCGTGCCGCTGCAGATGAAAAGAAAATCCCTCTTTTCCAATATATCGCAGATCTTCGTGGTCAAACAACTTTGACGATGCCTGTACCAATGATGAACATCATCAACGGTGGTTCGCATGCAGACAACAATGTTGATATTCAAGAATTCATGATTGAGCCTGTAGGCTTCACATCATTTGCTGAAGCATTACGTGCAGGCGCTGAAATCTTCCATTCTCTAAAATCAGTTTTAAACAAAAAAGGTTTAAATACTGCTGTTGGTGATGAAGGTGGTTTTGCACCAAACTTGCGTTCAAATGAAGAAGCGATCACTGTTATTCTTGAAGCAATTGGTCAAACGGGTTACAAAGCTGGTTCTGATATTATGCTGGCACTTGACTGTGCTTCTTCAGAATTCTACAAAAATGGTCAATATGTTCTTGCTGGTGAAGGCAATAAAGCATTCACAAGTAACCAGTTCTCTGACTATTTAGCGGGTCTTGTAAACCAATACCCAATCATTTCGATTGAAGATGGTTTAGATGAATCTGACTGGGAAGGTTGGAGCTACTTAACATCAATCCTTGGTGATAAAATCCAATTGGTTGGCGACGATTTATTCGTAACTAATCCTAAGATTTTACAACGCGGCATTAATGAGAAAGTAGGTAACTCTATTCTGATCAAATATAACCAGATCGGTACGTTGACTGAAACTCTAGATGCAATCTACCTTGCGAAAGCAAATGGTTATAGCACAGTGATTTCACACCGTTCAGGTGAAACTGAAGATTCAACGATTGCTGACTTGGCAGTAGGTACAGCAGCTGGTCAAATCAAGACAGGTTCACTTTGCCGTTCTGACCGCGTAGCGAAATATAACCAATTGCTTCGTATTGAAGAATTAACGAATGCAGCTTACCGCGGTAAAGCTGAATTCAAAGGTCTAAACTAAGGTCAATTTATCTATGTTGAATACTTCTGATCATCTTTCTTTACAAAAGACAGAAACTCTGCAAATTCATAATCATATAGAATTTGCAGATGATCTTCCTTGTAAGAAGGATGTAGGGATTTTTTCATGCTAGATATGTTTCGATCGACCTCGAGTAAATTGATTCTGTTGCTTGTCATATTTTTGGTGGCAAGTTTGCAGTATCAATTTTGGCTAGGTGAGGGTGGTTATTTTCCTCACCAAGCTTTGACTCAACAAATTACCCAACAAGCAGAAATTAATACTGAGCTCAAAGAGCGAAATCGTATTTTAGCCGCTGAAGTTTTTGATTTAAAAAGTGGTAGTGAAGCCATTGAAGAGCATGCCCGTTTAGATTTAGGTTTGGTCAAGCCGAATGAAACTTTTGTGCAAATGAGTACCATTAGTACCCATTACAAACCAATTTATATCGATCCAAACGCAAAAGAAGATACAGCAACAAATGAAAACCCAGACTAAGCTATGGGCGGTTGTACCAGCAGCAGGTTCGGGCAGTCGTTTTTCAAAAACTGAATTAAAACAATATCAGTATATTCAAGATCATACTGTACTTGAACATACGGTTAATCGACTGAATTCCTTAGATTTAGCAGGTTGTGTACTCGCCATTGGTGAGCAAGATAATTTCGCGAAAACCCTCTCTTTTCAGCACAAAGATAAGCTACATTTTTGCATTGGTGGCACTGAGCGTGTCCATTCAGTTTTAAACGCCTTGATCTATTTATCTGACATTGCTCATGAAGATGATTGGGTATTGGTCCATGACGCTGCACGTCCATGTGTTACTTCAGATTGTTTAATCCGTTTGGTTGAATCTGCCCAGCATTCAAATCAAAGTGCAATTTTAGCGATCCCTGTGCGTGATACGCTTAAACATGTCGTAAGCCAAAATCAGATTGAGAAAACGGTGAGTCGTGAGTTTTTGTGGCAGGCACAGACACCACAAATGGCTAAACTGGGTCTTCTTAAAAATGCGATTAAAGCAGCATTGGCTGACCAAGTTACGATTACAGACGAAGCGAGTGCTTTAGAACATGCGAATGAACTTGTACAAGTGGTACAAGGGCGTTCAGACAATATCAAGATTACCTATGCAGATGATTTAGAGCTTGCTCGATTAATTCTGCAATCTCAAAGCCATTCTTAATTTTCTTCAATTGATGCAATACTTTTGGGGTTATTGCAAAATAGCCTAAGTAAATTTAGATGAAATTTCTTATTTTTACACCATTCTAAATGACAAAATTTCTACTATTTGTTAAATTTGAATAACATACTTTATAACGGATCAACAAATGAAAAAATTATTAATTGCGGGCCTTTTTACTTTTTCTTTAGTTGGCTGCGCAACAACACCTCAACAGCCACAAGATACTGTACAGGAAACAATTCGCTATTCATCTAGCCCTTGTTTTGGTGCATGCCCAATTTATTCTGTTGAGATTACACCTGAAGGTGCTGTCCATTTCGATGGCAAACAATATACCAAGGTGACAGGTACTCAAGATTTAACAGTTGATCCTTCTGTTTATAAAAAATTGCAACAAGAGCTAAAAACCTATCGTCCTGCAACGGGTGCAAATGTAAAAACAACCGGTTGTGAAGAAACAGCAACAGACCAACCAAGTGCTTATTTCTCTTGGAAAAAACCTGATGGTACAGTAACGAAACTCAGTCATTACACAGGTTGTATTTCACCAGCAAATACCGAGTTGAATAAAGTAATTGATAAATTGCCAAAACTGATTGGTATTGAAGATCTAGTACGTTAAGTGTAGTTTTGATCTACAATTAAAAAAGGCTGAATTACCAAAGGTAATTCAGCCTTTTTTAATTGTAGATCAAATTTTTCTTTAGTTAATATTAAAATTAACATATTATAAAAACATATATTGTTTTGTGAGTGGAACATGGCTAGCATTATTTTAGCTTTGATAGGTGGTGCACTGATTGGGTTTGCTACAGTTGGCTATCTGTATGTGAATGGACGTATTGCTGGTGTGAGTGGATTGATTGCACAACTATTGCAACCAAACACCTTTTTCAAAAGTTCAGCTTTTTGGTTTCTTTTAGGTCTAATCATTACGCCTTTCGTTTATCAATTTTTTATACAGCCTGAAATTATTATGCAGTCTTCTCCGCTGGCTTTAATCATTGCAGGGTTATTAGTGGGATTTGGAACACGTTTAGGTTCGGGTTGTACCAGTGGACATGGGATCTGCGGAATCAGCCGTTTATCGCTACGTTCTATGGTAGCCACAATCACATTTATGTTCGCTGGCTTTGTGACAGTATATGTAATACGTCATCTTCTAGGGGTGGCATAATGAAAAATTTATTTGCATTTCTCTTTGGCAGTATATTTGCATTGGGTTTATTGGTTTCAGGAATGTCAAACCCAGAAAAAGTATTAAGCTTTCTAGATATTTTTGGTGCGTGGGATATCAGTTTGATGTTTGTGATGATTGGTGCAATTGTAGTTGCATTTATCCCATTTCAGAAAGCCTTGCGCAGCCCGAAAACATTATTAGGAGAGCTGATGGCTTTACCAAACAATAATCAAATTGATAAGAAGTTGATTACTGGTGCGATATTATTTGGTATTGGCTGGGGAATTGCAGGTATTTGTCCAGCACCGGCATTGACCTTGATTGGACTAGGTTATTTTGAGGTTTGGTATTTTATTGCAGCAATGCTGCTCGGTATGTTGATTCATCGTCTTTGGGCCAAACAGTAGGAGAAATGCAGTGCAACAGCCAGTTATCAAAGCTTTCTTCGACGAAAACAGTAATACCTTTAGCTATGTCGTGCATGATCCGGAAACAAAGCATTGTGCCATTATAGACAGTGTGTTGGATTATGATGCTGCCTCGGCATTAACATCTACACAGCACGCAGATGAGATCATTGCTTATATTGAATCTCAAGCCCTTACAGTTGAATGGATATTAGAAACGCATGTTCATGCCGATCATTTAACGGCATCACAGTATTTGAAATCAAAGCTTGGTGGAAAAATTGCCATAAGCGAGAAAATTGCGATTGTTCAGGAAACATTTAGTGCAATTTATCATATGGATATGAAGTATTTTAATACACATCAGGTGTTTGATTATCTGTTCAAGGACAATGAACATTTTCGTATTGGCAATTTAGAGGCATATAACATACCTACACCTGGACATACGCCAGCGTGTCTAAGTTATGTGATTGGTGATGCTGTTTTTATTGGTGATACCTTATTTATGCCTGATTATGGAACGGCGCGTTGTGATTTTCCCAAAGGCAGTGCGAATGTCTTATTTGATTCCGTACAAAAGCTATATCAGTTGCCAGAACATACCCGCGTCCTTTTGTGTCATGACTATAAACCAGAAAGCCGCGATAAATATATTTATGAAACAGATATTCGAGCGCAAAAACAAAACAATATTCACTTAAATGCCAAAACGCTTAAACATGATTTTGTACAAATGCGCCAAGAGCGTGATGCAACTTTGTCGATGCCTAAGCTCATTCTTCCTGCGATTCAAATTAATATGGATGCAGGCAGATTCCCAGAACCTGAGTCTAATGGAATCCGCTATCTAAAGTTGCCTCTGAATTACTTTAATCAACCATAAAATTTTTAATCACTCAAAAGGATTTGAGCGATATCTTTTTCACGCACATTAAGAATGAAAAATGAAGCTTAGGTTTTGTTTGAACACTTAATTGTTATGTTATAACATAACAATTGAAAATAAGGAGTTCAATGTGCGTTACAAAGCCTTGGCAATAGCCATTCTATTAATCAATCATCAAGCATTTGCAAATGAGCAGGATAACCCTGTAATTTTGCCAAATATTAGTTTAAAAGCAGAAACAGATCTTTCAATCGGGAACAATATCGTTGTAGATAATCGCAATACACATAATCAAACTTTAGGGGATGCACTTAAGCAGGTGTCAGGCGTGCAAAGTAGTGCCTTTGGCCCCAATGCTGGCGCACCCGTCATTCGTAGCTTAAGTGGCAATAGAGTACAAATTCTTGAGGATGGGCTCTCTGCTTATGGAATGAATGCAATCAGTGGCAATATTGCAATTCCTTTTGATCCGTTATTTAATCAGTCTATTCTTGTCAATAAATCTTCGGATAGTGTTCGATACGGCGGAAATGCAATTGGTGGTAGTGTAAATGTTGAGAATGGTCTGATTAGCAAAGAAATTCCCAAGAAAGATCATGATTTAGAGCTGGCTGTGCGAAAAGGTTGGAATAATGCAGATGCCCATGGTTTTAAACTTAATCTAAATAATCAAAGCAACTTTTCAACCAACTTCTTATTTTCAAAACAGGACATATCGTCATATAAAATTCCGGGCTACAGTAAAGCTGAACTTTGTAATAGTGCAGTTTTCCCAACAACAGGTGGTGTGAATTCAGCGTTGGCAGATGCTTGTCAAAAAGATACGCGCATACAGCAGATTTATAACACCGCATCGCAAAAATATATTGACCAATTTATGACTGAAAATCCAGATTGGGCAGATGGAAAATTCTCATTCTATACCGATAAACCCTCATCTGTTTGGAGTGGTAAGACATATATCAATCCAGTAAATCCTGAATATATTGCTGATACACCCAAGTTTAAAGAAAACAGAATTAATAACGATGTGACACCAAATTACAATCGAAAGCTAGGCAATAGCTATTTGGAAAATCAGCATTATGCGATTGGAAGTACTTACTTTCTGCAAAATGGCTATATTGGCTTGAGTGCAGATTCCCAGAAAAATGCATACGGCGTACCAGGATTTTCTTTAGAAAATAAGTCGTTTCAATCTTCTTATGATGATGGTCTACCTGTAGGAATAAAGACGGATCAACGAAAATATACATTGGATAGTCAATATAATTTTGATACGCCATTTTTGAAGGGGATCGATTTCAAAGCGAATCAAGTGATCAATCGTTCAGGTGAATATTTAGGTACGCAGCTTGCAAATGATTACCGCTTTGATACCAAACAAACTGAGTTACTATTCAGACATCAACCTTTGCCGTACTTAAATGGTTTACTTGGGCTGAGTCAGACTAATCGAACTATCGAAGGACAGGGCAAGTTACGCTATCTTCCTAATATAAAAACCAAGACACAAGCGATCTTTATTCAAGAAAAAATTGACCTGAATCGTATATCTTTCGATGCAGGCTATCGTCAAGAAAGTATTGATCACACAATCAAAGACAGTGACTTTAAAGTATCTCGCAACTCGCCGAATACCAAGTTGCAAGATACCAATTTCGATTTAGAAAGCTACAGTTTTGGTTCATATTTCAAAATGAATAACTATCTAGGCATGAAGCTTAGATATTCAGTATCGGAGCGTGCGCCAGAGCTGAATGAGCTTTATGCGAGTGGCAACCATTATTCTATTATGATTAATGAGCAAGGAAATCAAAAGTTAGAGCCTGAAAAATCTAAAAATACAGAGTTGACAGCTTTGTTCAATTATCAAAATTTTAATCTTGAGGCTACTGTATATAAGATGAAATTTGAAAACTATCTCTATCTCACGCATTCTGGAATGCAAACGGCGAACCGATTACCACTCAAATACTGGACCCAAACAGATACTGAAATCACAGGTTTTGAAATTGACCTTAAACAGAAAATCAATACGCAGCAATTTGGCATGTTTACGCTTGGCACATTAGCTGATTTTGTTAAAAATAAAAACTTAAATCCAAATCAATATAGCTTATTTAATGATGGCAATTATTTACCTAACATGCCAACAAGCCGTTATGGCGCAAGCGTAGAGTGGAGTAAAGGGGATTGGGCTGCACGCCTCTCAAGTATTTATTATGATAAACCTAAATATCTAGGAAAGAATGTTTCGGAAGAAAAGCCTTTACCAGCCTTCAATATGGTCGATATGCAGATTAGCAAGCATTTAAAATTAAAGAATTCTGATATTGATGTGTTCCTAAACGGTTCAAATCTGCTGAATGAGGAAGCGAGACCACATAATTCTCCTTTGAAATATATTGCACCACTGCCAGGACGAGGTTTTCAGCTTGGGATTAATATGAAGATATAGTTGTGTGAATCTTCTATCTTAAGTTTACCCACTGGAAGAAATACTCAATAAAGACTTCCAGTGGTTGTTCTTGAGAACGATTAATTTAGATTTTTTAATGAATTTTTGACGATTAGATCATGCACCAAGGAGACAGGAAGCATATAAATTTTTCCGAAAAAATTATAAGTGATCACACTGGTTGTGACCGTTAACTCATTCTTAAGCTCATCATGTTCCTGAAGCTGTAATGCGACTAATACACTGAGATGTTTATCTGTAGACTGTAAATATAATTCCTTGTCCGTAATTTTCACTATATCAAAAAAATCCAATTTTTCATTGATCGCAACATTTTCTGGTTTAACTGAATTAAAGCCTTTGATCGGTTGAATGCCTCCAAACTTTAAACTTAAAAAATCTCTAATTCTAAAGGCGATACGTAGCCAAAAAGGTGGATGACCTGTCATTAAGTTATAAACTTGTATCACTGTCAGATTCTTGTCGATGTATTGATGTGCTTCATGCAGGTAGTTAAGCGATGCTAATGGAGCAACCAAAGGATGAAGATCATTCTGATGTTCCATTGCACTTATTCCTAGACCTATAGGTATATGAAAATTATATTAATTTATAGGTGAATTATTGAATATTTGTCAATTACATTACAGCAATTAATGGATACCTTATTTTCGTTTTGTAAATCTTTCCCAGCTGATTTAAGAGAAGAATTGCGCCAACGGATTGCCGTAGGTCTCAGCATTTTGGGCTACATGATTATGCGACGACTTGGGCGGGGTTAAGCGCCTTAGGTGGTTTGTTCTTTACTGCAGGCTTACCATTTTGGGCAATTATCCGCTGGTCATTCAATTATGTAAATGCCCGGGAAGAATCAACGATCTTTGAAGTCGTAAAAGAGGTTAAAGACTTTAAAGATAATTTTTAACAGTTAAAGAATTAATCGATACCGCCGTCATGGCGGTTTTTTATTGCCTAAAGGAAAGTGAAATGAACATTGAGCAATATTTAAATGAATTGATCAATCGTGAAGGTAGGTATGTAAATAATCCAGCAGATCGAGGAGGAGCGACCAAGTTTGGTATCATTGAAGAGGTCGCACGTGTGAGTGGATTTAAAGGACACATGTGAGATCTGCCATTAAGTGTGGCCAAAGACATTTATCGAAAACAATACTGGATCTCACCACGATTTGATCGAGTGAATACGATCAGTGCCGCCGTGGCTGAAGAACTACTCGATACAGGTGTGAACTGTGGGACTGGCTTTGCCAAACCGTTACTGCAACGTACTTTAAATCTTTTGAACAATCAAGGTAAAGGAGGATGGCCAGATTTAGTAATTGATGGAATCTATGGTCCAGCCACTTTGAATGCCCTGAAAACCTTTGTGGCCAAACGTAGGAAAGAAGGTGAAAAGGTCTTAATCCGAGTGCTCAACATCATGCAAGGGCAACGCTATATCGAAATATGCGAACGTAACCCTACACAGGAGCAGTTCTTTTATGGCTGGATCAGCAATCGAGTTTCGTAATAATAGTGCTAATTTTACTGTACAATTAAAATGTACAGTTTATTAAATTAAAAGTAATTAAATGTGGATAATGTGTCGTAGGTTGATTTAATATAACTATCTTGAGATTTTTTAATATACTCAATTTTTTTAATTCATATTAATATAAATCTTATAAAGGAGATTATAAAGATGTCTAATTTTTCATTGAAAACTATAGGGTTAGTAACAATTTTAAGTTTGTCTGCATGTGGTGGAGATGATTCAACTGTTGTAATTCAATCTCCGCCTAAAGAGGAACCCCATCCGGTAGTCTCTTATGTAACTATTAATGGCACAGCAATTTCGAGGGATATATTATCCGATGCCACTGTTACAGCACGATGTAAAGATGATTCAGGGTTTAAAGATATTGTAACAACGGATGAGAAAGGAAGATGGGAAGGACAAGTTAAATCAGATCAATTACCTTGTCGATTAAAAGTTTCAAAAAATAATCATGATAATATGATGCACTATAGTGTTGTGTTTAAATCAACTGATAATACTAATATAAATCCATTTACAGATTTGGTTATCGCTTATAAGTCAGGTTATTTATATTTACCTAGTGATCTATATAATGCGAGAGGGAGTCTAATAGATTATTCCACATTTCATGAAAAAATGAATAATAATAATATTCTCCTAGTAAAAGAACTTAATGAAAAAGGTTATGATGTTGATCCATCAACTCGGTTCTTCACAGATATTATTGATCTTGATGAAAATATACTTGATAACATCAAAGGATTAAGAATAGCAATAGATTTAAAATATAATAACTACTTGTATTTTATGGAAAATATAAATAAATATAATATTCTAATACCCAGAAAAGTTGCTGTTAATAGCCCGGTTATCTTTCCAAATTTGGAAGCATGTAAAGCAGGACCAAGTTCAGATATCTATACAAATTGTTCAAATGATGTACTTAGTGATTTTAAAGTTAATGAGTTGATTACTAGTGATCGAGAACAGACATGTGTCTTAGAAAAGCAAGGGGATAATATTAAATTTACTATAGCAAATGGCATGAATTTGGTACCAAATGATGAAGTGCAAGAGTCTATTTATATGGTGGGTGGATATTATGATAGTGCATTAAGTATTTCGGATAATGGCTATAAGTTTTCAACATATATTCAAAGTTTTATACCAGTCATAGGCGGGTCATTATATAAATTTGATTTGAGTTTTTCAAAAGATGGAAAAATAAATGGAGTGCGTATTATCTTTATTAACGATTATATTGATAATATTGATCATAGTGTAATTAAATTTGCAGATGAATATAGTTGTGTTCTGAATTAAATTGTTAATAAAGTATAGATATTTATTTTTACATTTAGAGTCTATAGGATTTTATCACGAATTTTTATTCGTTAACTAGTTTCAATTAAGCATATAGTAGGTGCTTGAATTCATAATAATTAGCTTAATTGTATATATGTAAAAGCCCTCAATTGAGGGCTGTATAAATAATGGTATCGCTAACTTAATCGGATAGGGTGCCATTTATTTTGGGCCATTCTCCGAATAACTTTGGCTTTATATTTCTCAACTGACAAAGCGTTTTTTGCTTTATGTCTTGTCTTATTGCAATGAAGATATGCAGCAACTATGTTGACACGCTGATTTGAGCCGCCGTCTTGTTGTGCGAATACATGTTCGGCTGTGCACTTTAGAAATTTCGCAGATTTGAGAGAAATTCTGTATTTATTACAGAAATTTTCAGGTTGACTTGTCCACATTGGTTGTCCGCAGTAATAGCATAGACCACGCTGTGATTCATAAGCCAAAACTCTGTTTTTTTGAAGGGTTTTACTCTGAGATTTTTGCATAAAAACTCCAATACAAATAATGTATGAAGCTTATAGGCTTTGGTCGAGCTGCGAAGTGTGAGAGGGCTCTTTGATAGGGAAGGCTTAAATAAAACTGAATAATTGCCGAGACAGTTCCTAAAAGCCTTGAGAAAACCTTTAAACACAATCATCTTTTTGATGAACTATATGTAAAGTATTAAATATATTTTGGACTGTCAACAAAAATATTCATGTAGGGATATGTGTAAAAGCCCTCTAAGGAGGGCTGAGAACTATTTTTAAAGTGCCTCAGATTAGCTTACTCAGGTGACATGAGGCCATCAAGAAAGGGTAGCATTTCCAACTCGATATACACCTTTAGTTTTTTTGTACTACTTAGAAGTTGATCACTAATTTGGTATAATGACAATTCATGAAGGGATAACAGAAATTTGATGCACCTCAATAATTTTTTTAAAGGAATAGAAAACCAGCTGGTTCCATATCAAAAAGGTAAAAGTTACTTTTTGCATCACTATCCATTGGAGCTGTTCTATGAATAAAACCATTGGGAATATAATCTGAACTTTCTATTAGTAACCTTAATAATTTCAAGTTTTCTACTTGTCTTGGATTCAGAGCTACTTTGTGAGATAAAAGGGACTGAATAGTAAACTCTTTTAAATAATTAAAGTAACTACCCAGAAGTCCACATATAACATCAGAAAGTTGGATTTTGATATGTTCTATGGATTTAACAAATTTATAATCAATAGATGTGTTTTTATAAAATATATTATATTTATTAAATGCTTTTTGAATTTTTTCTCTTCATCAAAAGTATGAGTGCTATTTGGAAATAAACAAACTGGTCGCAAATATAAATCAAAAAAATTATCAATTAGTGTGTCGTTATCATTGTCAACTAGGAAATCTAATTCTCTACTTTCTCTTGCTTCCTTAAGTATAGATATTAAAAGTCTGCTTATTTGATTTGAACTTACAGGCATAATGGATTCAAAATAAACCGTAAGATCTTCTAAAAAGTTGTGACCTTGGTTGCGTTGTATATTCGGGTAGTTATATTTTTTTAAAATTCTAGTAAACTGTATTTTATCAATACTACATAGGCGGAATAGTTCATTTTTTAACTCTCTATTGTATTCCATATATTTTTCTAAAGGTGGATGAGACCAGCAAGAATCAATTATATCAACAATTGACCAATAAAG